>JAGKXA010000022.1 GCA_021151615.1 Cellvibrionaceae bacterium | reverse complement strand
AAGCCGGCAGCGTGTCGCCATGCGTGTGTTTAACGCCTTGCTGGTTGCGCATCCGTTTACACAACCGTTGCCTTGGGAAAATAATCCGCTCGCACCGGAGGATTTTCCAGACCAGGATGCCGGCGTATTCGCGGCAGAAAATCCCCACGAAGTAAAACTGGCGCTGGTAAAAATTAAAACCGGTCAACCTGAGTGGGTTGATGCACAAGCAGGGCGACTGCTCGCACGCGACAATGCGGTGCAGCTGGCGATGTTGGATTACTGGCATAGCATTCTCAAAGCGACGGCACGTTTCCGGTTAGATGGTCCTGCCGCTGAAATTGCACCGGTAAAAAATCTACAGGAATTGTTGGATCTGGATTATTTGCCCGCCGCTGGAAAATTTCCCGAGCAATTAATTAGCAATATTGCCGGCAAAGTCAGTCAACTGGATTTCACCCAATGGCAACGACCTGCATTGCAATTTGCCGCGCACGGTTTGCAAATTGAAATGGTGCCAGTGCCAGCTAACAGTGTACTGGGGGTGGTGCGTCAGGAACTGGCGCGTGGGGTTATCGATCTAAGCGGCGCAGAAATGGATCGCATTCGCCTGATGGTTGCGGTGAATCCTGACGATTATCACCCGCAACTATTTAATCTGCCGGAAATTGATAAAACCCTGGTGAAAGACGATCTGGTGAAAACCCAGTACCAGGCGTATCTCGCCTACAAAGCCTGGGCGGAAGCTTATTGGAATCTGTATTTCAAAATTGAAGTTCGAGCACCTAAAAAATTTGCCGATCTTACGTTAAAAACGAAGGCAATTTTTTCGTCCCTGTATATCAGCCATATTCCCCATAACGCCTTTCCGGATTTAACTGCCGAACGCAGCTTGCGGCGTGAATTGGCTATTCCCGATATTTCGCCCAAGCCACAAAATGCGGCGGCCCTCTTGCGTGGATTAAAAATAGAACGCTGCCGCGAATTAGGTTTCCCCATCAATAATCCGTTTACGGTTGATAACAAAAAGTTGCCGCGGCCCTGGAGCTTGTGTGATCAGGTTATCGCTGAATTGAAAGAAGAAACTTATAGCGATCCGGTATTGCCTACGGGTGATGGGCTTATCGCCCGGCGTATCGATACCCGTGAAGATATAGAGGAAATTGAACAATTTATTTTACGCACCAATCAGCTAATTGATGAGATTCGCGACTACCTGAGCTCACAGCGGCAGCAACTGGATTCAATTACCGTGTCTTTCTCTTCGCTGGCGGGCGGTATACCCGGCGACGGCACTGGCCTGAAATTATTCCGTTTGTCGGACAAGCTGAAATTCACTACTTCCGCTGTTGTTAAAACCACGGAGAGCTAAATCATGGCCGATAAATTTAAAACTGACTTAACGGGTTTTGCCGGCATTGGTGGCTTTAATGCGATTAGCGGCGTAAATAATTTTACGTTTACGCCGGCTAAAGAAACGCTGTTGGAAAAAAACCTGGTTACCATTAAACCATCGCGTGCGATTGATGAGTTAATTAATTTTCGCCCCCAGGTGCAGGAAATCTTTAATAGAAATGAAGTTCTGCCGGTAAAGGAAATTGTGCAAGTTGTACCCAAGGAATTTGGTGTACTGGGGCATATAGACCCCTCGCGTCAATTACTGGTGGATGCACTGGCCGGTATTGCCAGCCTGCGCAGCCGGCTTAAAGGTGATGATGCGATTATTGCAAAAGCAAAGAAATTAATGGACGAAATTAGCACGCGCAATGACGTAGAACAGTTGGGGATTAAGGCGGATTTTTGGACTTCATTTGACAATAAAGTGTCGCTGGCGACGGTTACCTATCAGGATGCGGCTAAAAATCCGGTTGATATACCCTTGAAGACAGTGGCCGATGTAACGCTTCAGCTTGATAAAGCAGAAAATACGGAAAAAGCTCCAGCGGCATCTTTGTATTCGGCGGGGCTATTTTCCGTTGGCAGCAATATGCGCAACGATATTCGCGAGATGGATAGTTTGCACGGTGTGTTAATGCGGTTGCAGGAAAACTTAAGTCGCGCGTTGGTAGCAAAACGCAATTTGCTAACCAAGCTCGACCTGGAGATCCCCGAGCGCCAGCGCGAGTTGGAAAATCTAAATCAGGTGCGGCTAAAAGCACTGGGTGAAAGCAAAATGGTAGCTTCGCTCGTGGAAGAAAATTGGCGAGAAGTAGAAGCCGCTTATGTAAAGCGCGAAAAAATTCTCACCAATCATCGCGGTATTTATTTTGCGCGTGTCGGTGAAGCACCGGTAGGAAAATCCACCTTGCTGGATGTTGATTTGCGCTACGGCACCTTGGAAGATTTGGTGCCGGGCACGGCAATTAGCCACTTGGAACTACCCGACGATATCGAGCCTTATATTGAAACGATTGCCGATATGCCTATCGCCCAATGGAAGTTTTTCAATTCCTACTGGAGCCAATTGCCCGCGCGCCTGACGGTACTGAAATGGCTGGAAAGCAGACGCTTGCGCCTGAATTACCTCGCCGGGCAATCGCGTCAGGTCAATAGCAAATTTTTCAATATCATGCAGTCGCACCAAAGTATTCTGCAGGATTACGCACGCTTTCATTTTCTTGGTGAAAATTCACTGCAGGCGTTTTATCGCGAGGCTGTGCAAATTATTTCACTGGAAGATTTGCTAACCGGCGCTCCACACCAGTTGCGTGGGCGCGCACAATTTTTCCGCAATCAACTGGATCAAGCCACGCATTTACTACTCAACAGTTTGCAATCGGTAACACCCAGTTTGCGCCTTGACTGGGCCAACGCGGCTGAATTGGATCAGCTGGATTTGCGTCAGCCTAACACCTGGCCCGGCATGCAGCAGGCAAAGCTCGCTGACTTGAGCGAAATGCGTACCTTGGTGGAATTGGTGAACTGGTGGTGGCGGCAATTAAATGACGGTGCCAGCAGCGCAGCGGTTGCCACGCTGCGCAATTTATTACGCGCGGCGCTCATGGTGGCAGTGGGGGATGATCCCAAGGAAATGCTGCACGGCTATTTGCAAGCGCTGCCAGCACAATTTCGCACCGGCGAATTGTTGCGCGCGAGCCTGAATCGTCACGCGACTATAGGCACCGAATTGCAATTGGTTAATGAACAGGATCAGCTAATTGGTAAGTTGCACGTGGAAGATGCCGACGAGCGCGGTGCAATTCTGCGTATCGCGCAGGTATACAACACCAATGCGGTAAAACCGGATGCACAATTTTCGTTGGTAGGTGTAAAAGCATCGGTGCGCAGTTTGTTGTAAAAAATTGATGTAATAAAATATTTACAGGTAACATGCAATGAGCAATCTGGCCGGTGTGCAAATTCATCGTTTAGTCTTGCGTGGCGATACACGCGAGAAAGCGAGTTTGCTGGCGTCGCTGGATGCTCAGCGGTGGCCAGGAGATAATGACCAGCGCATTATTTTTATCAGGCGCCTGGAAGTAAAATCACCCTGGTGGACGATGGCTAGCAAGCTGGCTCAAGAATGCGACGCTGAATATCGTTCGGCGGCGCAGGCAAACACCGGTAGTGATGACAGTAACCTGATTATTTTTGCGTGCGAAGCACAATTGATTGCACAAGTCATCATCAATCTGCAGCGGAACCAATCGCCTTGGTATCAGCAATCCTGGTTGACGCAAACGCAGGTGATCGCGAAGCCGATTGCGCTCTTGCTACACAGGCCAGTTCTGATTCCCGATGTTTTGCAGCAGTTGTATCAACAGCATCAACTAGCGTCATTATTTGCTCATTGTACAGAAATGGATTTGCGTCAGTTGGTTGAGCATTTACAAGTGTTTTTAGCGATCAATCCGGTTCTCTTTGCTCGATCACTTGATTCAAGGCGTGAAGATATTGGGGTGGGCAGCGAGCCCAGTATTCTGCCTGCAGTGCAAATGAATTGGGTAAAAGCCTTGTTGCCTTCGGTAGCGAAAATATCGAGTGCCACTGCACAACAACTTGCGCTGCAAGTACTAGTCTGTTTGGGTTTGTGGAAATTTTCGCCGCAACAAATGCATCAGCCTTCGGCCTTGGCTTTGTGGTTCCAGGTGTTAGGCGATAGCGCACGCGCCCTGGGTTTATTGCATGCACGTTTGGCGGCGGCGACTTTTGCCACCGAAACCGGTGAGCCGAATGCTGATGCCAAGTCCGCAAATGTTGCTAACAAGCTTGTGGAGTCAATCGCTGTTGAATCCGCGAATACTGAACCTGCGGGTATGGATGACGCAAACAAAAATGAATTACCGCAAGCGCAACGGGTTGCTGAATTCAGTGTACAAGCTCGCGCATCGCAACATCAGATAGCGCAAGTTCCAACAACCGAAGCAACCCAACATCCGGAATCTGAATCCCATGCGCCATTAACCTATCGCTACATTCGGCACGCAGGGTTTTTGTATCTGCTCAACTGGCTGCGCGATTATCCCGCATTGGTTAATTTACCGATTCCCTTATCACCCTGGTTGTGGTTTGCACAGGTTTATGCTGACTGTTGTGCTGCTTGGCAGTTGCCACCGGATAGATCGCTGCAGCAATTGCTGGTAGAGATTAGCGGTCTGGATGAAATCGAGCTTCATCAAACGAGTAACTTATTTCCGGCTGCAGAGTTGCGCGCAGCACGCATGTACTTGCAAGCACGATTGGAAAAATTCCAGATAGACGATTACACCTGGGTGAATGTGCCGGCCCGGGTATGGGTAGAGCAGGGGTACATACAAATTTATATTCACGAATCCTGTGTGCGCTTGGCGTTGCGCCTGGCGGGTTTGGATATCAATCCCGGTTGGGTGTCCAGTCTGGGACGGGTTATTCAATTTCACTTTGGCCATTACCCTGAGTTGTACCCCGCAGAGGGAGGTTTGCATAATGAATGATCTCGTTGCGTCACTTAGGTCGCAAGCAGTGCTGACCCCAACAAAAATGAACCGGGAATTAAATCTGGATTTATGGATTCGCGGCAGTCTCAGTTGGTTTATGCAAACGCAAGTTAATGCGGTAGAGAATAACGTAATGGAAGTCAATTATTTGCCAGCGTCCTGGTCGCAACAACTGGCCGCGCATTTGCAATGCACCAGCGCGACTATGGCCACACACTTACATCAGCTGACGCTGACGCAGCTGGATTTGTCACCTGGCGTGCAACGCTTGGTGGAGCAAGGTGCGTTGGATAAAGCGCAGCTATTTGTAGTGGGCTTTTGTGCGGCGCTGAACGATTACTATGAATTAAATCTCGCGCTGCAAACTTTGCAAGGGACACAGCAAAATGCCTGGCCAAGGTTGTATTTGCTGTGCGACCTGGTGCGGACAATTTGTGGTTATAGCGTTTCTCCCACCGAATTGGCGCAGCGGCAATGGATGCACAGCAGCGTTTTGCAAATACATTCGCCTGGGCCGTTGGCGTTAGCTTGGGTGGAATTCAATATCCACCACTGGCAATGGCTGCAAGGCGCTCCAGCGGCGGCGATTGTTCGCAATGAATTTTTTAGCGTTATCCAATATTCCGGAGATGTGTCTAGCGCCATCCCACATAATTTAGTGAATACGCGTGCGGCGCAAGAATGTTCTGATTTTGCGGTTGCGATTCGTTTGGAACAATTGCAGCAGTTGCATCTGTGCGGCAGTCGCAATGCCGTGTTGAGCTGGGTGAAAATTCTGGCTGAATATTTAAATAAAACGCCCGTTTTATCTTCAGCAGGATGTTCATCGCGTTGGCTGCATTTGTTGTGTGTTGCACATAACCTATTGCCCGTTATCGAAGCATCGGGTGATTTACAGAAGTCGGACGATTTTTTTGGCGACGCCGTTTTTAATGGTGATGTAAAACACGCACCTATAGTTGTTTGGCATGCCGCACCATTAAGCGTTGCCGAGTTGACAGAGCTTCAACAACAAAATTCGGCGGCTATTCACTATTTGCCCAGTAGTCTTCGCGATGAACGCTGTACTGCCTGGCAGCGCTGGGTAACGCCGGCACAGGCCGAGGAGTTTGCACGGCGTTGGTTAATTGGGCCGGAAACAATTCCCGCTTTTGCGGTAAGTCTGCCGTCATCGGTGTGGCAAAAGCCTGTAGCGGAATTGCGTGCTGCCATTGGTCAGGCGCGCCAACAGTTGGCACCGGGGCATTTGCAAAATCTGGCGTTTCTGGTACCGAATCAAATTGCGGCCGATGCATTGGTGCTCAATTCAAAAATTCGCGCAGAGCTTGAGGCGTTGCAAATTCGCTGTGAACAGCGCGAGCAGGTATTTAGCGATTTGGGTGTGGCTGTGGCTGGCGGTGGGCACGGGGGTGTGAAGGCGCTATTGTATGGTGAGAGCGGTACTGGAAAAACCCTGGCGGCGCTTTATCTGGCGCAACGACTGGCGGCCCCTGTGTATCGTCTGGATCTGGGTGCGGTACTCAATAAATATATTGGTGAAACAGAGAAAAATATTCATCAACTAATGTTGGAGGCAGCAGCGGGTGATTTTATTTTGCTAATTGATGAAGCTGATGCACTTTTTGCCAGACGTGGGGATGGTGATAGTGGTGGCGAGCGTTTTGCCAATATGTTGACCAATTATTTGCTGGCGCGTATTGAGCAGCACCCCGGCATTGTGTTCATGACGACTAATGGATTGGGCCGTATAGATGGTGCGTTTATGCGGCGGTTTGATCGCGTAATTGAATTTCAATCACCTACGTTGGATGAGCGTGCGCGGCTTTGGCAAAACCATTTGGGTGGGCGTAGCCCCGGTGAACAAGCCTGTATGCACCTCGCCAGCCTGTGCGATTTAAGTGGCGGTTTTATTCGCAATGCGGTGCTCGCGGCGGCGGCCGAGTTACCGGTTAGCGAACAGTCGCAGTTAAGTTTTACGTGTTTGCTGCAATCGGTTGCGCGAGAATACAGAAAATCCGGCAAGCCGCTACCGCCTAAATTGCTCAACCAATTAAATCTGGCTCAGCCTGATAAGGCAGTACAAGCATGAGCCAGACCCAATCATTGAAGAAAAAATCCGCGCAAGACAGCGGAGAAAAACAATCGCTGCAGCGCAGTGCCAATAAAAATTCCGATGACGTGCTAAACAAAAAAGAAAGTGCTACCTCCGAAGAGACTACCGCGTTACAGAAAAAAATTTACCGTACCGCAGAGCCTGAACAGCCGGAAACTAAAATGCAGCGCAAACCCCGTTTGCAAACCAAACTCAGTGTCAGTGAACCGGGTGATAGCCACGAACAAGAGGCAGATCGTGTTGCCGACGAAGTGGTCAGCCGCAGCGCAGCACCTGTAGCAGAGGAAAATAAACTAAGCCCTGGCAATACCAAACCGGAAAATAACGCCGCTAGCCCGCAATCGCTGCAGACAAAAATTTCGCGTATGGAAGAACCTGCTGCTGAATCTGCACCGGTAGAAACTGAAGCGTCATCAACAGAGGCGGAGGCAGCTACTGACACAGCAACAAATTCCGAACAGGGCGTGAGTGCAGAAGTGGAGCGGCAAATCGCAGGTCTGCGCGGCCAGGGTGCACAATTGCCCGAGCAAGTGCGCACGGAAATGGAGAGCCAGTTCAATCACGATTTTTCATCCGTTTCCATCCACACCGGCGGTACTGCCGATGCACTTTGTAAACAATTAAGTGCGCGCGCCTTTACCGTGGGTAGCGATATATTTTTCGCCTCGGGCGAATACGCGCCTGATTCGCAAGAAGGCAAACGTTTGCTTGCCCATGAGTTGACGCATGTGGTGCAGCAGGGCAGTGGGGTTACAAGGAAGATAATGCGGGATGTAAATACTGAAACCAATTATGAGGGCGCAGAAGGAAAGGCATCTACTTCAGATAGCGGAAGAGTTGAAGTCAATGAAATACATTTCCCCAATGTCCCTGAAAAATCAAATAAAACGGGCAGTACAGATATTACTATTCGCAAAGGTAATGTCGCGCGCAATACCAACCAGTTGACAGTTTGGTCACAATTAACACGAGAGGGCGCTGGTATTACAGCATCTCTAGACCAGAAAATTTCTACTGCATGGCGCTCTGGATCCGAATCCAATCCAGTCTATTTTTTAAAACTAGGGTTGAGTGGTACCACCTATATTGTAGGAACTCGCACCCAAATTCGGGATCGAGTGATTCGCCCCTATTGGACGCCCACTGGTGAAATTAAAACCTATGATGTTGATCACAAGAAAGAATTTCAGTTGGGGGGACACGACAGAGATCCTGATGAAGGAAATCTCTGGCTGCTCGAGAGTGGAACAAATCGAAGCTGTGGTTCAGTAATCAATTCGCGAATTAATACGGGTATTCAGACAGTATTAGACAAGTGGACTTCCAGCACAAAGCCTACGGCAGAGGTTGCACGTAACACCTATACCGTTGTATTGAAACGCATTCTTTGGGATTTACCGGTAGGTGATACAGACAATTATCAGGTCGATGATATTGCTAATCGAGCATTGCAGATGGGGCCGGTATTGCCCATGACTCGCAATCAGGTGCAGGCCGCAGGTTTGGATCCGGGGCCGGGGCGATTTGTTGTATTCAATAATTCAACGGGTGGGCGCGCACGTGTCATTGATATTCCGGCCACTCCCGGTGAGTCGTTTCCCTTTACCGATGAAACGTTTATCACCGGCTTTCGCCCAACTACTGCCACTATAGGTAGTGAGGATCAGAATTATATTCGCATCACCGGCGTTCTCTGGGCAAATAACCGTGCACTTTATGGACATGGTATTCCGGTTCAGTTTTCCATAACTAAAATGGAAAATTTACCTCAGGCAGGTTATTTGAATGTAACCCAAGCCGAGAGCCAGATTCGCGAAATTTTTGGACAAGACGTTCAGGCTACCGGATTGAGCCCACTGCAGCTGACCAATGTCGGCTTCAATGATAAGGGCGAGCCTGATATCACTGGAAAAGTAATTACCGACGTGAGCTTCTTGCGTGGTGCGAGCATCGATTTCTTTATCCGCGGCAATAACCTTGGTATTGAAAAAACATTTTTGGGGCCTGAGCTAAATACCCCAGCACCATTCAAGATCGAACAATCTTCTTTAACCGTGTCGTTGAGCACCCAGCGTGGTTTGGCGGCAGATGGCAATGTGCTTTTTAAAATTGACCGCGTAGGTCAAGGCAGCATTTCCGCTAGCGTTGGTACTGGCGAGTCATTCTCCCTCGCCGGGGATTTTGCATTTGATGAGCGTATTTTTGGGCAGGGAAGTAATGCCAAATTACGATTGGGATACAGCGAAGGAATTTGGTCAATGGGTGGTGACATCACCATCCCTCGAGGAAAAGTACCGGGCGTAGAAACCGCCACCATTACGGTTGATTATTCGCAGGCAACAGGTTTTTCTGCGCGCGGCAATGCGACGCTGAATGTTCCGGGTGTTGAAAGCGGCACTATCGAAATAACGCAAAATGAAGCTGAAGGTTTTGTGATTGGCGGAGCCTTTAATCTGCGTCAGGGCAATGGTATCCGCAGTGGTTCAGTTAATGCGCGTGTACGTGAAAAACCTGACGGTACAGGTTATGCGGTGACAGCACACGGCGAAGCGCAACCGGATATCCCCGGAATTAATTCCAATCTAATTGTCGATTACAACGATGGTGCATTTACGGCAGAAGTATCTGCCGATTATTCGCGCGGTATGTTGTCCGGGCGAGTGAATGCAGGTGTCACCAATCGTTCTGTGAATCCAACTGACGGAACACTAAGCGCAACCGCAGAGCCCAACAATCCATTGGTGGTTTACGGCGGCGGCCAACTCACTTTACAAATTGCCCCCTGGTTGCAAGGCACCGCCGGTGTGCGTTTCGCGCCCAATGGTGAAGTCACCGTTACCGGCGAAATTGGTTTGCCGAGCCAGTTGGAAATATTTGCGCGCAAAGAAATTAATAAATCGATTTTTAATATTGCCGTGCAAGCGCCGATTTTTCCTGGAATCGTTGCTGAAGTAGGTGGCGGTTTAAGCGCAACGGCGGGAATTGGCCCCGGCGTGATCGATCAACTGCGCTTGGGTATTACCTACAATCCCGCCCACGAAGACCAAACCCGAATTACCGGTGATGCGCATTTAAATATTCCTGCCAACGCCGGTTTGCGTTTGTCGGTACGTGCCGGGATTGGTTTGGGCATTACCGGTGCCAGCGCGACTGGCGGTTTGGATATTGGCGGAACTCTGGGTATTGAAGGGGCAGCAGAAGCGGGTGTGCATGTCGAGTGGACGCCGGCAACCGGGTTGGATATTCGAACCGAATTGGCTATACACGCGCAGCCCAGTTTTACCTTCGATATTGGTGGCTATGTCAGCGTACGCGCATTGGGTTTCGAAGTTTATGATAATCGCTGGCAATTTGCCTCTTATACCTTCGGTTCGGATTATCGTTTTGGCATTCGTCTGCCGATTCACTATCACGAAGGTGAACCCTTTGATATTTCGCTCGATGACGTTCAATTTGAAGTGCCCAACATAGATACGGATCAATTACTGCGTGGCCTGATAGCGAGGATTGCGTGATGAATACTGACACTCTGTTACAAAATCAAATTCAACAACAATTGCGTGCAGGGGTAGAGGCTCATGTGCGCGGCAATTTACTCGCCGCCGAGAATGCGTACAAAACAGTGTTGAGCCTGGATGATGTCAATGCAATCGCGCATAACAATTTGGGTTTCGTTTACGGGCAGCAAGCCAATTGGCCGCTGGCGTTGGAGCATTTACACAAGGCCATTGAGATAAACCCCGAGTATGCAACAGCCATGTCCAACCTCGGGCAAATTTATTTTTCCACCGGTGAGCAGGAGACAGCATTAACACTCATGGAAAAAGCCATCGCACTGGACGGCAATGATCCCCAGCATTGGCACAACCTCGCGCGTATCGATTTGCTTCGAGGCAATTTCCAACGCGCCGAGTACGGTTGGTGGCGAGCCTGCAATTTGCGCGCGGACTTTCTGGATTATCAAGTCAATATGGCAATCGCCATAGCGGCCCAGCACAGGTTTGCGGAAGCAGAAAAAATTTATCAGGGCGTTATTGCTCAGCAACCACAACATTTTAATGCGCTCCTGCAATTGGGCATCTGTTGGCTGTTGATGAAAAACTATGGCAATGCGCAGCAGATTTTCCAACGCGCGTTGCAACTAAATCCGCGCGACCCGTCACTGCTGAGGCATTGTGGTTTAGTTGAATTAACCCTGGGAAATAAACGTGTCGCGGCGGATTTTTTTCAGGCGTTACTGGAGCTAACACCCGATGATCAAGACGCGCGCGTTGACTATGCATTGGTATTGCTTGAGCTGGAAGATATGTCCGCCCTCGCCCAACAGCGCGACTATTTATATGCAATCGCAGAAAAAAGAGAACGTGTGTGTCGGTATTTGCCTGTGATTAGCAACGCATTAGGAGGAGCGCAGGGTTTACACTAGCGCCACGTCATAAAGGGATTGAGTATGCGATACCACCCCGTAAATTTCAGCGGCGCACTCAGTACGGTTAAACAAATACAATCTTCATTTTGCAATGCCGTGGGACTGTGCTTATGGCTTGCATCGCGCGCAATAAAATCCCCCGTGTGATAAACGCCGAGTTCATCGGAAAAGCCTCCGTTTAAAATCACCGTATACTCAACTCCTTTGTGGGTGTGGGTGGGAATTTTTGCGCCAGCTTTAATTTTCTGCAACGCAACCTGGAATCCGTTGGTTCCGAGCAATTTGGTCAAATCGTATTTGCTTACCTCTTTGGTTTGTCGGTGCCAGTACAATTTCTCCAAGGGTTCAGGTAGGTATTTTTGTAGTGGATTTTGCACAGCTGGAGCTGTTTGTGTAGCAGATGCTGCATGACGTGAGTATCTGATTGCGGGGGCGCCTTTATCGATTTCTGCCATGAGCACATCAAAGCTGGAGCTTTCCGCGCTTGCAGGCGTAATGTTTTCCAGTAATGCGCCGCCTAAATGGTTGAAATTTTTCACATGAGTGCGGCACTCATGACAAAAACACAAATGCATTGCGATGGCCAATGCCTCGGGTGCGCTTAGGCTACCCGCAGCATAGTTCATCAGGGTCATATCATCCGGGTGCCAGGCGTTCATATTTCTTTAGCCTCAAACATAACTCTTAACTTTTGCAGTGAAAGACGTAAGCGACCCTTCACGGTACCTAAGGGAATATTCAGTTCCTCTGCCACTTCTTCGTGAGTCTTGCCCTCGTAGTAGACTTTGCGCAGGGCAATCATTTGTTCTTCGGGTAATTTGTTTATGGAGTGATTAACAAATTTTTCAGTGGATAAATTCTGAATTGAACAAACAGTAGTGTCTTCCTCCGTGGGGATTTGCCAAAGATCCTCTGTCTCAATCACTACTTCCGCGCGAGTGCGGTTTAATTTACGTAGCATATCGATGCGTTGGTTGCGTGTGATAGTAAAAATCCAAGTGGCAACCGATGCAAGTGATGCGGAGTACTTGCCGGCATTGCGCCAAACATTAACCATTACTTCCTGTACCAACGCTTCGGCATGCTGGCTAAAGCCCTGATTGATGGCGTAGGCTTTGATGCGCGGGGCAAAGTGGCCGTAGAGTTCTTTAAACGCTACGCGATCATCGTAATCAGCCACCCGCTGCAGCAGCTCAGCCCATCGCTCGGCGTCAGGCAGGCCATCGCTAGCTGTTGTCGAATCATTCATCGATCTGACCTTTGTTTCAATCATCAATAGAAACCTCATTATCGCTGCTTGATGGCCGAGCGCCAGTCAAATTTTCCTCCAGTGGTTTACGCAAACCTCAGATGCGTGGATCACAGCCTCGGCAGGAATTGTGTATTTTTGCGATAGGTTTCGCGCCGTGCGGTTTTTCTATTGACAACATTGATCCTCATAAATATCTCTCGCGTAAGCCTTCTGGCTTGATTTACTCGCAGCTCTGGGTGGGGCTGCGCCGTCTGTATTGATTAAATGAACGTTTATTGAGAGGTAAGGATTATGAAAATGTTTCGAATAGTGTTGCTCGCAATTGCCAGCGTTGTGCTGGTAGCCTGCGGTGGCGACGACGATAAAAGCAAGGTAACTGTTTCGATTAGTCCCGCCACTGTGAACTTAAAAGTGGGCGCTACCCAAGCCTTCTCCGCCACCGTTGTTGGCGACAAAAACACGGCAGTCACCTGGCGGGTAGAAGAGGCTGGCGGCGGCAGTGTGAGTACCAGCGGGGTTTATACTGCGCCTGCTATGGTAGGAACCTACAGGGTTACCGCGACCAGCGTTGCGGACACCCGGAAAAGTGCCACGGCGACCGTTACTGTAATGCCGTTGGACAAGGCAACAGTACGGGTTTTCCATGCATCACCCGACGCACCCAAGGTAAATCTATGGGTCAACGACACAGTGGTGGCCAGTGGCTTGGATTACCAGCAATCCACCGGTGTGCTGACGCTGGATGAAGGCAGCTACAAGGTGGCAGTTGAAGGGGTAATCCCCGGCGGTAATATGGTCGTGATAGGTCCAGTGAATCTTCCTCTGGCAGGCAAGACTGACTATGACGTGGTTGCGGTTAATAACGTCAGTAGCATAGAGCCCTTGATTATTTCCGATACCGGCAGCCTGAGCGACAACACCAAGGTGCGTGTGCGCGTTGCCCATCTCACCGCAGCGGCACCTGAAGTAAAAGTATATGTCACCGCACCGGGTGCAGATTTGGCGGCTTCACAAGCCTTGGGTAGCGTTGCATTCAAAGGTACCCTGGGCCCGGTTGAAGTGGCGGCGGGTGACTATCAAGTACGCGTGACCCTGTTGGACAACACAGTTGTGTTTGACTCAGGCACGGTTAATTTGGCCGCGGGCAAAGATCTTTTGGTGGGTGCAGTGCCCAACGTGGGTACCGGAAGTTCGCCGGTGAGTTTGGCGGTGCTGGATGGAAATCAGGTTGCGGTTGTTGTCGATAAAAGTGCAGGTGCTAGTCTGCGCGTGGTGCATGCCTCTGCCGATGCACCGGCGGTTGATATAGCGGCGAATGATGGAGCAACTCCAACAATCGCCAATTTGGCCTTCCCGACAGCGACCAACTATCTGAACTTGCCCGCGGCAACCTACAATTTCAAAGTGTCACCTGCAGGCGCAAAAACACCGGTGGTGATTAATGCGGATGTTCCCCTCGCAAACGGCAAAGCCTATACGCTGTTAGCGGTAGGCGGTCTGGCCAGTATTGAACCGTTACTGCTGGAAGATAACAACCGCAAGGTGGCGACTGAGGCCAGAGTGCGTTTGGTACACGCGTCATCTCTTGCTGCCAATGTGGATATCTATGTCCTCGCTGCCGGATCGGGTATGGGGTCAGCCACACCAGCCTTTGCCAATGTTGCTTTCAAAGCGAATACCGGGTACGTCAGTTTGAAACCGGGGAGTTATGACGTAATTATCACTCCTGCCGGAATGCCGGGGGTGGAAGCCATCAAGGCAACGCTGATGTTGGAAGCCGGAAAAATCTACACTGCAGTAGCGCGCGATGGCGCAGGCTTAGCCTCTCCTCTGGGAGTGATTGGGTTGGATGGTCTCGCCCCCTGACCCAAACTATAGATCCATCGAAGAGCCCGGTCTGGTCCGCAATGCTGTTCACTTAAACGGAGTTTCCTCGTAATTGACCGGGTAACGGGTTTTAGAAATCTTTAACGCCCGAGGTCGTGATGGCCTCGGGCGTTTTTGTATAAATAACGCCGCAATATTCCCGCGCAACAACCGCCAGGCTCGCTCCCAGCGCTCGTGATACAACCCGGCAATCTATTGTGCGCTGAATTGGGTAATGGGTAACGAGGTAAACTTGCAGGCCATGCCGATCACCAGCCACAGCACCATGTCGGCAGGCAAACGCCGCCGCCGAATACCGGCCTGTTGGGTTAACTCGAGTACGGATTCAATCCACTCGACAGAATTGTGTATTGGTGTAATAATACACTTTGAGCCGTTTATCAGACTGTTAATTCCTAAATTAAACAAGCCGCTTATTTAATAACTTCCTAACGCAAGGAGAGACCAATGAAAAAACTGATGATGGTATTGGGGTTAAGTCTTGTTGGTTGGGGTGTAAGCGCGTCCGCTAGTACCAGTCTTTACGAAATCAGCAAGGGCGAACAAAAAATCTACCTCGGCGGCACTATCCATGTGTTGCGCAATAGCGATTATCCCCTGCCCGCTGAATACGAACAGGCGTATGAGCAAACGCAAATCCTGGTTTTGGAGACCGATTTGAAAAAATCCAATTCACCGGAGTTTGGTCAGCAGTTTGCGCAGGTGTTTATGTACACGAGTGGCAAAAATCTCGCTCAAGACCTGCAACCAAAACTCTGGCAACAACTGCAAGACTATGCCGATAAAAACCAGTTTCCGCTTGGACAAATGAGTATGTTCAAGGCGGTATTTGTCAGCCTGTCGCTATCGATTATGGAAATGCAAAAGCGCGGATATGGCCTGGGGCAAGGAGTGGATATGTATTTCTACCAAAAGGCAAAGCTTGCGCAAAAACCAATTCATGAGCTTGAGTCGGCAGATGACGTGTTGTCACACTTGAATGAACTGGTGGATCTGGATGCAAATCAGGTAATCAAATCCACATTGCGCGATTTAAGCAAAATCGACAAGGTAATGAGTCAGTCACTGGTGTTTTGGCGCAAGGGTGATTTGGAAAAGCTCGACAAAGAAATGGCGAGCGATATGCGCGAGCAAACACCGGAAATTTATCAACACCTGCTCGTGAATCGCAACCAAGCCTGGCTGCCAAAATTGGAGGCGATGTTTGCAACGCCGGAAACCGAATTGGTGTTAGTGGGGGCATTGCATTTGGGCGGTAAAGACGGTTTGCTGAACGCCTTAAAAGCACGCGGATATCAAATAAAACCCTTCGCATTAAAAAAATAGTATTGCTAAAGCGCTTATGTGATTGTGCTGAAAAAAATCAGCGCAACGCGAGCGCGCGTTCCATCACCATAACAATTGATTGCACCACAAAGCTACAAGGAGTCTTTATGCTCACCCCGAATACTTCGCAACCGGTTTCGTTACAGGTCTTGCAGCGTACGCTTGGCGGCGTAACTATTTTAAAAGGAATTACCGCAGACGTATTACCGGGGCAGGTTATTGCCTTGCTTGGAAAAAACGGCGCGGGCAAAACTACCTTGCTTGAAACTATTTTAGGGTTTGGTTTTCCCTCGGCGGGCGAAGCAAAATTGTGGGATACCAAAGCTACCTCGATCGACGGTGAAATCAAGCAGCGTTTGGGCTTTGTGCCGCAACAAGACGAATTACTTGCAGGCTTGAATGGCAAGGATCATCTGGAGCTATTCAAAGCCTTTCGTAAAACCTGGAACCAGCAATTGGTAGACCGTCTGGTGGCCGAATGGCTTATTCCTATGGATATCGCGGTAGGAAAAATGTCTGTCGGTCAACGTCAAAAATTATCCATCCTGCTAGCCATGGCCCATGAACCGGAATTATTAATTCTGGATGAGCCGGTCGCAAGCCTCGACCCAATCGCGCGCCGCCAATTCTTGCAGCAACTGGTAGAAATTGCGGCCGATGAAAATCGCGCAGTAATTTTCTCCACCCATATCGTGAGCGATGTGGAGCGCGTCGCCAATGAGGTGTGGATGCTGCGCGATGGCGAACTGGCTTATCAAGGTGGCTTGGATGAACTCAAAGAGTCCTTTGTGCGCGTCACGCTCAGTTTCAGTCAACCTTTTAATCAAAAAATTAACTGGGCTAATTTAGTTAAACAAAAAAATAGCGGCAACCAAACCCTGCTTACATTCAGCCATTGGCAACCGGAAATGGAACAACAACTTGCACAAGAATTTTCTGCGCAAGTACAGGTGGAATATCTGGGGCTGGAAGATATTTTCCTGGAGTTGAATCAATGAGTGGGCGCCTGTTTGCTAGTGGAACTCCCGGTCGAAAATCGTTTGCAGTTTTACTGACGTTGTTGTTTCCTTCGCATCTGCTGCGTTGGTTGATAGTCACTAGTGCAGTCTTGATGTTGGTGGGCGGCGTGGCTAACGATCTCCTTGGGATTGAGTGGGCAAAGCTCATCCTTGGCTTGGGCGTTATGTCATTTGGAATTGTTTCCATTTTTTTATTACCTGTACAGTTTGTCAGTTTGGCAACTTATCGTCCGCTAAATTTTGCGGGCATGAGCCGGCGCTGGTTGTTTGGTTGTTTACTCGGCGTAAATATCCTGATCGCAGTAGACTTTTATTGGGTGCTGGCTGCGCTTGAAGTTTCCATTCCAGCAAAAGTCCTGTTTTTGGTGGTCTCGATAATGGTGTCCTGGTTGTTCCTCCTGAGTGTTTTTATCTCTAGCTATGTCATGGGACTCCATGGGCTGTTATTCGCATTCAATTGGATGTTTTGGGGGGTGGCGGCATGGTTAGGTGAGTTGGGCTCTCTGCCGTTAATCGGTTTGCTCATAGTGTCGTGGGGTGCTTTTTCGTTTTGGTGGTTTCGCTGGCAGCCCAAAAAGTTTGTTCCCAATAATTTTTTTATGCCGATCAGTGCGTCTATGAAGGTTAATGCACAGCGACCAGTAAGCACCACATTTGTGTCGGGGCGAGCAAACACGTGGGTTGGTTCGCGTTTACTCGGTATACCAGATAGTTGGCCGGTTAAAATTAAGCAAATGTCCTGGTTGATTGGTTTTGGTGTATTGCTGGTGCCGTTGTATGTGACAACTATAAAATTGAATGAAGAACAAGTTGCTCTGGGTTCGCTCAGTGCTTTATTTGTTTTATCTATTTGTGCCTTTGGTTTTTCCTGCGCCATTTTTCGTAACCTTGGCGCTGTGTGGTTGGTTTTTTCCGGTGCTCGTGCGCAACTCTATTCCTGGATCTGGCGCAGGTATTTGCATGAAACCATACCGGTTACATTGTTTTTTTTAAGCTTGGGAGTGCTGTTTGATGTGCTTATGGGAAGTTTCGATGATGCGAGTGTATGGTTAGTTCTTGTTGCTTCTTCACTTCTATATCAAATGCTGGTGTTCTTTGGGACTGCGTTTATTTATTTTTTGAAGCATGGCGACTTCACCTGGATTTTTGTGGGCGGTAGCATTCTGTTGATTGTATGGTCGTTTTTATTGTGCGCTAGTGGTCTGTTTTTTCAGCTGCCCTTTGCTTGGCGAGGTATTTCCATCTACTGGTTATGGGCGCCGCAACTGTTGTTGTTAGCTTTACTGTGCTTGCCTGTGCGTAATAAGTTTAAAAAAATTAATCTCGTGCGCCTGGCATGATGGAAATTTATCTTCTTGCTGAATTTTATTTCGGGGCGATGCAATGAATAGTCTTAACCCTAATCGCTACGCGGCGGTGATCTTTAAATTGCTATTTCCCCTGCGCTTAATACGCTGGATTGTGTGGTTCAGTTTAATCAGTTTTATTTCGGCGCAGCTATTTGTGCCGCTTTTTGGTTGGGACTGGATAAACGCCGTAACTACGGTTGCAATAATGTTAACGGTGTTTGTCAGTTTAATGACGTTACCTGGTCAGGCAATTGCGTTGGCGAGCAGTCGTCCGATAAGCCTGCTGGGTGACAGTCGCCGGGCCTTGCTGATTGTATTTATGGTATTTGCCTTCATGGTCAGCCTGGGTGCCTATTGGTCAATCAGTGTTATTGCGCGCACAGCATTTTTACCTCCACTGTTGGTGGTGTGGCTTATGGTATCTGTACTTGTGCAGTTGGGTATCTGGATGTGTAGTCGTAAACCTGGTTCGCAGAGTTTAATTTATATCTTGAATCTGGTTTTTGGGTATATCGCTTTATGGCTGAGCGACCAACATCCTGCTGAATTGGTAATTGCATTGGTTGCCAGCTGGACGCTATTTGCTTATTGGTGGGTGCGTTGGCTGCCAGTTAAGTATCAATCCAATAGCTATTTGTTAGTTGGTGCGGAACTCCGGAAGCAACAAGCGGAAGGTGTTATTACTGAGCGCATGATGTCCGGGCGGGCGCACTCCTGGCTTGGTTCGCGTTTGCTCGGCGCTCCCGATAGTTGGCGTGCGCGTAGCAAGCGCACATTCGGTGGTCTTGCTATTGTTGCGCTTTTTGCTCTTCCCTTTTTGGTGATGATGGAGCGAGAAAAAATCTTAGTGCTTATGCAATTCAGTGCAATGGTTTTCCTGTTGGTTATGGCAGGGGGAATATCCCAAAGTATTACATCCAGTTTCTTTCGCAATTTGCGTAGCATATGGCTGTACTCTTTTGGAGATAGAGTGAATTTATTCACTCTTGTCTGGCGCTGTTACTTACGCGAGTCTGGCCCTCTGGCGATACTGTTAGTCGTACTTGCAATGCTGTTAGAGCTATTCTTTGGTACTTGGCGTGGGCTGGAAGCCTGGCTGCTGATGGCGTTGTCAGTCGCTATGATTCAAATGCTAATTTTTTATCTGGTCTGGCTGATCTATCAAAAGAGTGAAGCCAGTTTTGTCTGGTGTAATTGGATCTGCAGCGGTGTTATTTTGAGTTGGTTTTTTTCGGTGTGTGCGGCGGGGCTATTGTTTCCTTTGCCATTCGAATGGCAGGGTATTTCCTCTTTGTGGATTTGGTTACCAGAACTATTGGCCGTAGTTGCTTTGCACAAAAAAGTTCGTGCAGGGTTTTTCAACATGGATTTGTTGAGGGTTGTGTAATATGAGTAAATTTTGTTGGCTAATTTATTGGGGGATTGTTTGTGTTTACCCTTAACCCCAATTCCGGAATTCCAATCTATCGCCAATTAGTCGAACAGGTGCGGCGGATGATCGCTGGAGGGCAGTTGCAAGCGGGGGATGAGCTGCCGTCAGTGCGTGAACTCGCGGTGGAGCATGCGGTCAATCCTATGACAATTTCCAAAGCTTATAGCTTGCTGGAAGTGGAAGGATTACTTGTTCGCCAACGCGGCAAACCCATGCAAGTTGCGCCACAAAAAAAATCGCAATTAACACAGCAGGCGCGCTTGCAACATTTGCAGCCGCAGTTAGAACAATTGGTGATGGCGGCGCGGCAGCTGGAAATTACCGATGCGCAATTAATTTCCAGCTTACAAAAATTATTGGAAAGCCCTGCTGAGTAGTTGTCGAAACCTCAATAGGCGATTCGTTAAACACTCAGCAGGTAATTAGGAAAATAGTTAAGGAACTGGTTAATGAGAAAAAAATTACTTTTATTATTCGCTGCAGCAACATGGCTGGGAGGCTGTGGTGAGCAGCAGGTCGCGACAACCACAGTGCCGGCCTTGCTAAAACCTTGTCCTGGTTTTGTGGAAACCGGCAAGCCGCCACTGGTGTATGGTGCAGAGTGTGGTAGCTTGTTGGTGAAAGAAAATCCGGCTGATTCGGCAAGCAAGGAAATAGCGGTAGAAATTTTACGACTACCGGCCATAACACCTGCGCCGCAGCAAGATCCACTATTTTTAATTCAAGGTGGGCCGGGTGGTTCCTCCATTGACATGGCGAATTTTATTCATACGGTATTTGCAGATGTGCGCAAGAACCGTGATTTGGTATTTGTTGATCAGCGTGGTACTGGTAAATCCAACCCCTTGCGCTGTGAGCAATTATCGTCCGCTGAAATGCGTTTGCCTGATGCTGAGCAAATGGACATTTATTTTCAACGTATGCAACAGTGTGCATCTAACTATAAAGACTCGTTACCTTTCTATACTACTATGCATGGCGTGCAGGATCTGGATGCTGTGCGGCAGGCGCTGGGCTATAACAAGATAAATCTCTGGGGTGTTTCCTACGGTACCCGGGTTGCGCTCGAATACGCCAAATATTATCCGCAATCAACGCGCACCATTATTCTCGATGGTGTTGCGCCAAAAGAAATTGCGTTGTCAAAATTTTCTGGACGTGATGCGCTCAAAGCGTTAAATGCGGTCAATGCTGAGTGCCTCGCGCAAGTGGAGTGCGCAAAAACCTTTGGCGATATACTAAAAAAAACTGAAACTGTTTATGCGCGTTTGCAGTTAGCAGAACAAAGCGGTGCACCGGTTCAGGTAAGTTTTTCACACCCGGTTAATCAACAAATCGAGCAGTTAACACTTACCGCCAAAAACTTTTCCATGCTGATTTTTAACGCGCTTTACTCGCGCGACCTCACTGTGCTTTTACCTCAGGCAATCAGCGAGGCGGAACATGAAAATTATCGCTTGCTGGCAACCTTGTTTTCCATGGCGATGGATCAGTCTCAGAAAATGAATATTGCCGATGCTATGCACTTCAGTGTGCTCTGCAATGAAGATTGGCATTTTGTGTCAGCAACCGATGTTGAAACAACTGCGCCCTTTTTTGGCATGAACCCGATAAAAGATAAAGCCACAGTCTGTGCCTTTTGGCCTAAAGCAAGTTTACCGGATGATTATTTTACACCCTTAAAAAGTGATGTGCCCACGTTGCTGCTCTCGGGCAAGCATGACCCGGTTACACCTGAAGTATGGGCAGAACTGGCTGCTAAAAATCTATCAAATGCGGCGCGATTACAAGCTGCTGGCGGTAATCACGGTGTTTCCTATGAAGGTTGTCTGCCGCAAATTATCGCGCAGTTTATAGAGCGAGCATCTATGCAAGATATAAAAACAGAATGTGTTGCCAATATAAAACCATTGCCGCTAATGCTCGGAGCTAATCAGAAAAAAAGCACATCGTCCTCCGTGAGTAGTGTGGCGGCGGAAGGAGTTGCACCATGATTCGGGTAGAGCAACTTGGCAAAACTTTTCCGGTAAAACAGGTAAAGAGAATCGCCTTGCCCTTTGGAAAACATGCGCCGGCTGCGCAGGGTATTGTCGCGCTACACAATGTAAGTTTTACCTTAAATGATGGTGAAATTACTGGTTTGTTAGGATTAAACGGTGCAGGAAAATCAACATTAATGCGCTTGATCTATGGTCTTCTGCCGCCAAGCTCAGGTGAGGTTTGGGTCGATAATTTTTGTGTGAGTCAGGAACCTAATCGCGCGCGCCAGCAGTTGGGTGTGCTGCCGGATGATACGGGGTTGTACAAGCGCTTAACGGCGCGTGAAAATATTCGCTATTTTGGTGAACTGCAGGGAATTAACAGTGCTGAGTTGGAGCAGAGCATTGATAAATTGATTCGCTGGTTGGGAATGGAGTCTATTGCAGACCGTCGTGCGGAAGGCTTCTCATTGGGAGAGCGAATGAAAACGGCATTGGCGCGCGCCATAGTGCATCAGCCGCAGCGCATCTTATTGGATGAGCCTACCAACGGACTGGACGTAATTACTACGCGTGCTGTGCGTCACTTATTGCATGAATTAAAAGCGGATGGACGTTGCGTAATTTTTTCCAGTCATTTAATGCACGAAGTGAGTGGCTTGTGCGATCGCATTATTGTTATTCACAAGGGGGATATTTTGGCGGACGGCAATCTTGATGCAATTAAAGAGATTGGCGAAGCCAGTAATCTGGAAGACGCCTTTGTTAATTTGGTAACTGCTAGGGCGGACAAGGAGCAAAACTATGCGTAAAATCTGGGTGGTTTTTACTAAAGAATGGCGCGATGCGTTGCGCGATAAAAAAAGTTTACGTATGACACTGTTGATGCCGGTGTATTTTGTTGGGGTGTTTGTTGCCTCAACGTTGTTTGCGATACATATGGGCAGCCAGTCGCGCGCGACCACTACCGAACCGATCAAACTGTCAGTAGTTGGTGCAGAGCAATTGCCGGCGCTGGTAGATTGGTTGCGTGAGCGCGGTGTGGATGTGCAGCCGGTCGGGCAAGATGCCTATCAACAGGTTGAACAGGCAAAGCTGGATTATGCATTAATTATTCCCAAAGACGCGGCAGAAAAATTTGCTACTGGTGAAAGCATAGAGTTGGCATTGGTATTTGATATGACCAATAACAAAGTTCATGGCAGTTTGGGCTTTATACGGCAGCAGATCTGGAGTTGGAATGGTCGCATGGGCAGCTTGCGTTTACTCGCGCGCGGAATTTCTCCGGCGATTGTGAACCCGGTTAGCGTGCGTGACTTGAATATCGCTAGCGATGAAAAGATGGGCTTCTTTGTGATGTTGAGTTTGCCTACATTGTTAATCCTGACTGCTTTTATGAGTAGTGTTGGTTTTACCGCCGATATGGTTGCTGGCGAGCGTGAGCGTCGCTCATTGGAGTCTTTGCTGATCACGCCGGTAACCTCGGGCATGTTGGTGATGGGGAAGTGGTTGAACGCATTTTCACTTACGTTGTTAGTTCTGCTAGTCGAAATCTTTTTGTTCGCCTTGGCATTTCATTTTTTACCCTTTAATGAATTGGGGTTGCGTGTGAACGTTACGCCGTTGGATTTAGTAGCAGTGTTGCTGGCGCTGGTGTCAGTTGCATTTATTGCCACAGGGCTACAATTTTTGGTTTCCATTTTTGCGCGCAGTTTTAAAGACGCCCAAACTTATATGGGTTTGATGGTTTTTATTCCTATGGTGCCTTTGTTTTACAGCATATTTAACCCGAGCGCCTATGCCGATTGGTTTCGCTGGGTACCGATTCTGGGGCAGCAGGTATTAATTAAAGATTTATTGCTGGGTGGTCAGGTGAGTGTATGGCAATTCTCCCAGGTGTGGCTGGTTGCGTTAGTGCTGGGAGGGGCTCTGTTGTGGTTTACGGTACGACAGTTGCGCAAGCCTGGCATAGTTTACGGTGCGACCTAGTAAGACATTTGTTGTTCATTGGTCGTGTTTTTCAATAGCAGCGTGACATTCCTCACTGGTTGGTCGTGTGCTATTTCTTAGCGTATACACTGCGACGGTTAATATTGTCCGTCCAGTGAACAGGCTAATTGTTCATTGAGAGGCAATAGGAATTGATAAAGATATTTACGGCATCGGCTATTTCTTTTGGTCTGGGCGCTGCGCTTACTTATTTTTTTGTGGTTGATGTTAATCAGCATGTGAATGAGAAAAGCGTTTTTGCGCCAATCGAAAAAATTCAACATAGTAGTCAGCAATCGACGACTGTTTACACGGATTATATTCATCAATTGGAGGAGCTGAATCGCCAGCTAACCAAAGAACTTCAGGTCGCGCTGGGTGCACAACCTGTTTTGAGTGACAAAGATGTAAGCGATCAACCCAGGCTTGAGCAAGATGGTGCCAGATTGGAGGAGTACTACAAAGCGCGCAAAAACTCGGATGATTTTAGTCAATATTTGCAAACTGTGGGTGCAATCAATGGCGCGGGTTATGTAAAGGATTTGGCTGCAAAATTTGAAACTGAGGCAGTGGACAGCCAGTGGGCAGCAGATTATGAGTCAAGGCTTTACAGATTGCTTGAGTCAGATGCTTTGGCAGGCAGCGTGACAGCACAATCGATTGTCTGTAAATCGCGGCGTTGTCAAATAAAGGTGGCCATAAGCGATATTGAGCAGGCCAATAAGATTATGGAATCCTTTTCTCAAGCGGTAAATAGTAATCAATTGTCAATTGATAAAAGCATGGTGGTTTCTGCACCAGATATGAGTGAGGGAGTGGTGAGTCTGTATGTGGCGCGCGATGCGAGCGTGAAAATTCAGGAGTAAACGTTTTATTTATTGCTTTAAGTGGTTACAAGAGATGCCGAGCACAGTTATTGCTCGGCATTTTTTTAACTTTGCGGTGGTTGGGTGGATTGAAATGCGGGATAAGCTTGAATACCTGAATAAAAGCTTTCCAGAGTGGTATGTTGAGAAAAATCTACCTGCTTGCGTAATTTGCACCAGCCGATATAACACGCTAGTCGTAACTGTGCGTCAGTATAAGGAGGTGCTACTGGCAATTGTAGCTGGTTGAGTTCTGCAAGGGTGGATTCAATTCGCGCCGCCTGGCGTTGCAAGTAGGGAATAGTTTGAATATCCACTCCGTCGCGCTTGATAAAAAATAAATTCACCGTAGTGTCCAGCGCCGTATTTACCAAACAAAACTCATCTAACTCAAGGGCTGTATTACAAAATACCTGCCCGGATTTCTCGCGCAGGTATTTAATAATTGAACTTGAATCGGTTAAAAAGGTTTCGCCATCTTCCAGAAAGGGTACCCGTTTAGTGGGCGATTTAGCGGCGCTTCCGGCTTGATCGGTTTCAATAAATTCACAAGCTAAACCGGTCTCCAGTAATACTATGCGCACATGCCTTACGAACGGCGATGTAAAACTGCCATAGAGTTTCATATTTACCTCGCGTTTATTGTGTAACTGGTGGTGGAAATTTAAACGCTTGTCGCGCTAACAATTTCCACTCGCCTTGTTGTTTTTGCCATACCAACAACACGCCCAGTTTAATGGTGTTAGCTACGCCACCATCTTTAATATCAGCATTAAGAATGTGGCGCACCAGAGCGGTATCTCCGGAAATACTGATGGTTTGCTCGCTCAAGTCCATAGTGACAAAGTCGGATTTGCCGCTAACGATTTTCTCAATAAATTCTGCCTGATTTTCGACGTGGCCGCCGGAGTGTCCATAGCTCAGCAATGGCGATGAGAGTGCTTTCAAGGTTTTGGCATCGGCGTCAATCATGGCAAGGCGCAGCGCCGCGACCTTTTTATCAACAGCATCAACCTCGCTGTCTGTGGCTAGCAGTTGCGGGCTAATCAGGCTTACCGACAGGCTCGCCAAGGCTAGCAGATGTTTTAGGGGAGGGCTTAGGTTCATTGGTTTGGGGCTCCACAGGTGGATGGGTGAGTGCGCGACCGAATAATCATCTATTGATTTGGGCCAAATTCTAGCGGCTAAACCTGGGGTGGGACAGAACAATTATGTAAAACCATGCTGAGTGGCAAACTGGATATTCCAAGACGGTTTTTGACAAAAATGCATATTCTAACGACACTGATGTGAGGTCTGTCACGGTTTGTGCTGGTTAGTTTTTCCGTAGATACAGGCTGTCTTAATCAACTAAGGGAGTTTTGGTATGCGGGAACTACATCATTCAGTAGCGGGTGCTTCCAAGCCTGCCGGTAAATCCTCTTTGGCCGAGCGGTTGCAGCATGTAGTCGATGACCGTCGCGGTATTCATAAAGCCGTGCCCATAGATCTGGGGCGTTACCTGAACGAATTGCAATTGCTGGCGTTGCACAGCCTGGAAAGTTTTGGTTGGCGCTTATGGTTTGTACGGCGGCCATTATTTATGCAACCAATTGTGGTTGTAAGTAATCCGGAATCTACCCAGCATGCCGTGTTGGAGGAAGATGGTTCAGTCAACCTGAAGCCGCAATTACATATTCGTCATTAGGTGTGTGTCGGCAGAATTATTCAGGATGGATTCAGTCGCAAAATCCTAGCATCAACACTATACCCAACACGGAGTTGATGCCATGAAAAAAATTCTGTCGACTGCAATGATTGCGCTCTGTTCCCTTGTCATTTCCGGATGTGGGGGCGAGTCGCGGGCGGTCGATGATCCGCACCATGAAGACTATGTACCTGAGCTGCGTGTGTTCGATTTGATCGATAGTTACGATACGGACACCGCTAAACCCAATCATCCATCTTTAGTATTGAGCCCTTATTTATACGATGGTTTATTTGATGTTTTCTGGCAGGTAAATAGCCTCGAGGATTACACGGTTACCCTGCGTATTAATAATCGTCCGACGCTTACCAATAGTCTGGTTGTTCATTCACAGGTCTGTGGCGCAGGCCGTCGCTGTGATCAGGGTGGCAATTGGATTTGCGAATATACCAATGATTTTTATATGTCTTGTGACGGCTCCAATTTCGAGCGGGACATTTATCCGCTAGTGAGCAAGGTACCGCAGCTGGTTTATTTGTTATTAGAAGTGTGTGATTCCAATTCCGGTTATTGTGAATACGATTATTATCCAGTGACTCTGGAATAATTTCAGGCATTAATTATTTGGGCACAGGGATAGTGCTGGATAATTTCCTCCCGTCTCGTCATGCTAGACATTTCCGTCAGCAAATGATCTAGCTCATGATTTCTGATCCTCATTTTTACTCTCTTGCTGTTCCTGTTGTAATTTTGGTTGGTATGTCCAAAGGCGGTTTTGGTGGTGGCTTTGGCACGCTTGCTGTTCCTGTGTTAGCCCTGATGATTGATCCGCGTTTGGCTGCTGCCATTTTGCTGCCCATTTTATGCAGTATGGATGCAGTCAGCTTGTGGAGCTTTCGCGGCACCTGGGACAAACTCAACCTAAAAATATTATTGCCCGGTGCTGTGTTGGGCACGGTCGCTGGCGCGCTTACCTTTGAAATGACTAATGCCGATTGGATTCGGCTCATTATTGGCCTATTGGCCATTTATTTTGTGGCGCACTATTTGTGGGGAAAACGTTTTCTGGAGCAGTTGCAAGCGCGCAAGCCAAATAAAGTAACGGGTAGTTTTTGGGGGGCAATTGCGGGTTATGTCAGTTACATTGCTCACGCTGGAGGCCCTCCTGTAGCAATTTATTTGTTGCCGCAACATTTGTCCAAGTCCGCTCTGGCAGGTACAACAATCCTGTTTTTCGCCATTATCAATTTTATTAAATTAATCCCCTATGTGTGGCTGGGGCAAATCAACAGCGAATCTTTTTATACCTCTTTGGTGTTGTTGCCCCTGGCTCCGCTAGGCGTAAAGCTGGGGGTTTATTTGCATCACCGCGTTTCCGACCGGGTGTTTTACTGGGTTAGTTACGGCTTTTTGCTTTTGGCGGGAGTTAAGCTAAGTTTCGAAGGGGCATTGGGGTTGCTGAGTTAGCAGATGTCGATGGTGCCGCTGGAAATTGTGCTTGAATTAGGTATTATGCCAACGCGAGGCTAACTGCCATCAGTATTGGGGCGCCAGCCAGATTGGGCCTTATTATTAAAGCTAAAGGAATCAAACGATGAAAAATTGGTTATTTGCGTTGCTCATAGGGGTACCTGCGGTTGCGGTTGCTGGCGATAACACAACAGGTGGATTTTATTTGGGTGGCGGTGCAGCAGATCTAAAAATGCGCTTTGATGAAGGCGGCTCACTGGATTGGACGACTGGTGAAATCTATGGCGGTTATAAGCACAATGCTTTTGTGGGGGGTGAAGCGCGACTCGGATACGGGTCTGAAGATGGAATGGATATGGTTTACTCGTCGATCTACTATCGCACAGAAAGCTCAAACGATACTGCCAAAACCTATCTTCTATTTGGTTACACATTTGGACAGATTCTGCTCGATGATACCGAGTCTGGAGAAGATGACTCTGTTGGCTTGAATGGGTTTTCCTACGGTGCAGGTGTTGGTTTCCCGGTAACGCCTTCATTAAATTTTAACCTGGAATACCGTATGGTTCTGGATGGTGACGCCAAGTATGATGGCGACAGCGAGCGTATTGAATTGAGCGGTGTCTCCGTGAATGTGGATTACCGCTTCTAATTGTACTGTCAATTACAGTACGCTAAAAAAACGGGCACCTGATGTGCCCGTTTTTTTTAGTTAATTCTGGCGGTTGATTGGTTTGGCTCAGGCGCTGGTTGTGCGCTGCTGCTAGTGCTTCCCGTCAGTGTGCAGTGAGAATTAATCTTTTCTTCTATTTTTGCTGCTGCACTGGTTGTTTTTTGTTGCTGCTTCCAGAATTTGCATTCCACGCTGTTCTGTTTTGCCTTCAATAGTTTTGCCAGTCGCTCTGTCTCTGCTTTATTTTCCAGTTTTTCTTCTCTCCGAGCCTCAGCCTCAGCAAGAAACGCGGCGTGTGTCATTTCTGGTTTGGCGTCTATAGAGGAATTTTGAGGCGTGTTGGATGTAGTAATCGTGAGGGATGCTTCATTCTGTTTAATTTGGGGGATTGCAGCCTGCGTCGTATCGCTGTGTTGTTGATGTGTAGTGGTCGCATGTACAACCTGGCCTTTAGGTGTTAGCAGGTAGGTGCTTAGCCCACCCAAAATAAATAAGCTTGCGCCGACTATGATTGCCCTTTTACCAAGTTCCATTGCTTGCTCCTGATTGCAATTGGTGATCTAATTTTTACCGCTTAGGCTTTTTTAACAAATTCTGATTTCAACATCATTGCCCCGTGACCATCCACTTTACAATCCAGGTCGTGATCACCCTCAACCAGGCGAACAATTTTTACTTTAGTGCCTACTTTGATTACCGATGAAGTACCTTTAATTTTCAAATCTTTAATTACGGTAGCGTTGTCGCCATCAGCGAGCAAATTGCCATTGGCATCGCGCACGATAATCGCATCATCATCGGATGCACTGGCTGTTTTCGGCCACTCATGAGCGCATTCGGGACACACAAAATTGTCGCCGTCTTCATAGGTGTATTCAGAATTGCACTTGGGACACTGGGGTAAATTGCTCATGAGATAGCTACTATAGATTTGAGAAGATAAATTGCCCATCGCCGTGGCGATGGACGTTGTTACAACTATTTCTTTTTCATCGCCTGTTGAAGCAATGCACCCAAGCTGCCAGTACTGGCGGGCGCGGGATTGTTCTTCTGTGCAGCGCGCTGTTGGTTCTGTGAAGGACGGTTGCCTCCACCCGTTTTATTGCCTTCGACTTTCTCGCCAGGAGTATCGTCCAGTCGCAGAGAGAGCGCGATACGCTTGCGCGGTACATCCACTTCCATCACTTTGGCTTTTACAATATCACCGGCCTTAACAGCTTCGCGTGGATCTTTAATAAAGTTATGCGAAAGCGCTGAAATATGCACCAAGCCATCCTGGTGCACGCCGATATCCACAAAGGCGCCGAAGTTGGTCACATTGGTAACTGTACCTTCCAAAATCATACCGGGGACCAGGTCGGTAATTTCTTCCACGCCGTCCTGGAATTGCGCCGTTTTAAACTCCGGGCGTGGGTCGCGGCCGGGTTTGTCCAATTCTTTGATGATGTCAGTTACTGTGGGGACACCAAATTTTTCATCCGTGTAATCAGCGGCTTTTAATCCGCGCAAGAACGAGGAATCGCCAATCAGGCCTTTAATTTCGCGCGCATTTTTCTGCGCGATTTTTTCTACCACTGAGTAG
>JAGKXA010000469.1 GCA_021151615.1 Cellvibrionaceae bacterium | reverse complement strand
GTGCGCACCCATGTGTACGCAAGGAATTTGCAGGCCAGTACCGATTGCAGCTCACTCTCCAAGGCCAGTGCCTGCATGAACGCGGGCACCTCGGATAGCTTGAGTGCCGGGTGGTGCTTCACCGGCGCCTTGCCGAAAGCCTTGTCCGGCCGGATCTGCGCGGCGGGGTTGCTCGAGCAATGCCCATTCTCTACCGCCCAATCGAACACTTGGCCCGCCCATACCCGTAACCGCTTGGCGTACACATGCTTGCCGGCGCTGTCCAGTTTCAGAAGCAGCTCGAGAACCCGCTCGCGTGTAATGGCGTCTATCGACACGGATCCAAGCGAATACTCCAAGTGCATCGCAAGCCCGCGTGTGGCGTTTGCCTTGTAGCCCTCCGACACATCCTTGCGGCCGGCCCAATAGGCGGCTGCGGCTTCGCTGAACGTAATTGCCTGGCGGGGTTTGGCCTTGACATCGAGGCCGTCTAGCAGCCGGCGCCGGAACTCGTCGCGCTTATTGCGGGCATCGGCCAGCGACAAAAGCGGGTACGGACCTAGAACCTTGGTTTGCTCTTTCCCTTTGAGGCGATAGCCAATACGCCAAATCTTTGCTCCTGTTGTTGATACATACAGATATAGTGAATTACCATCACTCACTTTGAATGGCTTTTCTTTCGGCTTTGCAGCCTTAACTTTTGCGTCGGTAAGTTTGTTGGAGATTGCCATGGCTATGCCTCTTATTGATATCTTGAATAAGCGTTTTGGTCGCCTGCTTGTTGTTTCAAGGGCGCCTAGTCCAGTTGGCGATACCTCTCCTGTTTGGTGCTGTTTGTGTGACTGCGGCACTTCCGTGATTCGGCGCGGGGCTACCTTGCGCAAAGGTGGTAGCTTGAGCTGCGGATGCTTGAAAAAAGAGAAGCTGATCGAAAGAAACAAATCTGGGGCCAAACCTGAAAAGCTCGATCCCACCTTTGAAATATGGAGAGGGATTATTCGTCGCTGCGATGAAAAATCGCACACAAGTTACAAGTGGTACGGAGCAAAGGGCGTAACCATTTGCGAAAAGTGGCGCGCATCGTTTGCGAGCTTTCTTGAAGACATGGGCAGCAGGCCAAAGAATCACACAATCGAGAGGCGAGACAGCAATGGAAACTACGAGCCTGGCAATTGCTATTGGGCAACCTACAAGCAGCAAGGCGCCAATCGATCCAATGTTGTATTGATACAAATTAATGGAATGAAGATGACCATTCCAGACGCCTGCAAGCACTTTGGCACCAAAAGCGTCACCGCTCATGCGCGAATTAGGCGGGGTTGGAGCCTTATTGACGCCGTCAGTGTCAAACCAAAAATCATGAAGTAACAGCTTGTTGGAGGCCATATTGCGGGTATCGTGTTGCGCGATTGATGGCGATACCCGCACAGATACCCGC
>JAGKXA010000468.1 GCA_021151615.1 Cellvibrionaceae bacterium | reverse complement strand
CCATATGCGTGCGTCCCGGTGAGCGCGATAAAGCGGCGCGCCGTATAGAGCTCCATGTTGAGCCCGACGTTCTTCGTACTGTGCGGCGGCGGGGGCCCGGTGAGTCGACCAATGATGTGCAGGCCCCGGCCCGACTGCGAGACTTCCACGGCCGCGCCCGAAAAGCGGGCGATGAGCTCCCGCGAGAGGGGCGACCAGTCGTTACCGTCGTGCGCGCCGTCCACGTCGCAGCAGAAAAACGGGTCGGATTCCGTGAAGACAAAGCCAATGCCGGACCCATAGCCGCGATCGGCTAGGTGCTGCGTCGCGAGGGCTGTCGCCGCGTCGGTCCAATTGGCCGGATCGTGTGCGCCACAAGGCGCGCCGCTATGCCAGAGGCACGGAACCTTCTCCATCTTGCCCGGTCGCGTGGCGGACGGGTAAGCGTACCACGTGACGAATTGTGCACTCGCCGCCAAGGCCGCGAGCGCTCCCGGAAGGGAGTCCATAGGCGGAAGCCTCTTATTGTACGGTGGCGAGGGCGGCGGCTTTTAGGGCGTCGGGCGCATCGCGGGCGAGAGGATCACCCATTGCGAGGGCTTGCGCAAGCACCCCTAGCAGCGGGCGTGCGATCGCCTCCTGCACGACGGCGCGATGCAAGCCCGCAAGGTCGCCATAGGACAGGTTCACGCTTCCGAGCGCCACGCCGGCCCGCTCCGCCACGGCCCGCCGGGTAAGCCCCGTCAAGCCGCTCTCGCTCGCCACGGCGCACGCCGCCGCAAGCACCTTGGCGTCACGCGCCGCATTCATCGCCTGCCAACGGGGCGTACGGGGGTTGCCCGTCATGCTCTCATGTCTCCCGACTTATGACGTAGCGGTCATAGCTACAGTGTCCCGGGGCCGGTGGCAAATGCAGAATCGCCCCCCGCCGCCGCGACCAGATCCAGCCAAGCTTTTTGAGCTCGCTCGCGGTCCGTCCCCGTATAGGTCCAGCCCGGGGCCTTGCATTCCCGCGATACAAATTGCGCAAGGGTCCGGCCGACGTGCCCCGGCGTGATCAGCACGGGCCGCCAGCCTATGAGATCCGACGACTTGAGCGCTTCGTTAAGTTGCTTTGAGTCATTGGCGAGACCAAAGCGCACGGGCCGTCCGTTAATGTCGGTCAATACGCCGACATTATTCCGCCAGAGGGTCACGCCTTTAGTCGGCGCTTCTAGTCTCACTTGAAACTGTGCGTATGCTTCGCTTGTCATAGGGAACACACGCGGCAACTTCCCGCCGCCATACGCTCGCGCTGCATACGGTCAAGGCTTCGCGTCGGCACGCGGCCGGCGGCAAACTCTGCGAAGAGATCGACCAGCGCGGAAGGCCACGAGTCGCGGCCGGGCGTGCGTAGGGTTTGGCCCATCTGCGTTTCGAGCGCCGCCATGCGATACGCC
>JAGKXA010000467.1 GCA_021151615.1 Cellvibrionaceae bacterium | reverse complement strand
CCTCTACCAGCGTGGATTTTGTATTTCATCTTAGTGGCTGGCTGGGTAATGCTGACCAAGCCACTCACTTACTCTATCCGGAAATGAAAGCCTGGAACCAATGGTCCACACGCTGTTTTTACAGTGAAAAAAACGAGAGCCTGTGCGAAGAGATTCAGGAACACAGCACAGAAAAACCAGACAACCAAGAGTTAATTTATCTACCCGGTGATCACCATTTTGATGGCAACTACCAACAATTGGTTAAACTCATCCTCAATAAAAAACCCTGACCACAAAGATCAGGGTTTTTACGAAATAAGGCTAATCCAAATACATTAACCCATTATCAATCGCACTAGTGAACCCAGTTGCGACGCTCAGCCATAATTTCATGGAACTGCGCCGCTAAATCTGATGTATCACTAGAGCTATTAGTCGAAATACCTGCGGCTCTGGACAACACTTGCGGTGATGAAGCACAACGTTGCACCAAACAGGTTAAAACGATTTTACGTTTTTCAAGATCATTGAATTGACGCAATACATTAGTAACCGGGTCAGCAACCTGGGCTCCTTCTAAAAAGCCGGAAAGTACTGAAACTTCACCTTCCGAGCGACTACCAATGTGTTGGAATATAGTTCGGGTTTCACGGGCATGGCATCCCGAACAGGTATTCAATGAAAATACATGGCGCGCCTCAGCATTATTAATTCCGGGTGCATTCCAGAAGGTCTGCAAGCTTTGGGCTTCCAAGGATGCCGCACCTGCAAATGCCTGACCAGAAAAAGTGTTAGGAATTTGATGATCTCCAAACAAAATATCTGCCTCGTTCGCATTAATATAATTCGCTAACAAAGCAGTACCGTTATGGCGATTCGCCGGTGTTTGCGCCACAGTAAATTGACGCAATTGCCCCGTTGCTGCATTCAATTTAAATTCGCGCAATTCCCATTCCTGCCCAAAGCGAATTTCATTCGTACGCACCTGGTTGATCGCACTACCATTAGGCTTGCCCGCCACTGCACCTTTGCTCGTAACCTTATTGAGCAAGGTTAACAATGCCGTGTTGTAACCCTCACCAAAGGGTAATTTACTCAATGCATGAAATTCATCTACCCAGGCATTGAGTTGTGCATCTGAATTTGCCTCCAGACCGTATTCGAAAATAACAGTTGCAGGGAACCTCAGCGTATCACTAAAACCATAGACAAAGCGCACTTCACCCGCATTCAGGACAGCACCACTAGTATCACGCTTATGCAAATCCGGGCGATAGACGATAGCTAATAAACGGAAGGGAGCAATCGCTGGATTTAATGTAACACCGGAACCCGCACTGCGCTGCCGCCAATCTTGCAAGAACACACTATCAAAATTTGGGCGTGCAGGTGCCAGATCACCATTGACTACTGTATCTACCAAAAATTGCCCCAGCC
>JAGKXA010000188.1 GCA_021151615.1 Cellvibrionaceae bacterium | reverse complement strand
AAAAAGTTTAAACCCTATCTACTGGATAGTTGGTTTTATTAATTGGCATGCCCTTGACGCATAACACCGCCCGTTGCCGGATCACCACCACCGACACTGATTACCTGATTCAGATAACTGGGAGCTGGCGTTTCAATTAATGAATAGAGATTCATCAAGTGGCGACGGTACAAATATTCAAAGTCACTAACACTTTGTGCCGGATTGTAGTCGCCAAACCACCAAAACCAATCAGACCCTTCACACAAGGCCAATTGTTTTTCAATTTGTGCGAGCTGCTCTGCAGAAAAACTACGCTTACGCAAGACCTGATCAACTTGTTGTTTGGCGTCGCACAACATATCCCAACCACGATTTTTATCCTTGTCGCCAATCCAGGTTGAAAAGGTACCATAGACCCAGCTACCCGCAACCAGATGAGGCATGCGCAAAGGTTCAGGGTTTTGTTGATCTAAAATTTCGCTGTAGGTTGAAAGTTCCAACTGTGGATGCTCGATCAAGCGCTCATAAAGATTGTGCAAAAAGTGAAAGGCATTTTCCGGAAAATATTCCCATGCATTTTCGCCATCCATGATTACTGATATCACGGTGTTTTTGGTGTCATTGGCAGCATTGGCAATATTTACCATGTGATTGATCAAGTCGCCTACTGCATCATCGGAATGCCAGGTTGCATATTTGAATCCAATCAAATCCGATAAGCCGTCATCGCGAAAAAATGTATTGATTTTTACATTGGCAAATTCATAAGCACGATGCAGCGATTGCTGGGTTTCACGCAGGTCGGCAGCAACTACCTGATTTTCTTGTGCGCGCAAACTATTATGCAGCACTGAATCGCCAGTAGCTGCCCAATCAAACTTGGACTCATGCAACAACTTCAAGGTGTCATCACTTAACGAACCCTCTGAAGCCCAGCATCCACGGGGGCGCTTACCAAAATAATTTTCAAAGGTTTTTATCCCTTCATTTAAATGCCACTTGGCGCGATTGCGTCCATCGGGATAACAGCTTGCATTGGGTAAGGATACCCCTGGCATGGCTTCTTTTGCAGAATTCAAATCAATTAACAGCGGAATGATTGGATGCGCATACGGACTCATACACAATTCTATTTGTCCTTTGTCCGCCAATGCTTTATAGCGCGGCCCGATTGATGCCACCAACTCACCAATGATAGTAAGTAGCTCGCGCCTGTCTGCGACACTAAAATCGCGCTCTTTGTCTTGCAAACGTTGAATGCGTACGTCACTGCGACGTGGAATTTCTGCGAGCCAACTCAGGTGATACCACACACCAAGGTCAATCAGGAATTGTTCATTAAGATAGCGACTCAAGAAAGGCTGCTCTTTAAAATTTTGCACTAGCGATGCCAATTCCCGATACGCCGGGAAGCGATCAATCATGCGCTCACGGTTAGCGCGCAAATATTTTTGCGCCAAGTCAACAAATGCCATGGTTCCTGGCAATGGTAGGTTCGGCTCAACCAATGATGCCAGGACTGCATCTTTAATTTTTTCGCCATGGGCGAGATGCGCAGCAATTTGCTGCGCATAATCATCAAGTTGCTCCAATAGAATCGGAGCAAAATTAACGACTGCCTTTGCCGCCGGCTGCGCTTCTATGTGCGCAGCCATATCGACATAGTCTTTAATGGCGTGAAGATAAGTCCAGGGAAAGTAGTATTCACCCGTCATAATGTCGCGATAATCTGGCTGATGCATATGCCAAAGAAATACGACCTTCGTTTTGCCATTATTAGCCATTGATCTCATCCTGTCCTAACATGTCGGGAGTCACCAGCACAACGCCTTTAGGTGATACATGGAAACGCTTTTTATCTGCTTCCAGGTCATAGCCAATGACGGTGCCTTCGGGAATTTTACAGCGGCGATCAATGAGCGCCTTGCGAATTTTGCAGCGACGCCCTACTTCGACACTGGGAAATAAAACGGAATCTTCAATTTCACAATAAGAGTGAACACGAACACGTGGGAACAATAACGAATGTTTTACCGCAGAGCCGGAGATAATACATCCCCCCGCAATCAATGAGTCCACCGCGTAACCGCGACGCCCATCGTCGTTAAATACAAACTTTGCCGGAGCAACTTGTTCCTGATATGTCCAGATAGGCCAAGCAGCATCGTACAAATCCAATTCCGGTGTAATGCCGGTTAATTCGAGGTTAGCTTCCCACAACGAATCTACGGTTCCTACATCGCGCCAATAAGCATCGCCACCGGATACAGGATCGCGGAACGGGAACGCACTTACGCGATGGGTTTTGATCATGGATGGGATGATGTCTTTACCGAAATCGTGAGAAGAATTTGGATTGTCGCGGTCTTTTAATAATTCGCGAAACAGTACTTTTGTACTGAAAACATAAATGCCCATGGACGCGAGTGCTTTATCCGGTTTGCCGGGCATAGCTTCAGGCTTTGCTGGTTTCTCGGTAAATTTAACTATGCGATAGTCCTTGTCCATATCCATTACGCCAAAGGCATGGGCGATTTCCAGAGGGACTTCAATACAACCTACTGTGATATCAGCTCCTCGCTCAACGTGTGCAGCGATCATGGTGCCGTAATCCATTTTGTAAACATGGTCGCCAGCGAGAATTAATACATATTCAGGATTGTGACGACGAATAATGTCGATATTTTGTAACACTGCATCTGCAGTGCCTGCATACCAGGATTCACTCAGCCGCTGCTGTGCAGGCAGGAGCTCAACAAATTCACCCAGCTCTCCACCTAAAAAGCCCCAGCCACGTTGCACATGGCGATCGAGTGAATGAGATTTATATTGGGTAAGTACGCTAATGCGACGAATTCCAGAGTTAACGCAATTTGAAAGCGGAAAGTCAATAATGCGAAATTTACCGCCAAAATGTACCGCAGGTTTTGCACGCCAATCGGTGAGTTGATGTAACCGGGAACCACGACCACCCGCCAAAATTACCGCCAGGGTTTCTCGTGTAAGACGACTAACAAAACGACCTGATGTAGGTGTACTCATTACAACTTATTCCTTATGGCTATTGTGTGTAACTACGATGAAATTTTTGTGACTTCGTTGACGAGAGTAGGAGCAATATCAGTGCCAATAAATTGATTTTTTGCAAACTCTATCCAGACCCAAAAATTGTTGGTGCATTTTTTTACGGTTTTGGTGCCCGCTTTAAATGCAAAGCTAAGTGTAGCCACAAGTTTGGCACCGAACCTGCAAATGTCTTTAACTGGAATCAAATTTTTGCAAAAAATTGGTGCAACAAAACTTGTCAATAATAGCTAAGCTAGTAGATCCCAAGCATGTGACGTTTTTATGTAGTCCAAAACTGTGCAAATTGTGATTAATGCAATATAACGCGCCATCTTTTTTACTTTAGGAATCAAGTGCATGTTGAATCAAAAGCAGGACAAACCTTTATCTCACGAGATGTTAAGCATAGTTACCGCTACCCATCATGACCCCTTTGAAGTGCTTGGACGCCACCCGCTTTTAAGCGCCGCAACTGCCGCAGCTGACACGCTGGTTAGAGTTTATTTACCCGGTGCCCGTAGCGCCTCTCTGCTAATTAAAGAGCAAGTACATGTACTGAAACGCCTTGAAGGCACGGATTTTTTTGAGTGGTATGGACTGGCTGAAAAGTTGCCAACGCATTATCAGGTGCAATGGTTTGATCGTCACAACCTGATGCATACTGAATACGACCCCTACTGTTTTGCACCATTATTGGGCGACATTGATATGCACCTGTTTGCTGAAGGGCAGCACTGGAATATTTACCAGCACCTGGGGGCGCATTTACGTACAGTAGAGGGTGTTGAGGGTGTGCTGTTCGCAACCTGGGCCCCCAATGCCGAACGAATCAGTGTCGTAGGTGACTTTAATGATTGGGATGGCCGTCACCACCCTATGCGAGTGAGAGGCGGTAGCGGCTTGTGGGAGGTCTTCATTCCCGGAATCAAGCCCGGTGCTTTATACAAATTTGAAGTCCGCAATCGCGCGACTGGCGCCGTGTTCCTGAAATCAGATCCCTATGGACAAGCATTTGAATTGCGTCCACAAACCAGCTCCATTATCAAAGCGCCATCTGAATATGCATGGCAGGATGGGGATTGGATTAACCGCCGCGCGCATTGGGATTGGCAGCATTCCCCCATGTCTGTCTATGAGGTTCACCTGGGTTCCTGGCGCCGCGGATGGGCTGGCGAATTCATGAATTACCGGGAACTGGCTCATCAACTAGTCGATTATGTAAAGCCGCTTGGCTTTACTCATATCGAAGTCCTGCCTGTCAGCGAACACCCGTTGGACGACTCCTGGGGCTATCAAACCACCGGCTATTACGCACCAACCAGCCGGTTCGGTACTCCGGATGACTTCCGCTATTTCGTGGATTACCTGCATCAACATGGCATTGGCATCATTCTCGATTGGGTGCCCGCGCATTTCCCCAAGGATGCCCATGCCCTCGCCCGTTTTGATGGCTCTGCACTCTATGAGCATGAAGACCCCCGTTTGGGTGAGCATCGCGATTGGGGCACCTTGATTTACAACTATGGCCGCAATGAAGTGCGCAACTTCTTATTGGCCAATGCGCTCTTTTGGTTAAAGGAATATCACATTGACGGTTTGCGCGTAGATGCCGTAGCTTCCATGCTGCACCTGGATTACTCACGTGAACAGGGTGAATGGATTCCCAATATCTACGGCGGTAATGAAAATCTGGAGGCAATGTCCTTCTTGCAAAAACTCAACGAAGTCTGTCACGGACAACATCCCGGCACATTGGTAATTGCTGAAGAATCAACAGCCTGGCCGCAAGTGACCCGCCCTACCTGGGTGGGTGGTTTGGGTTTCTCCATGAAGTGGAATATGGGATGGATGCACGATACCCTGGATTACATCAGCAAAGACCCTGTGCATCGCCAATACCATCATAACCAACTGACCTTTGGCATGATGTACGCCTTTAGCGAAAACTTCCAACTACCATTCTCACACGATGAAGTGGTGCACGGCAAAGGCAGCATGATTAACAAAATGCCCGGTGATGACTGGCAAAAATTTGCTAACTTGCGGTTGCTTTATACCTATCTTTATACCTACCCGGGCAGCAAATTATTATTTATGGGTAGTGAATTCGCACAGTGGAGTGAATGGGCGCATGGCCGCACACTGGATTGGCATCTGCTGGATTATGATCGCCATCAGGGCATACACACCCTGATCAAAGATTTAAACCATTGCTACACCAGCATGCCGTCGCTTTATCAGCGCAGTTTCCGCAGCGATGGATTTGAGTGGATCGACTGTCACGACAGCACTCAATCCATTGTGAGTTACATCCGTAAAAGCGATCAGGATTTCTCTATCGTCATCTTGAATTTTACGCCGGTAACGCGCACGGGTTATCGCATTGGTGTTCCGGTAGCAGGTGCATATCGTGAATTGCTCAATTCGGATTCATCCTTCTATGGCGGCAGCAACATGGGTAATGACAACCCACTCTACACCCAACCAGTGCCCTGGATGAACCATCAGCAATCACTGGAAATAAATTTGCCACCACTCGGTGCATTGATTTTGAAATTATCCTGATTAATTAGCTCAAGAAGGATCACTTATGCAGAAGATTTTATTTGCAACCAGTGAAGTTTATCCGTTGATAAAAACTGGCGGGCTCGCCGATGTTAGCGGCAGTTTGCCGCGCGCGCTGTTAAAGTTGGGCTGCGACATAAAAGTCCTGTTGCCTGCTTACCCGAGTGTATTGGAAAAAGCCACTGGCGTTGGATTGAAACAAATCGCACAACTGGATATTGATGGTAACGCGGTGAGTATCAAGCAAACCCGTTTACCCGGTACCAAAGTCACTGTGTTGTTGGTTGATATCCCTGAATTTTCCGAGCGCGTCGGCAACCCTTACTGCGGTCCTGACGGAAACGATTGGTACGATAATCACAAACGCTTTTATATTTTTTCCAAAGCGGCAGAACTGATTGCACTCAATCAAGCTAACATGGATTGGCAACCGGATATTGTGCACTGTAACGATTGGCAAACGGGGTTGATCCCTGCCCTGCTCTCGTTGCATCCCAATCATCCGGCCACTGTGTTTACTATCCATAACCTCGCCTATCGCGGGTTGTTTTCCCACCAGGCATTCGCTGAATTAAATCTACCCCAGGCTTTTTGGCATCACGAACGCCTGGAGTTCTATGGGCAAATGTCTTTTATCAAAGGTGGTATTGCATTCGCGGATTATGTAACCACTGTCAGCCCCAGTTATGCGCGGGAAATTCAAAAGCCGGAGTTTGGCTATGGCCTTGATGGATTACTGCGTTATCGCAGTGATTCACTCGCAGGAATATTAAACGGAATAGATAGCGATGAATGGAATCCGGGGACGGATGCTCACCTTGTTGCCACTTATAATCGTCGTACACTTGGCAACAAACGCAAAAACAAACAAGCGCTACAAGAGCACATGGGGTTAGCTGTTGACAGCGAAATTCCATTGTTAGGTTTTATTGGTCGCCTGGTAGATCAAAAAGGCGTTGATTTAATTCTCTCCCAAATGAACCGCCTGTTGACCTCAAATTACCAATTGGTGATTCTGGGCAGCGGATTTCCACACTATGAACAGACGTTACGCAATATCGCTGAACAGAATCCCCATAAAGTGGCAATCCATTTGGGATACGATGAAGCCTTGGCCCATAAAATCGAAGCAGGATGTGATATTTTCCTGATGCCTTCTATTTTTGAACCTTGCGGTTTGAATCAAATGTACAGCCTGCGCTATGGAACAATTCCGGTTGCACATGCAGTTGGCGGATTGCGCGATACCGTATTTGAACAACCGCTTGAGGATACCGCTGAGGGTGCGAATGGCTTTGTCTTTTACCAGCCTGACGGCGGAGAGTTATTCGCAGCAATAGAGCGAGCAACACTCGCTTATCAGCAACCGGATACATGGAAGAAATTGCAGCTCAATGCGATGGGACGGGATTTTTCGTGGGAAACCAGCGCCAAATCCTATCGCGACATATACGCGCAACTACAAATAAGCTGATTTGAAAACGCAGACACGGATGTCTGCCCTGGTGCACAGTTACTCTCCTCTCTTTCGACTGCTATGTTTACATTTGAGAATGCTAGCTTTCATTACGTAAACAGTCACCCGCTTACAATTTGGGGATAGCCGCTAGCAGCTGCTGTGTGTAAGCTTGTTTAGGCGCGGCAAACAATTCTTCTGTCGCCCCCTCCTCAACCAATCTACCTTTTTGCATTACGACAACACGATCACATAAGTAGCGAACCACCGACATATCGTGTGAAATAAATAGCATGGTTAATTGATGCTTTTGAGTTAGTTGCAGCAATAACGCCAAAATTTGCGCGCGTATCGTTACGTCCAGTGCGGAAACCGGTTCATCAGCAATAATTAATTTTGGTTTCAGCGCAATGGCGCGAGCGATGGCAATACGTTGGCGTTGTCCACCGGAAAACTCATGGGGGTACTTGCGCAAAAAGCGCCTATCCAAACCAACGTCATCCATCAATTGGTTTACTTGTTCCAATACTGTGTCTTTGTTTGCCAATCCATGCACAAGCAAGGGTTCGGCAAGCGTATCAAACACAGTCATCCGCGGATTAAGCGATGCATAGGGATCCTGGAAGATCATCTGAAAATCACGGCGTGCAATTTTCAAATCATCATCCGCGAGTTTTATCAAATCTTTTCCATTAAACAGGACTTCACCCGCTTGAGCATCAATAAGTCGAATAATACTTCGCCCCAGGGTTGATTTTCCCGAGCCTGATTCACCTACCAAACCCAGAATTTCGCCTCTGTAAAGGTTGATAGAAACCTCATCCACACCTTTGACGATGCTTTTAACTTTTTGAAACCATGCTCCGGAGTATTGTTTAAATCCAACCTCCAACTTTTTAACTTCCAGCAGCGGGGGCTGGGAATAATTGACAGTGTGATTGGTCGCAGGTTTTGCAGTGGTTAGGACTGCACTCAACAGTTTTTGGGTGTAGGGCTGCACAGGATTTTTGAAAATGCCTTGTGTTTCACCCTGCTCAACTAAACGACCTTTTTCCATTACCAGAACATGATTTGCCATTTGCGCCGCAACGCCCAAATCATGGGTAATAAAAATAACAGTCAGTTGGCGATTTTTTTGCAGATCTTTGATAAGGCTTAATATTTGCGCCTGAACGGTAACATCCAGCGCTGTGGTGGGCTCATCCGCAATCAGCAGTTCCGGTTCGGCAAGCAGCGCCATCGCAATCATCACCCGCTGGCGCATACCACCAGAAAACTGGTGTGGATATTGATCAATACGCTCGGCGGCGTTATGAATTCCAACTTCTTCCAAGGCTTCAATTACTTTTACGCGCGCCGCTTTTTTATTCATCCCTTTGTGTACCAACAATACTTCGGTGAGTTGATCAACAATGCGTAAATAAGGATTCAAACACGTCATCGGATCTTGGAAAATCATCGCGATTTTATTGGCCCGGATATGACGCATTTCTTTTTCCGACAAGCGCAATAAATC
>JAGKXA010000466.1 GCA_021151615.1 Cellvibrionaceae bacterium | reverse complement strand
GTTTTTATATTCACACGCATAAAAAATTAACTATGGAAAATTTTCGCATCAATCATCTGATTATTGTGGGTGGTGGCACCGCTGGTTGGATGACAGCCGCAAAACTGAGCCAACATTTTTCTAATACGAATGTGCGTCTTACGGTAGTAGAATCCAGTGAGTTGGGCACAGTCGGTGTTGGTGAGGCAACCATTCCAACCCTGCGCCGCTTTTATCAGTCATTGGGCATGAGTGATATGGACGTTATGCGCAAAACTCGTGCGACAGTAAAACTGGGCATTGAATTTCAGGATTGGTTTAAACAGGGCTCTTCGTTTATTCATCCATTTGGGCTGTTCGGGCAAGAAGCCAATGGCATTCGCTTTCATCATTACTGGATGAAATTGCGTGCGCTGGGTGACACAGCTGCACTGGAAAAGTATTCGCTGGGTATTGCCTTGGCGCGAGCTAATAAATTTACCTTTCCCGCGGAAAATCCCAGTTCCGCTTTATCAATTTTTGATTGGGCGTTACATTTTGATGCAAGCCAATTTGCCGGTTTGATGCGCGATTACGCGCTGTCTCAGGGTGTAGCCCATATAGATGCAAAAATTAATGCAGTGCAATTGCACCCCGACTCAGGTTTTATTCAACATTTGCAGTTAAATGATGGGCGCACTATTGCTGCGGATTTGTTTATTGATTGCAGTGGCTTTCACGGGCTATTAATTAGCAAAGCGCTGAACACAGATTATATCGACTGGAGTCAGTGGTTGTTGTGCGATCGCGCTATGGCCGTGCAATCGGAGTTGGTTGGCGAGCCTATGGCACGCACGCTATCCAAAGCGCACACGGCCGGTTGGCAGTGGAAAATTCCCTTGCAGCATCGCCAGGGCAACGGCCATGTGTACGCCAGTAGTTTTGTTCGCGATGAACAGGCTGAAGCGACACTGCTTAAGCATGTTGACGGGAAGGTGTTGCATAGCCCACGCAAATTCCAATTTACCGCCGGGCGTCGCGCACAAGCCTGGAATAAAAATTGTATTGCTATAGGTTTGGCAGCGGGTTTTCTGGAACCCTTGGAAAGTACCAGCATTGCCTTGATTGAAACTGGCATTGAAAAAATTTGTAGTTCATTTCCCCATCCGTTTTATGATCAGGAAAAAATCGATCATTTCAACCAGGTAACGGCAACTGAATGGGAACGTATTCGCGATTTCATCATCTTGCATTACAAACTCAATCAGCGCGACGATTCTGAGTTCTGGCACCATTGCAGAAACATGGCGCTACCTGATTCCCTGCAGCACAAAATCACCGCCTATGCCGAACGCGGTGATTTGCTACATCTACCCCGGGAGATTTTTCACCCGGATTCCTGGTTGGCAATTTACAGTGGCTTTCATTTTTATCCAAAGGCTTATAATAAAAATGTCGATCGTCTGAAT
>JAGKXA010000465.1 GCA_021151615.1 Cellvibrionaceae bacterium | reverse complement strand
ACTATAAGCCATTGTTGATCACTTACTAACCGCAGGACATAGAAATTGACAGCGCTATCAATTTAAAGCCAATGCATCATTCATGTGTAATTTTTGATTTCACAAATAAAAAAGCCTGTTACTGCTAACAGGCTTTTTTATGCGACAAGAAGATTATTTTTACGCCAAAAAAGGGTGTCGCAACACAATAGTTTCCACTCGATCCGGACCAGTGGAAACTATGTCGATTGGCGCTTTGATCAGCTCTTCAAGGCGACGTATATAAGCGCGCGCGTTGGCAGGTAAGTCATTCAACGATTGAGCACCTACAGTGGATTCGCTCCAACCTGGCATTTCTTCGTAAATTGGCTTAAGGCCAGCCCAGCCATCGGCATCATAAGGCATGCTGGCAATTGGATTGCCTTTGGCATCTTGATAACCGATACAGATTTTGACCGTTTCCAAACCATCCAACACATCCAGCTTGGTCAGGCAGATACCGGTGACACTGTTAATGCGATTGGCGTGACGTACTGCGACAGCATCAAACCAGCCACAACGGCGCTTGCGGCCAGTAGTGGCGCCAAACTCATGACCTTTTTTACCCAGGTACTCACCAATCTCACAACCCAATTCAGTTGGAAATGGGCCAGAACCAACGCGGGTTGTATAAGCCTTGGTGATACCCAATACGTAATCGAGATACAAAGGACCAAAACCAGAACCAGTTGCTGTACCGCCAGCAGTGGTATTGGATGATGTTACATAGGGATAAGTACCATGATCGATGTCCAACAGCGAGCCCTGGGCCCCCTCAAACAGGATGCTTTCACCTTGCTCACGCGCAGTGTGAAGCAGCTCGGTAACATCAGCCATCATTGGGATAAGCTGTTCTGCCCACACTTTGCAATCAGCAAACACTTTATCGAAGCTAACAGCTTCAACTTTGAAATAGCTGGTCAGAACGAAGTTGTGGTATGAGAGGATCTCTTGCAGTTTTACCGCAAAAGTATCCAGATCCAGCAAATCACCCAAGCGCAGGCCGCGACGCGCAACCTTATCTTCATATGCAGGGCCAATACCGCGACCGGTAGTACCAATCTTGGCATCGCCTCGGGCAAGCTCACGTGCCTGATCCAGTGCAACGTGGTAAGGCAAAATCAATGGGCAAGCTGGTGACAAGCGCAAGCGGCTACGCACGGGAACACCAGTCGCCTCCAAACCCGCAATTTCTTTCAACAGAGCCTCTGGCGAAAGAACCACGCCATTGCCTATCAGACAGGTAACACCTTCACGCAAAATACCAGAGGGAATCAGGTGAAGTACGGTTTTTTTCCCGTCAATCACCAGGGTGTGGCCCGCATTGTGCCCGCCTTGAAAGCGAGTCACCAGGGAGACCTGATCCGTTAACAAATCAACAATCTTGCCCTTGCCTTCATCACCCCACTGGG
>JAGKXA010000187.1 GCA_021151615.1 Cellvibrionaceae bacterium | reverse complement strand
TTCATGCCCAGGGGCACGAAATTGCATCGCACGGCTACAGCCATCAATTGATTTATAAACAGACGCCGCAAGTATTTCGCGCCGAAACCGCCAAGTCCAAACAAATTCTGGAAGATCTGGCACAAACACCAGTGACTGGCTATCGCGCCGCATCCTATTCCATTACCCGCAAATCGCTTTGGGCGCTGGATATTTTGGCCGAGCTCGGTTTCACCTGGGACTCCAGTATTTTCCCCACCCGCCACGACAACTACGGCATCCCCGGCAGCCCGGAAGAGCCCTATCGCATCATTACCAATAGCGGCACCCCACTGCTGGAATTCCCGCTCACTACGGCAAAAGTATTGGGCCAATCCGTACCTGCCGCGGGTGGTGGCTACTTCCGCCAATACCCCTACGCGCTATCGCGCTGGCTGTTCAAGCGCGCCAGTAACAACGAATCCAAACCGCAAATTTTTTACCTGCACCCCTGGGAAATAGACCCGGACCAACCGCGCGTACCCAACGCCAGCTGGTTCAGCAACTTCCGTCACTACACCAACCTCAAGCGCTGCCTGCCGCGTCTGGAAAACATGATCAACGATTTCCCTTTCGGCACCATGAGCCAAAGCCTGGGTTCCACCCAAATCACGCGGGAATTGAATATCAAGGAATTAGCAGGAAATTAATTTAAAAAACGCCGGTGGACGATCACCGGCAAGATCAGTAAAATCGCGGGCCTTGCGCAGCCCGCGCAAACTTTCGCGTAATGCACCTGTAGCTCAGTTGGATAGAGTAGCGGTTTCCGAAGCCGTTGGTCGCTGGTTCGAATCCAGTCAGGTGCGCCACCGACCATTCCAAAGTAGTCTCACCCGTTCCAAAAACTCATAAAAATCAGCCACTTATCATTTTTTGTCGTCCAGAGTCGTCTCATGTAAACTAGGGTCATCTCAGCCCTTTGTGTATGCCAACGTGTATGCCAAGGCAAAAATCGAACCTGGCATACAAGCATGAAAAGAACCCAAATCAAACGCAGACCGCTATCAGATACAGTGCTTTCCTCACTCGAACCTGAAGAGAAAATTTATCGTGTGAGTGATGGCAATGGCCTCTACTTTCGCGTGAAACCCACGGGCCAAAAGTCGTGGGAATTGCGCTACAAAAGAGAGGACGGCAAGTGGTCATTTTTAGGCTTGGGCACCTACCCATCACTCAACGGCGCACAGGCTCGAAAGAAGGTTCGCCAGATGCAATTGGATGCGGCCTACAACAACGAACCCATTGCCTCCAAGAAAGCGAAAAAGAAAGCTAAAGCAATCGAGGAATCAAAAACTTTTGAAAAGCTCGCGCTCGAATGGTTCGAGACTCGCCAAAAATCTTGGGATAGCAAAAACGCCAAGCGCGTATTAGCCGCACTGCAATTGCATGTGATGCCTGTCTTTGGCCAGCGCCAATACACAGATATTAGCTCTATGGAATGGATGAATTTTTTCCGGGCAATGGAAGACCGGGGCATCTTTGAGCAGACCAGCAAAATCCGCCGCAACTGCGCCGACATTTACGCACTGGCACAAGTCACCGGCAGAGCGATCAATAATCCCATTGAAGGCATTCACCGCTTCCTTAACAGCAAGCCCGCCGAAAACTATTCCCATGTAAGCATTGAGGAATTCCCCGAGCTTATCCGGGCAGTTCGCGGCTACACAGGCGCGCGCAATATTCAGTTAGGTATTCGCCTGCTGATGATCACCTTTGTGCGCCCCAGCGAATTGCGCGAAGCGCCATGGAAAGAATTCGACTTTGACAAAAAGCTTTGGTCTATTCCTGCCGCCCGAATGAAGAAACGGCGCGATCATGTAGTGCCGCTATCAAAACAAGCGCTCGAATTGCTCAAGGAATTAAAAACACTTTCTGGCGATCACCCGCTTTTATTTCCGGGCCGCATCGACAATAAAAAACCTATCAGCAATACCGCCTTTAACATGGCCTTACGGCGTTTAGGTTACGAAGGCAAGCAAACCGGCCACGGCTTCCGTCATATCGCCTCAACGCTGCTCAGAGAGCAAGGATTCCCACGCGAACACGTAGAGACGCAACTTGCACACGCTGAAGGTGGAATTTCAGGCGTGTATAACAAGGCAATTTATTTAGAGCAGCGAAAAGAAATGATGCAATGGTATGCAGATCACGTAGACAAACTAGCTAATGGCAATATTGTTGTCGGAAATTTCGCCAGAGCTTAAAAAATTTCCAATTTGAATTATTAGTGATCTGAAAAAAAGCCCGAGTAAGAAAATTACTCGGGCTTTTTTATTTTTTCGCCAATTGCAACCCCCTCCCGCAACTTTCGCGACTGTAAGTAATTTACTTACAGTCGCTGGCATTTTTATTCCTATCACGTCTCAGCCATTCTTGTTTTGTCTCAAGCAAACAAAGCGAGTCTTACTATGCAGGTCATGTTGCCATCCCAAAAAGTTAAACGTCCGTGCCCGGACTGTGGTGCCCCACTGGCAAAACGCGATTCCCGAATGATGTCCCCCCTGGTCGCAAGAACCTTAATCATCTGCAAGAACATCACATGCGGCGCAACATTTACTGGCTTTGAAGAAATCGTTTATCGATTGAGTCCGCCATCCAACCCAAACCCTGAAATCAAAATTCCAATGTCACCGCACGCGGTAAAAGTTGAAATTATTAAATCAGTTGGATTGGTTCCAAAAGAAAATGAAAACGCACATGAATCACACAATGCAACGCATTAAAAATCACGCAGATTCAGAGGCATTACCCGACAGGCTTATTCGCCTTCCAGAATTGATGAACCTCACTTCACTATCGCGCGCGTCTGCTTATCGACTTATCACGAGTGATCCCGATTTTCCCAAACCAATAAAAATTGGTTTTAGCAATGCGCGAAATTGTGCGGTGGGCTTTGCACTGAAAGAAGTTCAACACTGGATTGATAAGCAAACCGAAAAGCGAGGCACTAGATGATTAAACCACAACCAAAACTTGCAGGTGTTATTCAATTGCATGTCACCAATCGTTTACTGAAGCGCGCCGATGTGGAATTAAAAACCGGGTTAAGTCGATCAAGTATTTATTCCGCTATTCGCGCACGCGCTTTTCCAGAACCAATTCAAGTTGGCCCAAATCGGGTCGCATGGTTAGAGGCTGAAATTGATCAATGGATTGCTGCCCGACTTAATGAGAGAAATGCAGCAACAGAAAATTAACTTTAAGCCAGCGCAGGCTTGAAACATAAATCACGATTTATGTCATTTAGCGCAAACCCACCACCAAACTATGAGATTCACATTATGAGCTTTACATTAAATTTTTCGTCGCAAAAAAAATCTATCCAGCTTTCGCAAAAAGAATTGGTTGATTTGCAAAATGCAGTGACCTTTGCACTCAACGGACGCGGAATAGTAAAAAAACAATTTGGCAATATCAGCGTTGAAACCAATGGGAGCATTAACGCATTTGCTAATTCATCCAGCGAAAACAACGCCGCTCCACACACTGAAACCGATTGTTAGTAATCGCCGTTCGATAGACCTGAAATAAAAAAGCCCCGCTGACTATTGAGAGAGCAGCGAGGCTTAAAAGTATGCGAGTTAAGTTTACCATGAACAACAAAGAATTAGGCTTTACCCTCCCCCTGCCAACCACAGGGAAAAATCAGCGCTTGAACTCCATGGCCGGTATGGGCTACAGTATTCACGTTGCGGCAAAATCCGCAGCCGGGTGTGGAAGCCCGATCAACAATAGGCGCACAGGCGCCCTACCATGTATTGCAGGCGCTTTTTTTACGTCTGTAATCATGCTTTATGGTAGCTGTGCGCGGGAGGCCTTCGGGCCTACCGGGTTCCTATTGTCCCGGTCTTCCACACCCGCGTACAGCTGCCACCCATCATGTGGAAGTGATGTTGGCAGCTCCTCAACAATAGGAGTAAAACCAATGAAGCACATTCACGCCCAAAATCCGTCCGTCACCAACAGAGTTGCCGCGTTAAAAGCGCGCGCAGTATCTGCCCTTCATGCTAATTCTTCCCTAAAAGTTCGTCTTACTCGTTACAACTCTGCAATGCAAAAAGCACGCGCCTTGGAAAACCAAGGAGGTGCGCAATGAGTCACTATAAAGCGCTCACCGCCAATGCTATCGACAATCCGGTTTTATTTTTAAATGTCGATGCCCCACGTTTAGAAATCGCCGAAATGGCTGATCATCGTCTCGCTGCTGCGAAAGATTTAATCGGCTCTATTGCGTGCATGACCATTCACAATTCGGACGGTAAATCACTTAACGCAGTATGCCAAGCCGCGCACCTGTTATTGTCTGATGCCTACGATTTATTTCATGTAGCTACTTTTGAGAAAAAAGGTGGCCACCATGGATAAGAAAAATATTTCCACCGTTATTCGCCAAATTGCGCAATGCGCATTAGTGCAATCCGGTGTGCTGGTGCCTGAGTGGTTGCACGATGGCAATCAACACAACTCTGAATGGATCGCACGCAATATTATGCGCGGTGATCGCGAACCCGGCTCATTCCGCATTTGCCTGGACACAGGCCGCTGGAATGATTTTGCAGACCCCGACGCACACGGCGGCGATCTGGTTGCGCTATTGGCTTATTTACGCCAATGCAATCAATTGGAAGCCGCCAAAGAAATTGATTCACGCTTGGGCCTTGGCTTTTTCTGTGAGCGCGATCAACGCACACACACGCCGCCAGTAATCGATCAGGAAAAATTAAATGAACGATTGCAGCAACGCGAAAAAGAAGCGCAGGAAAAACGCGAACGCGCAGAACAAAAAGCCAATCAGCTTTGGAATCGTGCAAAGGCTGCTGATGCGCAACACCCTTACTTACTCAAGAAAGGATTGCCGCCCTTATCGCTTCGACAAACAACTGATGGCAATTTATTAATTCCATTAGGTCAGGCTGGCCGACTGGTTAATCTGCAAATTATCAATCAAAAATGCGAGAAGCGGTTTTTATCCGGTGGCAAAGTCAAAGAGACCTATTGCCCTATTGGACTGATGACAACCGCTTGCCGGGTTTACATTTGCGAAGGCTGGGCCACAGGTGCCAGCGTCCATTTAAATACCGGCTGCCCGGTGGTTTGCGCGATGACAGCCGCTAACCTTGAAAGCGTTGCCTTGCAAATTAGAAAACTACTCGGCGATGAAGTAGAACTAATTATTGCCGGTGATGACGACAGAAATACCGAAGGCAACCCCGGCAAAGCCCACGCATTCCGCGCCGCATTAAATTGCGGTGCAAAAGTTGTTTTTCCTTCATGGCCAACAGACGCACCCAGTCACCTCACCGACTTTAACGACTTAGATTTATGGATTCGCGCGCAACGTGCTAAGGCAGGTTCACATGAATAAATCACCTGATCTTGTTTTGGTTGGCGATGCACAATTGCCAGTGATCCAACAAATTGAACGCCCGAGCTTTGCGGTATATGACGTAAATACCCAAGTGGAGGGAAAGAATTATTTTCCCGGTGTTTGGTATCACGATATTAAAGTGAGTGGACGCGATGAAAAGTCTATCGCCGTTGATCGCTGGATTTGTTCGCCACTGCGCGTAGAGGCGGAAACAGTAAACACTGAAGACCGCAGCATAGGCCGCCTGTTAAGTTTTTATTATCGCGGCCAGCGTGTGGAATGGGTAATGCCCATGGACGCTCTCGCCGGCAAAGGCGATGACGTTTTAAAAGCATTAATGCGGCAAGGTTTAACGATTGATTACCAACAGCGCCGCTTTGTTGCGCCCTATATCGCAAGCCATCACGCACCGGCAAAAGTATTAGCCACAACCACCAAACCCGGCTGGCATGAATCAGGCGCGTTTGTATTGCCACAGAAAGTGATTGGCGGTGAAAACGTGCGTTACCAATCATCCAGTAGCGCTATTAATTTATTCACCACCAAAGGCACGTTGGATGGCTGGAAAAAAGAGGTCGCGAAATTTTGTGTCGGCAACCCGGTGTTAGTTATGTCGGTGTGCTGTGCGCTTGCCGGGCCACTGCTTGCAAAAATTGGCGTGAATGGTGGTGGCGTGCATTTAGTGGGTGATTCATCCAGTGGTAAATCGCTCGCGCAATTAATTGCTGCTTCTGTGTGGGGCAACCCTTCCAATTTTGCGGCCTCCTGGGATGTATCAAAAGGCGGTGTGGAAATTGAAGCGGCTTCACGCAATGACACGGTTTTAATTCTGGATGAAATAAAACGCGCTGATCCAAAGCGTGTGCAAGAAATGGCTTATGCAATTGCTAACGGCATGGGTAAAGGCACCATGACGCGCGAACGCGAAGGCCGCGCAAAATTAATGTGGCGCGTACTCGCGTTATCCAGTGGTGAACGCTCATTAACAGAACACGCCGCTATGAGTGGTAATAGCGCGCACGCTGGTGCGGAATTGCGCTTGGTAGACATTAACGCTGGTACACGCCCATTCAGAGCCTTTGATGATGTGCATGGCATGAGCGGGCAAGAATTCCACCGCGTGCTTAGCGATGCCGTTACGCGCCACTATGGCCATGTTGGCGTTCGCTTTGTTGAATGCTTGCTAGCGATTCAGGATAAAGAAAATTTTCACGAAGAATTTTCCAAAGTGAAATCACTTTTCCATGCAAACAGTTCACAAGCGGGCCGCGTTTCTGATCGCTTCGCCATCATGGCGTTTGCCGGTGAGTTAGCAATTCGATTAAAGGTAATTGATTGGAAAAAAGGAACAGCGATTACTGCTTGCCAACAATTGTTTGGTGAGTGGATGGCAAAGATGGGCGATGGCAACGCGGAAGATCGCCAAATCTTGCGCAGCATTGAAGCCTTCATTGAATTGCATGGCGATAGTCGCTTTTCCGATATTCACCCGCACTACGACAGCCCCGTTGCTATTCGGGATCGCGCAGGCTTTTACGAGAAGGACACAGGGGATAAACGGCTATTCCTTTTCACGCGCGCCTCACTGGAAGAAGCCGCCCCGGGGTTTGGTTGTGAGCGTGTTGTCCGGGCGTTGGCCACGGCGGATGCACTCGCTAAAACGGATAGCGACAAGACCCAAAAACGCTTCACTAAAAAGTACCGGCGACCCGGTGGCGGTTCCCTCAATGCGTACGTTATCGACCCCGAAAAATTGATCACCTAGTGAGCAAAAACAGCCGAAATTTAAATTCTGGCTCTGTGATTTTTTAAGGGAACACAGGGAACAAGGGAACATCGGCCTGAAAGCCAGTAATGACGCGGGTTTAGCTGTTCCCTTAATAGATATATAGATAGGGAACAAGGGAACAATATTCTTTATATGTATAGGTTATTGGCTTTTTATATCCAAAACCATTAGCGCGGTTCTCTTGTTCTCGGAAAAGTGAACACTTTTTTAGGGGTCAGGGAACGCGTGAAAGCCGCGCCAATACTGGCTTTCAGAGCATTGTTCCCTTGTTCCCTCAATTTTTTAAAAACTAGAGAGAGAGGAAGAGAAACACAAACAGGTAAACAGAAAAATCACCAAAAACACCCAAAAAATGCCAAAAACGGCGACCATTTTTTAACCAGCAACAACCACCGGGGGCAACCCCAAAAAACCACTAACAGGAACCCAAAATGACCAATATCGACATAGCTTCCCTACCCCCAAAAATCCAACAGGCGTTCGCCCTGTTTGAGCAGCGCAAAGAGGAATACACCCAACTGCAGGACAGGCTCGACCAACTGCAACAGCGCCTGGACAAACACCGCAACGCCGCAGAAGCCACCCAAGCGCAAGCCGAACAATTGGATGCACAATGGCGCGAGGCATTCCGCAAAAACGATGGTGAGCTAACCAAAGAAATTCGCACGATGAAAAGCAACGCGCAGGAGTCACGCGATTTTTCCGAAGAGTACAAAGCATTGGCCAACGCACTCAAACCAGAGTTCGAGCTGATCCAGATAGATACCGCCTTTGCACGCAAAGCGCATATTGAATCACTCAAAAATTTGAAAGCACTTTATGTTGATTACATGCTGGAAAAATCTGCCGCCGATTTATTTTCTTTACCCGAAGCAAAAATATTTTTAGCCTGTGTTAATCACAAGTATTCAGAAATCGAACACGAAATGAATACCAGCGAAATTTACGTGCGCATGACGGATGATGAGGAATTAGCAAGTATCAAAGTACGCAAAGAGGGAAGCGTATTAAAAATGGCAGCTAGTAAATTCTTACAGGACAGCTCCATCGAGCCAGAAAACGCCGGGATACTTGGCTTCAAGGAAATTAAGGAACACAGCGGCGAGACAAGGGAGAAAAACCAGCTTTCCTTAAACAGAAGGAGAATTGAAATTCAAAATGGAATAGACAATAGGAAATCTGCTTAGTAAATAATTAATCGGTATAGCTGTACTTATTCAGCTATACCGTTTACAGAATATTTTCGAGAATAAAAATTATGTGGGAATAGCCGTTGGGGAACTGCCTTCAGCGTAATACCCTCTACTGCCACATAGAAAACTTCACGGCATGCGGATGTAAAAGTCATCTATCCACAAAAAGAGAGAAATTCGTCAAAAAAAACTGTGGATCAAATTTCGATCATCTCAGAAAAGTCGTGGATTCTTTTTAATACTATCTTTCGCTTTTTATCTATTTATTTC
>JAGKXA010000464.1 GCA_021151615.1 Cellvibrionaceae bacterium | reverse complement strand
GGTTAGTGGATTTTTATCAGGTACATTTTGGGCCATTGCTTACCGGTAATCCAAAAGGCTTTGCGGGTTGGGTCCCAGGCTATGCCATTAAGTACTTGCTCGCTGTTATCCAGTTTGAGCTGAGCTTTGAGGGCGGCAAGGTTGAGCTGGGCCAATACCTGGCCGGTGTGCGGATCAATTTTCAGTATGCGGTCGTCATGCCAGATATTGGCCCAGAGCACGCCATCAACATATTCCAACTCATTAAGCTGGCGAATTTCGCTGTCGCCGTCTTTTACCGTCAGGGTTTTGGTGATGCTGAAGTCGGCGGGTTGGTGGTAGTAGATACGGGCGCTGCCATCGCTGCGAATCAATGATTTGCCATCAGTAGTTAACCCCCAACCCTCGCCGCTATAGCTCATGCTTTTTTCGTAATTGAGCGTGGCTTTGTCATACACCAGCAAGGTTTTTTCCATCCAGGTCAGTACATAGAGTTTGTTGTTGAGCAGCGCCAAACCTTCGGCAAAATACTGGTTGGGAATGGTTTGCTTTTTGGTGAAAGGCGCGGAGATTTTGGCCCAGGTGCTGGCGGGTTCTGCAATGGGATAGGTCACCAATAACGATTGGTTGTAGAGGCCGCTGGTCTCATAAAAATGATCGCCATCAACCAGCAAGCCCTGGGTAAATAGAATGGGTTTATGCGTGCGCTCGGCAAGAACCTCATAAGTTAACTCTTCAGCAGCATACGAATTGCTAGTCCACAGGCTAGTAACCAGGAGGCTTGTAATCAATAGGTTCGTAATCAAAAGGTTTGTAATCAATAGGTTCGTAATCAGCAGCCGGCTGATGCACAATAGCGTGCGGGAGAAGGATTTTGTGACAATCATAGGATTTGCAAAGTTCTTATTTGAAAGGCGCACATCATGAAGCGTTTGCGGTCGTTTGTCAGTATCACCTTGATTGGTGGTTTGTTGGTTATTTTGCCGATTGTTATTTTCGCCTGGCTAGTGGATTGGTTGTTGGGCTTGGTACATGCGCTAATCCAACCTCTGAGTTTGTGGCTGGTCGAGCAAACAACCTTTACCAATTATGTGGCCGATGTGCTGGGTGTGTTGCTGTTGTTATCCGGTTGCTTCCTGATTGGTTTATTTATTAAAACCAGTGTGGGTGAGTGGGTACATGACCAGATAGATGCTTGGTTGACTCGCCTTGCACCCGGCTACAAAACCATTCGTGAAGTGGTGTCCCAGTTGCTGGGTGGGGAGGGCAATACTTCTTTATTAAAAGGCGATGTGTGCCGTGCTTACATCATGGGGCGGGCTGCAGGCGTGTCGGTCACGGCCATAGTCACGGCTAGGCACGCTAATGGCGATTTCACCGTGTACGCGCCCACAGCGCCTATACCTACCTCGGGTTTTGTTTATCACTTGTCCGCGGAGTGCGTGGACATGCTG
>JAGKXA010000186.1 GCA_021151615.1 Cellvibrionaceae bacterium | reverse complement strand
ATATCGCACACAGTACCGTCGCAGCCGCGTGCCGAACAATATTCACGACCGTAATAAATAATCTGCAAATGCAATGCATTCCAACTGGACTCCGGAAATAGTCGTTTCAAATCCTTTTCAGTTTGCACTACGTTTTTACCATCGGTTAAACCCCAGCGCTGCGCCAGACGATGTATATGGGTATCCACCGGAAATGCCGGATGCCCGAAGCCCTGGCTCATTACCACGCTGGCGGTTTTATGGCCAACACCGGGCAGGCGCTCCAGTGCGTCCCAATCTTCCGGCACTTTTCCATTGTGCTCATCCACCAGCATTTTTGATAACACCGCGATGGCCTTGGATTTTTGCGGTGACAAGCCACAGGGGCGGATAATTTCCTGGATTTTTTCGACCGGCACTTTAGCCATATCATAAGGATTATCTGCCAAAGCAAATAATGCCGGCGTCACCGTGTTGACACGCTCGTCCGTGCATTGGGCTGAAAGCAATACGGCGATCAGCAGTGTGTAAGTGTCTTTGTGTTGCAGCGGAATGGGAGGCTGCGGGTAGAGATCCTGCAATCGTTGCAGAATAAAGGCTACGCGCTCCGCTTTGGTTAAATTTTTTGCTGCATTCATAGCTTATAGCGATTGCACAAATTGTTTAATGCGCTGGGCTGCTTCGACGCATTCTGCCAGTGGTGCAACCAATGCCATACGAACGTAATCTTCACCGGGGTTAACGCCGTTTGCTTCACGCGCTAAATAGCTGCCGGGAAGTACAGTCACTTTCTGTTGGGCAAATAGTTGTTGTGCAAAAGCTTCACCTTTAATGGGCGTTTTTGGCCAGAGATAAAAACTGGCATCGGGTTTTGCCACGGGCAACACGCCGGCAAGTACATCCAGCACTGCATCAAATTTTTGGCGATAAGCCGTGCGGTTTTCAATCACATGGCTTTCATCTTCCCATGCCGCAACACTGGCTAGCTGTGTGGGCACTGGCATGGCGCAGCCGTGATAGGTGCGATAGAGCAGGAATTTCTCCAGAATTTTTGCGTCACCGCCAACAAAACCAGAGCGTAGGCCAGGCAGGTTGGAGCGCTTGGACAAGCTATGAAAAACCACGCAGCGGGCAAAGTCATCGCGGCCTAATTCTGCGCAGGCTTGCAATAAGCCAGCAGGTGGATTGGCTTCATCAAAATACAATTCGGAGTAGCATTCATCGGAGGCGATAACGAAATCGTATTGGTCGGCCAATGTAATCAATTCTTTTAATTGCGCAGTGCTCATTACGGCCCCCGTGGGATTGCCCGGCGAGCAAATAAATAACAGTTGGCAGCGTTTCCATACCTCTGCGGGTACCGCAGTAAAATCCGGAATAAAATTATTTTCCGGGGTGCAATTTAAAAAGTAAGGTTGTGCACCGGAGAGCAGTGCGGCGCCTTCATAAATTTGATAAAACGGGTTGGGCGATACAATCAATGCATCGGGTTTACTGCGATCGACAATTGCCTGTGCAAATGCGAACAGGGCTTCGCGGGTTCCGTTGACTGGCAACACGTGTTTATCAGCAGTAAAGATTCCGGCACTTAATTGGAAGCGTTTGCTGGCCCAGGTTGCAATCGCTTCGCGCAATTCCGGCAGGCCTTTGGTGGTTGGGTAGTTGGATAATTTCGATAAATTACTCACCAGGGTTTCCAACACAAATGCCGGCGGCTCGTGCTTTGGTTCGCCAATAGAAAGCATAATATCTTTCAGATGCGCAGGTGCAGTGACTGCCGCTTTCAGTGCAGCAAGCTTTTCAAACGGGTAGGGATGTAAAAGGTTTAAATCCGGGTTCATGATTGCCATCTAATATCTGAAGGTCTGATTCAATTAAAGTTTGTCGACGCGCTTGTCCAGCTGTTCGCGGATTTCTTGCTGCAACCTTTCGCACACAGATGCATCGCTTAAGGGTTTCCCCTCGCTGTCAGCGATAAAAAACATATCTTCAACACGTTCGCCGAGGGTGGCGATTTTGGCATTCAATAGTTGAATATCGAAATCCATAAATATGCGCCCGATACAGGCGAGCAGGCCGGGGCGATCCGGGCTAATGACTTCCAACACGCTGCAATTGCGAATGGTGTCGGTGCTGAGCGAAGTGCGAGTGGGTGACGCAAAATATTTCAAGCGACGCGGTGTGCGACGGCCAATTACATCGCGATAGTTATCAACCAGACTCAACTCTTCCAGCAGCGCCTTCTGAATTTGTTTTAGCAATGTGGCGTTGTTGCCTAGGGGTTTGCCATCTTCATTTAATACAAAAAAAGTATCTATCGTGTACCCGGATTTTGAGCTGTAAATTTTGGCATCCTGAATGCTCAGGTTTAACTGGCTAAGTGCTGTTGCCGCCGCTACGAAAACATTTTTCTGGTTCTTGCTGTAAACGAAAATTTGTGTTGCGCCAGCTAACTCTTTGCTGCTGGTTTTTTTAATCAGCACCAGTGGTTGGTCATTTGTACGTGCAGCAATCGCTTCGGTGTGCCAAGCGATATCGACAAAGTTTTCGCGCAGGAAATAATCATCGCCCATATCGCCCCAGAGTGCGAGGACTTGTTCCTTGCTTAGACCTTTACGCGCAAGTTTGCGAATAGCGGCCTGCTGGGTCTCTTCAATTAAATCGTGCTTGTCGACATTGTTTTCCAAGCCACGGCGCAGCGCGCGGCGAGTATCCAGATACAGTTGGCGCAACAAGCTGGCACGCCAGGTATTCCACAATTCCTTGTTGGTGCCGTTAATATCGGCAACGGTTAAACAGTACAAGTAATCCAGGTGCAATTGATCGCCAACGGCCAGCGCAAATTTATGAATAACCTCCGGGTCAGAAATATCCTGCTTTTGCGATACCTGCGACATCAACAAATGTTTCTCTACCAGCCAGCAAACCAAACGGGTTTCGCGCGGTGAAATGCCGTGGCGCACACAAAACTCTTCGGCATCGACTGCGCCAAGCGTGGAGTGATCGCCACCGCGGCCTTTGCCGATATCGTGATACAAGCCGGAAATGTAGAGCAATTCCAGTTTCGGCAGGCGCGTCATAATATGCGCTGCAACCGGGAATTCTTCTTTGGCCGAGGGCAGCAAAAAATTGCACATGTTCTGCACCACTTTAAGGGTGTGTGCATCCACGGTGTAGATATGAAATAAATCGTGTTGCATTTGGCCTGTGACCTGGCCAAATTCCGGTAAATACAAACCGAGAATACCGTAACGCGACATGCGCTTTAATTGCTCTACCAATCCGGCGGGCTGTTGCAGTAATTTGATGAACAGCTGCGTATTTTTAGGGTTGTTGCGGAAGTTGTCATCAATTAAATGGCGGCTCTCGCGAATCCAGCGAATGGTAGAAGCGCGCACACCAACGATTTGCGGGTTTTGCGCCATAAGCACAAACATTTCCAGTAGTGCTGATGGGTTTTCTTCAAAGGCGTAGGTGTGAGTGGCTTCGATAAAATTGTCGCGCAACTGGAAGCGCTCATTAATTGAAACCACACTTTTGGTTTTGCCTTTCTGCAAAATTGCCTCAGACAAAAATTGCAAAACTACATCATTTAATTCGCGCAGAGCCAGCACAGTGCGATAGTACTTGTGCATAAACTGCTCGACCGCCAGGCCCTCGTGGCTGTCGGTATAGCCAAAAAATTTGGCGATTTCACGTTGGTAATCAAACAGCAATCGCTCTTCAGCTCGTTTGGCCACCATGTGCAGTGCATAGCGCACTCGCCACAGGTATTCTTCGCCAGAATTGAGCAGGGAAAATTCTTCGTCGGTAAAAAAGCCTTTGCCTTCGAGTTGCTTTAGGGTGCGTACCCCGAAGTAGCGTTTGGTTACCCAGCTGATGGTTTGAATATCGCGCAAGCCACCGGGAGCATTTTTGATATTGGGTTCCAGGTTGTATTCGGTATCGTTATATTTTTTATGGCGCTCTTGTTGCTCCTGATATTTTGCGCGGAAAAACTCTTCTACCGACCAGATTTTCTCGGGTGCTGAGGCTTGCACTAATTCCAGTCGCAGCGATGGGTCGCCCACCAGCGTGCGTGATTCCATGATATTGGTAGCTACAGTAATATCAGTGCGCGCAATTTCAATGGTTTGTTTTACGGTGCGCACACTGCTGCCTATTTCCAAACCTATGTCCCACAGGAGTGTGAGAAATTTTTCGATATTTTCTTTGCAGCGTTCAAAGACGTCAGGGCGGTGCAGAATTAACAAATCTATATCGGAGCCAGGGTGCAACTCACCGCGCCCATAACCACCAACAGCTTCCAGGCTGATACTGTCTGGCCATGAGAATTGATGCCACGCGTAGTGCAACACGCAATCGATAAACAGCGCGCGTTCATACACCAGCGCGCGAATATCTTCACCTTCTATGAAGCGGCGATTGGCTTGGGTACTTGCTGCGTTGATTGCATCTTTGAATACGGTGATGATCGGCTTTTCAGCGAGTGCGCGGCGGAAACGACTTTGATCAAAGAAAAATAATGGCCGTTCAAAATAGGGCACTGCAGACATCGACATGGGTTTACCGGATTCCTGAGGCTGTGGTGATGGGGACGTAACAGGTGTTGCGCGTTTGCCCAGCACGCGCGCAACCCAATCGTTAATGGCCATTAATTGAAAACTTCGCCAGCGCGAGCGGTGAATACTTCTACACCGTCTTTGGTGACAATCATGGTGTGCTCCCACTGCGCGGAGAGGCGACCATCTTTGGTTTCTACAGTCCAGCCATCGCTTTTTAATTTGGTGTGCGGTTTGCCGGCGTTGATCATGGGCTCAATGGTAAAGCACATGCCTTCTTTGAGTTCCATTCCGGTACCGGGGCGGCCGTAATGCAAAATTTGTGGGTCTTCATGGAATACTTTGCCAATGCCGTGGCCGCAATATTCGCGCACTACTGAATAGTAATTGGCCTCAGCGTATTCCTGGATCACATGACCTATATCACCCAGGCGACAACCGGGTTTAACCAGCTTGATTGCCTTGTACATACATTCCTGGGTGACTTTTACCAATCGCTCGGCGTGTGGTGCAGGCGTGCCTACAAAATACATCGCACTGGTATCGCCGTGGTAGCCCTCATAAATTACTGTGACATCGATATTGATAATGTCACCCGACTTGAGCACTTTTTTATCAGACGGAATGCCGTGGCATACGACCTGGTTGACCGAGGTGCAGATCGATTTTGGAAAACCGCGATAACCCAGGCAAGCGGGAATGGCTTTTTGTACATTGACAATGTGATCGTGGCAGATTTTGTCCAGCTCGGCGGTAGTAACACCGGGTTGAACGTATTGGCCAATCATTTCCAGCACTTCGGCAGCCATGCGGCCGGCGATGCGCATTTTTTCGATTTCTTCCGGGGTTTTGATAGTAACTGACATGAATTCAGGCAATCTCGACAGTGATTGAAAATATGCCGCATTCTAAACGATTCCAACCCGCTTTGCCCAAGATCAATCCTCTATTGGGCTAATAGATCAAGTTGGAATCGTTTTGAAAGGGAATTGTTTGATGAGAGGGTTGGGGGAGAACTTCCTCCCCCTGGTTTAGAGGCAGATGTTTGATCAGGCAGTGCGACGGCGCAAACTGGTAAGCGCATGGATAACCCCGCGCAACTCTGCCAGGCCTTTCATACGGCCCGCATAGGAATAGCCGGGGTTGATGCCGCTCTTGCCAATTTCATCGCCCATCAAGTGGCCGTGATCCGGGCGCATGGCGATAGCGGGCAGTTGAATGCCGGCTTTTTTGCGGCGATCTTCTTCATCTAACAGGGCCTCAATCAGGCCGACCATGTCGTTGTCGCCATCCAGATGATCAGATTCAAAGAAGGAGCCATCTTCCTCGCGTTTGATATTGCGCAGATGGACGAAATAAATGCGCTCGCCGAACTCACGTGCCATGGCAACCAGGTCATTATCGCAACGGGCGCCGTAGGAGCCTGCACACAGGGTCAACCCGTTGGATGGGCTAGGTACAGCGTTGAGCAATGCGCGGGCATCGTCAGCAGTGGAAACTACGCGCGGCAAGCCAAAGAGTGAGAAGGGTGGGTCATCCGGATGAATGGCCATGCGTACACCGGCTTCCTCTGCCACCGGGATTACTTCGCGCAGGAAAGCAAACAGGTTGGCACGCATACCTTCATCGCCCATTTGGATAAACAGGTCAATTGCGGTGCGAATACCTGCACGGTCATAGGAGCCTTCGCCACCCGGTAAGCCGGCAATGATGTTTTTTTCCAGCAGGGCTTTTTCTTCGTTGCTCATTGCATCCAGACGTGCCTTGGCTTTGGCAAGTACATCGGGATTATAGGATTGTTCAGCGTTCGGGCGTTGCAGGATATAAACATCGTAAGCAGCAAAGTCGCTCATCTCAAAACGCAGCGCGCGTGCGTTATTGGGCAATGTGTAGTTGAGGTTGGTGCGGGTCCAATCGACTACTGGCATAAAGTTATAGCAAACATCGTAAACACCGGCGGCGCCAACATTGCGCAGCGACTCTTTATAGTTGTCGATGTATTGCTGGAAGTTACCGGTGCGGGTTTTGATATCGTTATGGAGGGGGATACTTTCGATCACCGCCCATTCAAGCCCATGATCTTCAATGAGTTTTTTGCGTTCCAGAATGTCGGCCATAGGCCAGGCCGCGCCGGTGGGAATATGATGCAGCGAGGTCACTATGCCGGTTGCTCCTGCTTGGGCGATGTTTTGCAGGCTGACGGTATCTTTGGGGCCAAACCAGCGCCAGGTTTCTTTCATGATGAGGTCTCGGGAGGTTCTTGGGTGATCATTTCACTAGTGTACAAGTTGATTCGGATGCAGCCTAGAGGGATAAGCAGTTCCTTACATTGGCCTGAATGCCGTAGTTGCAAGGCATTTAGGTTTATCTGGTGGTTTTTTTGTGGTATAAAGCGCGCCTCTTTTTTCGGGTTAGGGCTAAATCCTGTCTGAAACTGGAGAAAATCCTTTATTTAACCAACGTCACACATACATCGGCGCGACATGTTGTCTGCCGGTGTCCACTTCGGTCACCAAACCCGTTACTGGAACCCAAAGATGGGCAAATACATCTTCGGTGCGCGTAACAAGATTCATATCATCAACCTGGAGCACACTGTTCCAGCCTTTAACGAAGCTCTGGCGTTGATCACTCAACTGGCTTCACAAAAGAAAAAAATCCTGTTTGTTGGTACCAAGCGCGCTGCACAAAAGACCATCAAAGAGCAAGCTGAACGCGCTGGTCAACCTTATGTTAGCCATCGTTGGTTGGGCGGAATGCTCACCAACTACAAAACCATCCGCGCCTCTATCCGTCGTTTGTCTGATCTGACTACTCAAAGCCAGGATGGTACTTTCCTGAAATTGACCAAGAAAGAAGCTCTGATGCGTACCCGCGATATGGAGAAATTGGAGCGTTCTATCGGCGGTATCAAAAACATCGCTGGTCTGCCTGATGCAATGTTCGTAATCGACGTTGATCACGAGCGCATCGCGATTCAGGAAGCTAACAAGCTGGGTATCCCTGTAATTGGTATCGTTGATACCAACAGCAACCCGGAAGGTGTTGACTACGTAATTCCTGGTAACGATGACGCTATCCGTGCAATTAAATTGTACGTAAGTGCTATCGCTGATGCGTGCCTGGAGGGTTCCAAGTCTGCTTCATCTGTACCCAACAAAGATGAATACGTTGCTGCTGAAGGTTCTGCTGAATAATTTTAGCGATCGCAGTAATTAAACGACATATAACCCTGTTAGCTTCTTGCTCAGGGTTGTCGGAAGAGGGGGCTTGGCCCCCTTTTTTAACTTGAATTCGAACACTTTTATTTGAGGAATTAACCATGAGCGCTGTTACTCCTGCACTGGTAAAAGAACTGCGTGACCGCACCGGCTTGGGCATGATGGAATGCAAAAAAGCGCTGGGCGAAGCCAACGGTGATATCGAGCTGGCGATTGAAAACCTGCGTAAAGTTTCCGGTTTGAAAGCAGCCAAGAAAGAAGGCCGCACCGCTGCTGATGGTGTTGTCGCTGTTAAAGTTGCTGCGGACAACAGCTATGGCGTAGCGATTGAAGTTAACTCTGAAACTGACTTCGTTGCACGTGATGCTGGTTTCCTGGCGTTCGTAAACAGCGTGTTGGAAAAAGCATTTGCTACCAAGCAAACTGACGTTGCTGCGATTATGGCTGGCGAGTTGGAAAATGCACGTGAAGCGCTGGTACAAAAAATCGGCGAGAAAATCAGTGTGCGTCGTATCAACCTCGTTGAGGGTGGTGTAGTGGGTGGTTACCTGCACTTGAACAATCGCATCGCTGTATTGGTGCAATTGGAAGGTGGCAGTGAAGAAATTGCCAAAGACGTTGCTATGCACGTTGCTGCGGTTAATCCAACTGTAGTTAGCTCTGACCAAATGCCAGCTGATGTAGTAGAGAAAGAAAAAGAAATCATTCGCGCTCAACCAGACATGGCTGGCAAACCAGCTGAAATCGTTGAGAAGATGATTGGTGGTCGTATCAGCAAGTTCCTGAAAGAGGCTAGCCTGGTTGACCAACCCTTCGTTAAGAACCCGGAGCAAACCGTTGCCCAATTCGCCAAAGCTGGCGGCGCAACTGTGAAGAGCTTTGTGCGTTTGGAGGTGGGTGAAGGTATCGAAGTTGCTGTTGTAGACTTCGCTGCTGAAGTTGCTGCACAAGTGGCTGCTGCCAAAGCCTAATTAATACTTTTAAAATAAAAGCCCGTGCAGTATCCCGCGCGGGCTTTTTATTTTTTACAGGTGTTCTTCTGCGTAAACACAGCAATTCCTGCCTTGTTCTTTCGCTCTGTAAAGCGCGTTATCGGCTCGCTTGAAGCAACTGGCAAAATCTTCCCCCTCATGTCGTTCGCAGACACCAAAGCTAGTGCTAACCAAAAGAGGCTTTTCCAATTTGCATGGCGTGGTAAAAATTGCGTCGCGAATCATTTCGGCCATTGCCATCGCTGTTTTTTTACTGGCACCGGGCATGATGATTACAAATTCTTCGCCGCCCCAGCGCCCCACAAAATCGCCTGCGCGCAAGTGGGTTTGGATAATTTTGGCAATATGTTGCAAAACCAGATCGCCAGTGTCGTGACCGCGCTGATCGTTGATGCGTTTGAAATGATCTATATCGGCAACCAGTAGCGAATAGTTAGGTGTGTCCGGTGTTTGCAAGTGGCCAGTTCCAGAGAGGCTTGCAATGATTTGGTCGATGCCAAAGCGATTATATAGTTGAGTTAGTGGGTCAACGGTAGAGAGGCGGCGAAACTTGTTGGTTTCTTCCATTAATTGCTCGTTGGTATTACTTAGTTGGTTAATCACCTGAGTGTCGTGTTTCGTTTGAGCGTTTAAGTCAACAAGTCGCTTTATGGCGTAAATAAAGATGCTGCTCAGCCACAATATTAAAATGCCCAAATACCAGTGCTCGGGCGCTATCCATTCTCCCACCAGTTCAATTTTCTTTAATTCAAACCTATGTACTCCAGGTTGAATTGGTTCTCCAAAGTCAATATTTAAAGACATTGCATTAGACATTTCAGGTCCGGAACGGGCTAGCGGAATGTTGAATTGGCTCAGCCACCAATCAGCTACCGCAAAGGATGCCAAGGGTAAGTGTTGCTCTTTGTTGAGCTCTCCCGCGTGAATCTGTACAGCATTGAATTTGGTGCTATTGCCATCAGCGGAATTGGAGTAATCGGCGTTGTAATTCCGTATCGCGATACGTACCTTGTTAGAGCTGCCGTGGTAATCCAGGTGAAGGTTGATATGGCTGTAGTTGGATAAGTCGGTGCCAATCACAGGGTTTTTGGATAGGTCAACAGTGAATGAGCAAGGAAAATAGTACTCGGTGTTATCTTCCGGTTTTGTACATTTCCAAGCGGTATGTTGGTCATTGGTCCATTCGGACGAGGGGTTTCCATCGGCTAATGTCTTGGTTAGCAAGTACAAGCGAGCGCTCGCATCGGGTAGCAGTAAAAGGCGTTTTGGCGGTATTAGGTGAATGCTAATCACCAGTATTAAGGTGACGATAATTGATGCGATCAACACTGAGTTAAAATTTTTATCATTCATTGGTCGGTCTACTGCTTGTTATAGATTGCGTATAAGTATCGTTCAGCATATGGGGAAATCAATTTTTTCTCGCACCTTATGGTATGTGTGACAATTATATTGTTTGATGGTCAGGTTTCTTTTTCCTCCCAAGTGAAAAACCGAGGCAGCGAACATAACTGGGGTGCTGTTTTTCTGTTACACTGCACCGATTTTTTTTGACCCCCGGTTGAGGTGGTCATTTGTGGCTAACTCATTGTTTTGGAGAGCATTTATGTCCAGCCCCAGAGATAAGAAGTACAAGCGTATTCTGTTGAAATTGAGTGGCGAGGAACTGATGGGAACCGAGGGATTCGGTATTGACCCGAAAGTACTCGACAAAATGGCTCTGGAAATTGGTCAGTTGGTAGGTATTGGTGTGCAGGTTGGCCTGGTTATTGGTGGAGGCAATCTGTTTCGTGGTGCTGCACTCAGTGCTGCTGGCCTTGATCGTGTGACAGGTGATCACATGGGAATGCTAGCCACAGTAATGAATGCTCTGGCAATGCGGGATGCATTAGAGCGCTCCAATATTTCCTCTCGTGTTATGTCCGCAATTCCAATGAGCGGCGTGGTGGAGCACTATGACCGCCGTCGTGCAATTCGCTTCCTTAACTCGGGAGAAGTGGTGATTTTTTCGGCGGGGACGGGCAATCCATTTTTTACTACCGATTCAGCGGCCTGTTTGCGTGGGATTGAAGTAGAAGCCGACATTGTACTTAAAGCCACCAAAGTAGACGGTGTTTATACAGCCGATCCAAAAAAAGATCCTACAGCGACCAAATATGATCGCCTGTCATACGATGAAGTTCTCGACAAAAAGCTAGGTGTTATGGATTTAACAGCAATTTGTTTGTGTCGTGAGCATGATATGCCGGTGCGCGTTTTCCGTATGAATAAAACCGGTGCGTTACTGAATATTGTTGTGGGCAGCAATGAAGGTACATTGATTGAAGAGGATAAATCATGATTAATGACATCAAAAAAGATGCTGAAGCGCGTATGAAAAAAGCGATTGAAGCGCTGGGTAATAATTTCAATAAAATTCGTACTGGTCGTGCTCACCCAAGTTTATTGGATGGTATTACCGTCGATTATTACGGTACGCAAACTCCATTGAGTCAGGTTGCCAATATCAATATTGAAGACGCGCGTACCTTGTCGGTAAGCCCTTGGGAGCGCAATCTGGTTCCTGCAATTGAAAAGGCAATTATGAAATCGGATTTGGGTTTGAATCCATCGACCAACAACGGTTTGATTCGTATCCCATTGCCAATGCTGACTGAAGAAACCCGTAAAAACTTTATCAAGCAAGCTCGCGCTGAAGCAGAAAATGGCCGTGTTGCGGTGCGTAATGTGCGTCGCGATGTATTGGGTGATGTAAAAGCACTGCTGAAAGATAAGGCAATTGGTGAAGACGACGATCGTCGTGCACAGGACGATATTCAAAAAATCACTGATAAGTATATCGCTGAAGTGGATAAAGCTTTAGCGGCCAAAGAAGCAGATTTGATGGCTATTTAATCTACTTTTGTATCCGCTCCGAAATTTACGGGGCGGATATACCGCACTTACCACTACAAAAAATGTAAAAAAGGCAGGCAGGTGCTTGTTTGTATCAATATAAGCCTGTCGATGGGAGAAACGCGTGACTGACAATAATCTTCGCCATGTGGCGATCATTATGGATGGCAATAATCGTTGGGCGAAACAGCGTGGTATGGCGGGAGTGTCTGGTCATAAAGTGGGTGTTGAACGCATCCGTGATGTGATGGCCGTATGTCAGGAATTAGGCATTGAAGTATTAACTGTTTTTGCATTTAGCAGTGAAAATTGGCGGCGCCCTCCTGTCGAAGTTGAGGCCCTGATGTCATTGTTTCTGTTGTACCTCAAAAATGAAGCCAAGGCGCTGAAGAAAAAAAATGTTGCCTTGCGCGTTATTGGTAATCGTGAGCGTTTTAGTGCATCCATTCAAAAAGCAATTGCGGAGGCTGAGGCAATCACTGCTGGTGGTGAAACTACATTGGCAATTGCTGCTGATTATGGTGGTCGTTGGGATATCGCCCAAGCTGCACAAAAAATGACGCAGCAAGTGCTGGATGGTCGTTTGACGGTTGCTGATATCAATGAAGAGATTCTTCACCAGCATACTTGCCTGGCAGATCTTCCTCCTTTGGATTTGTTAATTCGTACTGGTGGTGAAGTGCGCATCAGTAATTTTTTATTATGGCAATGTGCATATGCCGAGCTTTTTTTCAGCGACAAACTCTGGCCTGATTTTGATGGTGAGGAATTGAAAAAAGCAGCGAGTAGTTTTCATGAACGTCAGCGCCGTTTTGGTATGACCGGGGATCAAATCGAAGCAGGTGCAATGAATGCTTAAGCAACGTGTAATTACGGCGCTGTTTCTAGCGGTTATTTTTCTTGGTGCTCTGTTTGGTTTGCCTGCCGGGTACTTTTCATTCTTTATCGGTGCGGTAGTGCTGATTGGCAGTTGGGAGTGGTCCAGCCTATCTGGTTTTGAGGCAGTATGGCAGCGCGCGCTGTATACCTTGTTGAACCTGGTGTTGATGGTCGGCGCTTCAATGTATTTAGGGTTCGAGGGCGAGGCTAGCCCTCAATTAAATGCTGTGGCTATTCGCGATTTACTCATTGTTGGTTGTGGCTGGTGGGCATTGGCCTTACTGCTGGTACAGGGCTATCCATCCAGTAGTTTGCTTTGGGGGCATAAGGGGTCGCGTTTGTTGATGGGGCTGGTTGTGTTAGTTCCGACCTGGGTGGCATTGGTTTACGTCCGTCAACAGGTGAACGGTGCCTGGTTGGTGTTGTTGCTCATTCTTATCGTTGCGATTGCTGACAGTGGCGGATATTTTGCCGGGCGTCGCTTCGGGCGTCATAAGCTGGCACCTGCCGTTAGCCCGGGAAAAACCTGGGAGGGTTTTGCCGGGGGCTTTTTAGCAAATTGCCTGCTGGCATTAGGGCTAAGCCAAGCGTTGGATATGAGTTTCCTGATTATGTTGGCGATTGTTGTCCCCACCAGTTTGATTTCAGTTCTGGGTGATTTGCTCGAAAGTATGGTCAAACGCCATGCGGGTGTGAAAGATAGTGGGCATATTTTGCCTGGTCATGGCGGTATTCTTGATCGCGTAGATGGTATTACTGCGGGGGCACCAGTATTTGCGATGGCGCTTCTGGCTACGGGTGCGTTTAGTTCATTGGCAGGTGCTTAACAATGTCAGCAACGGTTCAATTGATTACGGTGCTGGGAGCTAGCGGCTCTATTGGTGTAAGTACACTGGATGTCATTGCTCGTCACCCGGATCGTTATAAGGTATTTGCATTAACGGCAGATCGTCGTTGGCAGGTCCTTGCTACACAATGTTTGGTACACCAACCGCGTTATGCGGTGATGAAAGACCCTGCTTCCGCGCGTGAGCTGGAGTTGGAATTGCGCCGTCAGGGGTGTACAACGGAGGTGTTGCAAGGCGATGATGCCTTGGCGCAGGTAGCTGCAGACCCACATGTCGATACTGTGATGGCAGCTATTGTGGGCGCCGCTGGCTTATTGCCCACGCTGGCAGCGGTTAGGGCTGGCAAAAAAGTGCTGTTGGCAAATAAAGAAGCGTTGGTAATGGCGGGTGGTTTATTTACCCGCGCTGTTGCTGAAAGTGGTGCTGTCCTCTTGCCGATAGATAGCGAACACAATGCGATCTTCCAGTGCTTACCCAACCATCGTGCGGACTATTTGCAACAAGGCCTTAAATCCAGCGGAGTACGCAAGATTCTGTTAACTGCTTCTGGCGGTCCTTTCCGTAATACACCTATTAGTGATTTACCTCGGGTTACTCCCGAGCAGGCATGTGCTCATCCTAATTGGAGTATGGGGCAAAAAATTTCTGTGGATTCAGCCACCATGCTCAACAAGGGGTTGGAGTTAATTGAGGCGTGCTGGTTATTTAATACTCACCCTCAGCAGGTTCAGGTGGTTGTGCATCCGCAAAGTGTCATCCACTCAATGGTGGAATATATTGATGGCTCAGTGTTGGCGCAGTTGGGCAACCCTGATATGCGCACGCCTATCGCCCATGCCTTGGCGTGGCCAGAGCGGATAGAGTCAGGTGTAGCCAGTTTGGATTTAATTGCTACAGCCCGTTTGGATTTCAGTGCGCCCGACTACCTGCGCTTTCCTTGTCTTCGTTTAGCTCAACAGGCGGCAGAGGTGGCGGGCATGGCGCCTGCGATTCTTAATGCCGCTAACGAAGTGGCGGTTGCTGCCTTTTTGCAACGGCGCATTCGTTTTGATCAGATTGCAGTTGTCATTGAGCAGGTCTTGGCACGCATTACATCTGTTGAACCTTATGATCTTGTGCAGGTACAGGCGGCTGATGCTGAAGCCAGAGCTATGGCGCAGCAATTGATCGCTCAATGGTAAGCTTCTGCTGAGGTTTCGTGTATGCAGACAATTTTATCTTTCCTGGTTGCACTTCTTGTTCTCGTTTCAATTCACGAGTTTGGGCATTTTTATGTGGCCCGCCGTTGCGGGGTAAAGGTTCTTCGTTTTTCTATCGGTTTTGGAAAAATCCTGTGGTCATGGCGGGATCGCCAGGGAACTGAATATGCCTTGGCTGCTTTACCTTTGGGTGGCTATGTAAAAATGTTGGATGAGCGTGAAGGGGCGGTAGTGGAGGAAGAGCGCCACATGGCGTTCAATAATAAGTCGGTCTGGCAGCGGATAGCGATTGTAGCTGCTGGACCACTTGCAAACTTCATATTGGCTATTCTGTTGTTTTGGGGGTTGATGCTGCAAGGTGAACGCGGCTTGGTTCCTGTAATTGACAGTGTTGCTCCCAATTCTATTGCCGCTCAGGCCGGGCTTGAAAAGGGGCAGGAGATTCTTGCGATTGATGGCATCGCAACGCCAACCTGGCAGGCGCTTAATCGTGTGTTATTGAATCGCCTTGGTGAGAGCGGTCCTATCAGTTTTAAGGTGGCTTATTCGGAAGACTCCCATTTTCAATATGAGTCTGAAGCACAACTGCATGAATGGCTGCGCGATGCGGCAGATCCAGATCCGGTCGCCGGTTTGGGTATCAGTCTTCAGTTTCCCCAAATTCCCCCTGTGGTAGGTGAAGTTCTTTCGGCCAGTCCAGCGGAGCGAGCGGGTTTAAAAACAGGCGATATCCTGCGTAAAGTTGACGATGTAGCGATAAATGATTGGCGCCTATGGGTGGATTATGTCCGCGAGCGCCCGGGTGCAGCCCTCAATGTAACTCTCGAGCGCGCTGGCCAACTTCATAATCTCACCCTGATTCCCGATGCCATAACCGAAGGCGGGAAGGTACAGGGACGGGTTGGGGTAGGTGTTCAGCCCTACAATATTCCCGAAAAAATGATTCGTGCTTACGACTATTCTGTCATCGGTGCTTTTGTTGCCGGGGTCAATAAAACCTGGGAAACCTCGGGTTTTGTTCTTTTATCAGTCAAAAAATTGATTCTTGGCGAAATTTCCACGAAAAACTTGAGTGGACCGATAACCATTGCTAAGGTGGCGGGCTCTTCGGCC
>JAGKXA010000463.1 GCA_021151615.1 Cellvibrionaceae bacterium | reverse complement strand
GTATGGAACGATGCACTACAAACACTTGAAGGTAAAACCGTTATTTTTGTACAAGAGAAAGACGGATTTGAACCAAGACCTGTTCGTCTCGGAAAAGCCGATAGCAAATTCAGCGAGGTGTTAGAAGGTATTGCGGCAGGTGAAACTTATGTTGCACGTAATAGCTTTATTCTGAAATCCGAAATGGGCAAGGAGAGCGCTGAACATGGACATTAATCTGTGCATTTTGCTGCTCAACCCTGATCACTCTCCATTAGGAGGAATGAACCATGGTTGATGCACTGTTACAATTTTCCATCGCGCGACGTTGGCTGATTTTATTTCTAGTGGCCGTTACTGCCGGTGTAGGTTTATGGAATTATCAAAAGCTTCCGATTGATGCAGTTCCTGACATTACTAACGTACAGGTTCAAATCAATACACAAGCGGCCGGTTATTCGCCGCTTGAAGTAGAACAGCGCATCACATATCTAGTGGAAGTGGCGATTGCAGGTTTACCTCACGTAGAAAGCACACGTTCACTCTCTCGTTATGCATTGTCACAAGTGACGGTCGTGTTTGAAGACGGCACTGACATTTACTTCGCCCGCAATATTATTAATGAGAGATTGCAGCAAGCAAAAAGTCAGATGCCCGCCGGTATTGAACCCGAAATGGGCCCGGTTGCGACCGGGTTGGGTGAGATCTTTCACTACTCCGTTCATGCCGACGCAAAAGCTCGCCAGCCTAACGGTGAGCCTTATGACGCCATGGCGCTGCGCACCTTGCAGGATTGGGTTATTCGCCCACAGCTTCGTCTCGTTCCCGGCGTAACTGAAGTCAACACTATTGGCGGCTATGAAAAACAGTTCCATATAACACCCGACCCATCAGCATTACTTGCCTATGGAGTTACCTTCGCCGATCTGGCTTCAGCACTTGAACGAAACAATGCCAATATCGGTGCGGGATACATTGAGAAAAATGGCGAGCAATATTTGATTCGCATCCCCGGTCAGGTTAGCGATATTCCAGCACTCGAACACATCATATTAGCGCATCGCGGTAAAGTACCCGTGACCATTGGCGATGTGGCGGATGTGGGTTTTGGTAAGCAATTGCGCACTGGCGCGGCCACCCGTGATGGTGCCGAAACTGTACTGGGTACGGCGGTAATGTTATTGGGCGGTAATAGCCGAACTGTATCGGAAGCGGTATCCGCAAGGCTGCGAGACATTAACAAAACCCTGCCGCAAGGGGTCACGGCTGAACCGGTGTATGACCGTACCATTTTGGTCAATAAAACTATTACAACAGTACAAAAAAACCTGCTGGAAGGTGCAGTTCTGGTGCTGCTGGTATTGTTGGTGATGCTCGGTAATCTACGCGCAGCCGTGTTGACAGCCATGGTCATTCCGCTGTCCATGTTGATGTTAATGACAGGGATGGTAGAGGCCAAGGT
>JAGKXA010000462.1 GCA_021151615.1 Cellvibrionaceae bacterium | reverse complement strand
CAGCAGCGGCACCGGCGACGGCAGCCTGACCGTCAGCTACGACGCCACCGGCCTGGCGCAAGGCAGCTACAGCACCAACCTGACCGTCAATGTTGTAAGCTCCACCAAAACACTGGCGTCCAGCCCGGTAGAGATTTCCTTTAACTCTCCATGCATTGCCTCTGGCGAAGCAAAACTTTCGGTCAACAATAACCCCATCACTGGCAATAAGGTGACCTCCAATTTTGGGGAGGCAACCGTTACCTATACTGCCAATGGCTGTACCGATAGCGATCAGGTAACAGCAACTGCAGTTCTCAAGAACTCCCCTGTAGTGGCAAAAACCACACTGAACATTGCATCGGACACAGTATTGTCCATCCAGGCTGTCGCCCCTTCCACCGACACCCAAATTAGCCTCAAGGGTACCGGTGGAAAGGAAACTGCCGTTGTTAGCTTCCTGGTTAGCGGCGCGACTAATGCCCCTATTAAAAATATCGTAGTCGACTTTACATTAAGCAATACCGCCGGAGGAACTAGTCTGGGCGGACTATCACTGGTCAATGTATCCGCCACCAGCGATAAGAATGGCTTGGTATCAACCACGGTACAAGCGGGCACAGTGGCCACCAGCGTAGTAGTGACAGCCAAGGCCAGGGGCACCAATATCGCCACCACATCCAATAAACTGACTGCATCTACCGGCATTCCCGATCAGGACAGCTTCTCCATTGCAGCGAGCGAGCTATATCCAGTTAGCTGGGACCATCTCAACATAGAATCCACTATTGTTGTTTCACTGGGCGACGCATTCTCCAACCCCGCTGTAGATGGCACAGCAGTATCCTTTACCGCCGAAAGCGGATTAATTAACCCAAGCTGCACCACCAAGAATGGTACTTGTGACGTCAAATGGAGAAGCCAAAGTCAGGGCCCGGTAAGAGACAGCTCCAACTTCAGCGTCGCGAGAATGCTGTGCGTAGACCCACTAGGAAACAATCTGGATGCGACTAATTACCCCAGCTGCCGCCGCGAAAGAGCTGGTCGCGTAACCATTCTTGCCCATGCCATCGGCAATGAAAGCTTTATTGATAACAATGGCAACGGCCTTTACGACAAAGAAGACTCAGCACCAAATCCAGACACATTTAAAACCCATGACGATTATCCATTTTACAATCCAGAGTGCGATAAAGCGGCCCCCCTATCATCACTGGCACGCCCAAATAATTCACCATTTTCAGCTTGTGACGACCTTGTCGAGGCCTACCTGGATCGCAACGAAAATGGAGTCAGGGATAACGATGAAATATTTATAGATCTAAACCTGGATGGAGCGCACTCCGTTGAAAATCACATTTATAACGGCGCACTCTGCCGCGACAATGACCCCAACTGCACCAATAAAGAAAAAATTACCATTCGCGCAGAGCAAAAGCTGGTAATGGTCAGCGACCATCAAA
>JAGKXA010000461.1 GCA_021151615.1 Cellvibrionaceae bacterium | reverse complement strand
CCCTCACCGTGCCAGTCAATACGCCACTGCAGGCTTTGGGTTTGATAATCGCTAAAACTGGGCTGGTCGTTGCGAATCTGGTGGAAGCCAGCGGTTGGCTGGGCGCCGGCGAGGTTGGCGAGGCCAAGCTGGTCGGCGGGGCTAAGGCTGAAGCCATCATTATTGTTCTGGTAATGGGTGGCACTTAGTGCACTTTCCAGTTGTTCATTGAGTTTCCAGCGCCATTCAAACCGTCCGGCGGCAACTTGTTGATTGTCCAGGTGTTTGCCGCCGCGTGGATCGAGATCTTCGGTATAGCCATCATCTTCTACTACCAACAGGCTAGCGCGCAGGGCATGGTGTTCACCCAGCGGGCTGCCTAATGCCGCCTCAATCTGGCGGGCGGAAAAATTGCCTGCCGCCAGGTGCGCATAAGCCTGGGTTTGCTCAAAGGAGGCGCGGTTATGGATCATGTTAATCGCGCCGCTGGTGGCATTGCGGCCGTAGAGTGCTCCCTGTGGACCCTTGAGAATTTCAACGCGTTCGATATCCCAAAAATGCGCCAGGGCCATCTCGGGGCGCGCAAGGTAGACGTCGTCCTGATAGACCGCGGTACTTGCATCAGCGGCCACACTCATTAGATCGCTGCCAATACCGCGCAGGTAAATATTGGGGGTGTTGCCAACTCGCCCGTACACCAGCCCCGGGGCGGTTTCGGCCAATTCGCGGAAATGATTCACTCGTGTTGCCCGCAGGGCTTCGCCTTCGTACACATCCACTGTGGCGGTAACTTCTCCCCATTGCTGTTCGCGCTTGGCGGCCGTAATGGGGATTTGCATCAGCTCCTCCATGGTTAACTCATAGAGTTCCACTGATGTGTCGGTTGCCGCTGATGCATCAAGGCTCAGGGAGGTTAGTAGCGCATACAAAGGAACTTTCATTGACAGCATTAACCGGCGGCGTGGGAAGAGGTAAGGCTAAGTGTAGTCAAATTAAGGAAACGCCAAATTAACGAGCGGCATTGATGCTCAGGTTTTAAGGGTTGGCTGTTGGCGGTGAAAACAAGCAGGTAGGTATTGGATATATTTAGTTGAATCTGGCAGTTGTAATCGCTACGATTAATTCTTAATCAAAATGATTGATGGTGATTCTATGGCCACGTCTGATACCAAAGTAATAACTGCCCATGTGTCCCTGCCTATGGCAGAGAAAATTGATGAATTGGCTGCGCGCCTGGAGCGGTCGCGAGGCTGGATTATCAAGCAGGCACTTGCGGCCTGGATTGACCAGGAGGAAGAGCGCAGCCGGTTAACGCGCGAAGCGCTTGAGGATGTGGATCAGGGGCGTGTAGTTGATCACCAATCTGTACTGGCCTGGGCTGAAAGTTTAAGCACGGATAAACCTCTACCGGTACCCAAATAATGCAAATCGAATGGACAAGCAAAGCGCTCATGGATTTGGCAAGAC
>JAGKXA010000185.1 GCA_021151615.1 Cellvibrionaceae bacterium | reverse complement strand
GTTTGGCACTGAGCAGCAATTCCAAATCCAGTTGGTTGAAACCAAACATACCGCGCTCAGCCGCCAGGTTGCGCAAACCTGCCAGCTGCATAAATTCATGCTCGAGCGTGCCATCGCCAATCACCACTCCATTGGCGGAATACCAAAAGGCAGTGAGCGGGGTTTTGCCCTGGTTAGCAGCTTGTAGCTCAGCAATTTGCGCACTAATAGTTTTTACCATCTGCTCGGCTTTTGCGCGCTCGCCCACCCTATCAGCCAGTTGTAAAATCTGTTGATGAATGTCGTCGAACTTGCGCGGCAAAGGCAAGCGCTCTACCCGATTACCCAATTTTTTTAGTAACTCGATTGCATCGGGCGCATCGAATTCACCCGCAAAAATGACATCCGGTTTTAGCGGCACAATTTCTTCGGCCAAACCGTGATTGACCGGCATACCTTTTACTTGATCTGCAATGGGCGACCAAATTGGATTGGCGGTGAGATAGCTGATCGACACCAATTTTTCGTGGGGTACCAGCTCCCACAATAATTGATCGATGCAAATATTTAATGACGCAATGCGCGCAGGTGCTGTTTGCGCTTGCACGATACTGGCAAACAGAAAAGATAAAAAGCCCATCAAATAAATGATGGGCCTTTTAGCATTCAACATGGCACGCGCCTTACACAATTGGATTTAACCAGGCGGCACCGCGCACGCCGCTGGAATCGCCGTGCACGGCCGGCACAATCGGCGTATCGCACTCGCGCCCGAAAACGTAGTGCGGCAACAGCTTGGGCACTTCGGTGTAAATCGCCGCGATATTGGAAGCACCGCCACCCAGCACAATCACATCCGGATCCATCACATTAATAATGGTCGCCAGGCCGCGCGCAAGTTGATCGAAATAATTGGCCAGCACTTCTTTGGCAACCGCATCACCCTGCTCTGCCAACGCCACAATTTCGTGGCCTTTGAGTTTTTCTTCTGTGATTAGTTGATAAGAAAGACACAAGCCCGTGCCGGATAAAAAGGTCTCCTGACAACCGGCTTTACCGCAGTAACAGGGGCGCGCATTCAACTCTGCTTCGGACGTCCAGGCCAAGGGATTGTGCCCCCATTCGCCCGCCACGCCATTGGGGCCAACAATAGGCTGGCCTTTGTAGGCCACCCCTGCACCACAACCAGTGCCAATAATGCCTGCGAATACCAGATCGTACCCGCGACCAGCACCATCAGTCGCTTCCGAAACCGCCAGACAGTTGGCATCGTTGGTGACTTTGACATCGCGCTGTAAAAATTCAGACAGATCTTTCTGGAAAGGTTTGCCGTTTAACCAGGTAGAGTTGGCGTTCTTCACAAAACCGGTTTTGCGCGATACCGTACCGGGAATACCAATACCCACTGGCAAGTTGCTTTGGCCGGCCGCTGCCTCGGCTTGCGCCACCAATCCGGCGATATCACGCAGGGTCGCGCTGTAGTCATCGCGCACGGTGGGAATACGGGTGCGGAACAGTTCCTGACTGTTGCCATTGAGCAGGATAACCTCGGTTTTGGTGCCGCCAAGGTCGATGCCGATACGAAAATCTGTCATAGGATTTGGTCTTTTTAGCTGTAGGATCAAGGAGATAAAAAACGGCCGAATTATAGGGCTTGGCCGCAACCCCGGCAAACGCGCGTGCGGCGAAAGCCAGGCCGTAACACTTTGCTACATCTTTGCACCATGGCGAAACGGCCAGTGCCAGCTACACTGAAGCTCAGACCTTACCTAAAATGATTTACGAATCCACCATGACTAGCACAAAAAAAACACAAAGCGCCCAAGAGCGCCGTAAATTCAGCCGAATTCTTTTTGACGCCCACGTCGAATTGGCACAAGGCGATTGCCACTGGCGCGCCAGTCTGTTAGATATTTCGCTTAAGGGTTTACTGATCCAGCAACAACTACCTGCCGAGGTAAAAAAAGACCTGCCAATACTGGTGAAAATTCTGCTGTCAGATCAAACCAGCATTGCCATGACCGTGAGTATCGCCCACCAACATCACAACCAAACCGGGTTGATGTGCACTACGATTGATATTGATAGCGTTAGCCACTTGCGCCGTTTGATCGAGTTAAACCTGGGCGACGCAACTGCAGCAGAGCGCGAGCTGAATGAGTTGATGAGCGACTATTAACCTAACTGACCAACGCTAACCATCACAACGGAGCAGACAAAAATAATGGCAGAGCAAACTACCAGCAATGAGGTATCTCCAGAGGACAAGCGCCGCCACCCGCGCTTCCCTTTGCGAGCCGTGGCGGAATTACAGTATTCCACCAAAAGCTGGGAAGCTCATGTTATTGATATTTCCGAATCTGGAGCTCGCCTCGTCATATTAAGCGAGCATTTGCTGCAAAAAGGTGACCCATTGCGGGTGCACATCAAGCTGGATGAGTTAAACCTGGTTACCTCAAATAAAAAACTGCTCAACCTGCATGGCCGTTTGATCCATGTTCGCGAGCAGCATCTGGGCTTTGAATTCCAGCCTGACACGCCCGCCGACAGGACTCTGCTTTACGAGCTACTTACGCTGATAGAAAACGATCACTAATAACGGATTCGCTAGAGTGCATTGAGTGCTTCTTGCAAGTTTTTCACTGCTACCACTTCAATCCCCACATTTTTTTCACGCGGTGCATTGGCGAAGGGGACTATCGCGCGTTTAAAACCGTGCTTGGCAGCTTCACGCAAACGCTCATGCCCACTGGGTACCGGGCGGATCTCGCCGGATAAACCCACTTCACCAAACACAATTAAATCCTGCGGCAAAATGCGATCGCGAAAACTGGAGACTATCGCGAGCAACACTGCGAGATCGGCGCTGGTTTCCATCACTTTTACACCGCCTACCACATTCACAAACACATCCTGATCGCCGACCATAATGCCACCGTGGCGATGCAAAACCGCGAGCAGCATGGCGAGCCGGTTTTGATCCATGCCCACGGCCACCCGCCGTGGATTGCCCAGGTGGCTATCATCCACCAGTGCTTGAATTTCGATGAGCAATGGCCGTGTACCTTCCCAAATGACCATCACCACCGAACCCGGCGCTGCATCTTCCGCGCGCTGCAAAAAAATCGCAGAGGGATTATTGACTTCGCGCATGCCTTGCTCGGTCATGGCGAACACACCCAATTCATTCACCGCACCGAAACGGTTTTTATTGCCGCGCAAAGTGCGATAGCGCGAATCGTTATCGCCTTCCAATAAAATGGAACAGTCGATCATATGCTCCAATACTTTAGGGCCGGCGAGCGAACCATCTTTGGTGACGTGCCCTACCAACACCAGTACGGTTCCCGTTTGTTTGGCGAAGCGAGTCAAGTAGGCAGCACTCTCACGCACTTGCGAAACCGAACCCGGGGCGGACGAGATATCTTCCATGTGCATGACTTGAATGGAGTCGATCACCATCACTTTAGGTGCGACCTGCTGAGCCGTTGCACAAATAGATTCAACACTGGTTTCACTGAGCATCTGCAATTGGTCGGTGGGTAAACCCAAACGCTGTGCACGCATGGCAACTTGCTGGAGCGATTCTTCGCCAGTGATATAGAGTGCTGGCATTACGCGCGCAAGGTTACACAGGGTTTGCAGCAAGAGGGTCGATTTTCCCGCACCGGGATTACCGCCAATTAACACCACTGAACCGGGCACAAAACCACCACCCAGCACGCGATCAAACTCTCCTGCACCACTGCTAAAACGCGGTACATCTGCCAACGCAATTTCGGCGAGGGTCTGAATTTTATTGCCAGATGCACCGCCCGCATAACCTTCAAATTTAGCCGAGCGATTGGAGGGTGTTGGACCAAGACGCACTTCAGTTACTGAGTTCCAGGCACCGCACTCCGTACATTGGCCTTGCCATTTTTTATAATCAGCACCGCACTCATTACAGACAAATGCAGTTTTATTTTTTGTGGACATTAATTATTAATCCCCTCTCGCTTTCTACCCCCTCACAACCTCCACCTAACCCTCCCATTGTTAATGGGGAGGGTTAGGTGGGGTTTAGTTCGAGAGAAGAGTTATTTTTTTTCACTGGTAAGTTTGAGATAAGCTCCCAAGCCCACTAACAATGCCACAGCAGCAAACAACATCCATACCGCTGAATTCAAATGGGTTGCATCACCGAGCAAGGATTTAAACATTAACAATAGCGATTCAATAGAAACCGCAATTACAATCGCCGACATAAAGCGCGAAATAGTTCGGCGCGTTGAACCTGTGTGATGAATATCTTTGTGAAGTAAAACCTCCTCTTCCAGAATCGTTTTACCCAAATCAAAAATGGCCAAACCGAGCGTTACCAGAATCACCAAATGAAATGCCTGGGTCGCCGTATTGGTATGCTCGTGCACCACTTCAAACAATGAACTGCCTGCTGAATATAACAGTAGGCCTGCGACCAACACCAACATGCCACCAATAATACCGTACACCAATTGAAACAATGGATGCACAGCACGACGCAAACTGTCACCGTTTAAAAAAGTGATCAACTTTTCCAGGTTAAAATTAATTACCAGATAACGCGTGGCGTTATTGCCATCGATAAAACGTTGTACTGCCGAAATCGCCAACTGATGGGTAGCACTGGAGAGATAGGGCTGCGTGACTGTCGCTGTCGCGGCATTATCGCGCGCCTTGCTGTAATAAACGCGATTGCTGCGATCCGACCCCAAACCCGGCTCGCGCCGTTTTGGATCTGGCACTGTCGGTGATGCAGCAGATTCTGTGGTTTGAATACCTTTATCGTCCAGACAGTAAATTAACTCTACAAATGGATAAGAATCGTGCAAACGTTTTACCACTTCTTTCAACTGATCATTGGAGGTTTCCAATTTATTGGGCGATAGCGAAGTCACAATCGATTCGAGCAGGCGTTCAATTTGCGCTTGATACTCATCGTATTTCTTTAGCAGGTACAAATAATTGCGTGGGGTCATAGGTATCAACTCATCAACTAATCAGCTCATTAATACAGCATGGTGCGAGGTTGCAGGGCTGCAAAAAAGTGGCGGCAGTTTACCTTATTCATAAGCAGTTATTACGCCAGCTGCGCGTAAATTCTTAGCACACAAAAAACAAACCCCGGAAAAACCGGGGTTTGTTTCGACATATCCTACACAATTAGTTGACAGGTACCTCGATATTGTTCGGGGCCCCACCGCCAACGGAAACATTACCGCTGTTTAATACAAAGGTTACTACCTGGGTTTGCAATTCAGCCGTTATCTGCGGCGCACCACCTTCAGGTCGCAGCAGTGAAGAGTGACCACCGGCAGTGTGCCTCACATAACCACGGCCCAGTTGGGTAGTCCCGACCCCCAGTTGGGTAGTGCCTAATAAGCTCGCCATGGCTTTGGTTCCCATCAATGGCGCACCAGTTGCACCATTCGGAATCACCGCATCATTATTAATTTGCTGTACTAATACTGGCACACCCAGCTTCGCCAACGTCTCCATAAAGTTCACCGGATCACCGGAATCCATTGCGGTTTGCGCGGCGTAGAGGAAGCGCTCGTAATTAGTTGTACCAACATTGACACCACTCGCCCCCAAACCACCATTAATCACTGGCGCAAAGGTCATGGAGTTAACCAATACCTGCGCTACTTGCGTGCCCGCCGCGCTGGTCAGCAATCCACGAATAGGTTTCAGGTTGGACACCAACCCCGCTTGTGTGTCATTGGTAATCGCAATCTGGTTCACCGTGGTAAACACGCTGCCCAAAATACCGCCGAGAGATACGCCCACAACATAGACGCGATTCAGATCCAACCCGGTAGCCACTGATTTGCGCATTTCAGTATCCACCTTGCCCAGACTCGCATTCAGGTTAAGTAAATCCATTACTGCCTGACGATTGTTATCGCGAGTATTGGGCAGATACCCCAGGTTTATAAATTGCGCACCGGAACCATCGGTTGTGCCCGGGGTAGTGAAGTTCATCGGTGCCGGTGCACCGCCGGAACCGGCCACATTGAAGTGGCGCTCATGAGGTGTGTTAGCGCCATACAGCGTGGCAAAGGGAATCGATTTGCTCTTTTCCACATTCAGCACATTGACCAGAGCGCTGTTGGCGGGAACTCCATGAACCGGCAAATCAATCGCCACTGTGGCGATGCAACGGCTCGCCAGTGTATGCCCCAATGCGAGAACAGAGGTGCGGTCACTGGTAATGCCGTGCACATAAATCACTGTTGGGTAGCCAGTCGCAGCATAGATCTGGCCGCAGTTAGCAGCCCCTGCATAACCGGGAACCCAATTGTCTTGCGGCAGGGTGACTTGCAGGGGAACCGATTCATCACCGGTCTTTGCCGCAAACGGGTAGCGATAAGTCACGTTGTAACTGCCGTCAACATCTGCAGGCACTGTCACTCCCAATGCACCGGCAAGGGTAAGGTCTGGCTTCCAGTTACGCTTCAAATATTCACCAAACGCCAAACCAGTGGCGGCAGTTTGGTAGTAAGGCAATTTGATATAGCCGGTATAGAGCTTGCCCACACCCGCCGCAAGCGCACTGCTGAAATTATTGAAGTCGATTCCCGTCAAACCGGAAACTCCCAGATCGCGCGCCTTGGGCGTAGGCAACAGATTGAGTGAATCCAGTTGCACGGCGTTAGCCACTGCGGTTGTCGCAGGAACACCCGCCTTGATCTGGGTACTGGCTATGGCTGCTCGGGGCGCCGCCATTGCGACCAGCGGTGTCAGCGGATCGGTCGTTGTAAAGGTGTACGTCAGTACCAGTTTTTCCTTGGCTGCTGCTTCGGTGAGTTGGCCGCCACTGGCTGCTGCCAAAAATTTGCTCGCAATGGTTTCCCAGCCGACAATCGCATTGCGCACCGGCACCAGTGCAGTCAGGGTTTCATAACCCGGGTCGCGCAGGGCGTTATAGGTCCAGGAACGAGTCAGGGCTGAACCGGCACCGTCCTTCAAATCATTGGTCAGAACTACCAGGTACTTGGTCTTGGGTTTGAGCGGTTTGGTGGGGCGAATACGCAGGGTGTTATTGGTGCCACCATCAAGCGATACCACCTGTACATCAAAATTGGCCAGACCGGTCACCCCCACGATATTGGTGGGGTCGAGCGCATCTTTGCCATTAGCATTCAGCTCTACAAGGAATACCGTTTTCCCGGCAATGGCACTGGCGGGTGTCACACTGCCACTGATCAACACATCAAAAAAAGCTGACGATGAGAAACCATCCATCTGATTCATGGTGGCGCGCACTGGATCCGTAGGTGCGCCTAAATCCGCAGTACCATCGGTCTCATTGGCTTTGGCAAAAATAAGGTCGGTATTGAAAGGAATGTCAGACACTATCGGGTCAAAGCGGGGAAAGGTACCCACCTGATAAATATCCGGGCCAGAGGGTTCTGGCGCTTTCTCGGTATCGCCCCCTCCACCACAGCCGTGCAAAGCCAGCAGTGCAAGGGATAAGGAAGACAACAGGAACACATTAGACTTATTTTTCATGATAATTCCCTGAACATTGGATACAAGACTTCATCAAGTTTAGCCAGAATTCGCTCTAGCGCGAGCTGAAATTTCGCAATTTAACAAAGCGGCAGATTTAATTGCATTAACCCTTTACCCGATCAACACGCAAGAATTTGCCTTATTATGAATAGATGGTGACAATTCACATTTTCCAGTAACAGCCTCATAGAATTATTACCTTGCGCCCCCAGACCAGGCGCCCCCGCGATTATCAATAATGAACGATTTATCAAGCCGCCCTACTGAACTTACGCCCGATTACTACCTGAAAAATTTCCGTTTTCTGGTGGATTGGGTCGCGGGGCGCTATGCAGATTTATTGACTGAGGATGAGCGGATATTTCTGCAGCGGTTTAACCTGTTACTCCATGATGCACAGTGTTTGTTGGTTCGACTATCCAGTCGCAAAGGCCCATTGTTTCGGCGCGATAAACTGGACTACAGCGAAATTGCCGATATAGATACAAGTGCGCAGCAATTAATTGCCGCAGACTTAATGCACAGCGATATCTTCATAAGCCTTAATGAACTGGCCAACGCATTAACCAAACCAGAATTATTAACACTATTTGGTGCACAACTCACTGGCGTAAAACAGGCACGCAAGGAGGTACTGGTTCAGCAGTTACAAATACAATATCCACAAACGCAAACCTGGCAACAGTGGACAAACAATCAGTTTGGCGAAGCCTATTATCTGGATAACCAGGCTATTATCCGCACCTTGTTACTATTATTTTTTGGCAATAGCTATCAGGATCTCACCGAATTTGTCCTGCAGGATTTGGGGTTATTTCGCTACGAAAGTTACATCATCGATCAGCAACACCGATTATTTAACAGCCGGGAGGAGTTAAACCAATTTCAACAACTGGTGCAATGGCGCGAGCAGCTTGAAGCGGATAGCAGTATGGCAATGTTAATTCATATCGCCGCACAAATACCGGTTGCAAACACTAACGAGAAATTACAGCGTCGCCGCGCCAAATTGATCAATTATATTGCCTATGAATTAGAGCGCGCCGGCGAATATTTACCCGCACTGCAGTTGTACGAACAAAGCCATTTATCGCCGGCGCGCGAGCGACGTATTCGTTTGCTGGAAAAACAGGGCGACTTTTCCAGCGCATGGCGACTACTCAATGAATTACTTGCAGCGCCACAGGATGAACAGGAGCTGCAAGTGGCCCAGCGC
>JAGKXA010000460.1 GCA_021151615.1 Cellvibrionaceae bacterium | reverse complement strand
CACAAAAGGTTATTGGAGCGATAAACCACTCGGCGATTTACTTGCACAAAGTGCAGCGGCCGCTGGTGAACGCAGTGCCATTATTGCCGGCGATAAACGCTGGAGTTATCGCCAACTCGATGAGCGAGCGAATCAATTGGCAGCGGGTTTACTTGCGTCGGGATTGCAACCAGGTGCACGCGTGGTAGTGCACTTACCTAATTGCGGCGAATTATTTGAAGTCTTGTTTGCTCTATTCAGAATTGGAGTGGCTCCCATACTGGCATTGCCCAGCCATCGCTTCGCCGAGATCAGTTATTTTTGCAGTTTTGCCGAGGTAGATGCTTACATTACCTGTGCAAACAACAATGGTTTTGATCATCGCGAACTCGCGCGGCAACTGCGGCAGAATCATATTATTGAACGCGTTTTTATTGCTAATAATAGCGTTAATGATAGCGTAAGTGAATTTGCTGCAGGTGATGCAGAAGAATTTTGCGCACTGGATTCGCTCTATCAAACACCGGTTGATTTACCAAACGTTAATGCCAGCGATGTTGCGCTCTATCAATTATCGGGCGGCACCACTGGCGTACCTAAATTAATTCCCCGCACCCACAATGATTATTACTACAGCGTGCGCGCCAGCGCATTGATTTGTGGTTTAAAACATTCGTCGGTTTATCTCGCGGTATTGCCCGTGGTGCATAATTTCCCGATGAGTTCACCCGGCGCTCTGGGTGTTTTGTGGGCGGGTGGCACTTTGGTATTAGCCGAAAGCGGCGCACCGGATTTGGTATTTCCATTAATTGAGCAACACAAAGTTACTATTACTGCGATGGTGCCCCCCTTGGCACTCACTTGGCTCACAGCCTGTGAAAATCGCCAGAAAACCGGTAATGCGCCTAAATTAAATAGCCTGGAAGTCATTCAAGTGGGCGGCGCAAAATTTTGCGAAACCGCCGCGCGCCGCATCAAACCCATACTCGGTTGCAAATTGCAGCAAGTGTTTGGCATGGCCGAAGGCCTGGTAAATTACACGCGCCTGAATGATGACCATGAAATTATTATGTCCACCCAGGGTCGCGCTATTTCCACTCACGACGAAATTCGTATTGTGGATGATGAGGATCGACTAGTTACGCCCGGCGAAACCGGCCATTTGTTAACACGTGGCCCCTACACCATTCGCGGATACTTTCGCGCCGCCGAGCACAATGCTAAAGCGTTTACGGCAGATGGTTTTTATCGCACGGGCGATTTGGTGCGCATGACCGAACAAGGTTATTTAGTGGTAGAAGGCCGCGCGAAGGATCAGATTAATCGCGGCGGTGAAAAAATTGCCGCCGAAGACTTTCGGGTCAACCAGTGCGATGCGACGGTGATCACCGGTCTGCGCGCCAAGCCGTTCAACGGGTTTAGCGGCAGTCTGGAGTCCATCGGTTCATTGCCGAGTTATCAGCACCTGAAA
>JAGKXA010000459.1 GCA_021151615.1 Cellvibrionaceae bacterium | reverse complement strand
GGGGTGGATGGTACCAGTACGGTATATGACCGCGATATTGATGACCCTATATTCAAAAATGCCCCCGAAGTTGGCGATCTCTATTCGCGCCCCAATGATGTTCGCTATACCTTTGCGGATCAGGAACGCGATCGCACTAACGCCCAACTGACCGTCCAGTACCGCCCAGTGGAGAATGTGACTGCCACCCTGGATTACACCATGGCGGAAAAAAATCAAACCGAGCATCGCGGCGAAGTGACTACCTGGGTGCAAAACGGTACCAACCTGACCTATGTTGAGTTTGATAATTCTACAATCAAGACTCCCAAGATAATTACCGAGAGCTATAGCGGTACCAAAGACGTTGGTTTTTCCCAACAGTATCGCTCTCAGGAAGACATCCTGGAATCTACCGGTCTAAATGTGAATTGGGATGTTAATGACCAATTAACATTGAACGTTGATGTGCATGATTCAACGCTGGAAAGTATGCCAACTGGACCGGGTCATGCGGGTGAGTTGGATGTAGGCGTTGGCGCACCTATTAAAACCGGCGCTAGCTGGGTATTTAGTGGCCAGGATATTCCAAGTTGGACTCACACCCTGAATGGCACCCTGGACGAGAATGATCTCAGTTCATCGGTAATGCGCGTATGGTCAGCCGAGCAAATTTCGGATGTTACTGAGGCAAAAGTAAACGCTTCCTGGGAGTTTGAAGACGGCCGTTTTGATTTTGGTATTGAGCGCCGTGAAATGGGTTCTAACACCATCAGTTACAACGGTAACCAAAACCAGGTATTGGGTGGATGGGGTGCATCAGCGCCTGGTGAATTCCCCGATGGCTCCTTTGAATTTTTTGATGTTACCGGCGAGTTTGAGGATTACAACACTGGCAATTCACCGCATATCGGATTCCGTGCGGACGCACGTCAGTTGGCTCAGGCTTTGGTAGATATTTACGATGGCCCCAAGCATAAAGCCTACGTAGGTGTTGAAGATACCCAGCTGAAGGATGACGATGGCAATACTGTTGTACGTAACACCAGAAGCAATAACGACATCCAGGAAGATACAGATGCTATCTACTTCCAACTGGGTACCACCGGCCAATTAAGCGGTCTGGATGTTGATGTGTTGGCCGGTTTGAGATACGAGACCACCAAGCAAATATCGTCCTCTGATTCACCACTGTTGTCTTATTTTGTATGGCAATCGGACAATGACTTCAACCAAGTCTTTCCACAAGGTGGCGTTAAGGCGGAGTTTGAAAATAATTACGATGCCCTGCTGCCAAACCTGGATATTTCGGTCAAGTTAACCGATGACATTATCAGTCGTTTCTCTTTCAGCAAAACCATCGCGCGTCCTGAGTTGGCTAAGTTGGGTGCCGCGGTTTCTGGTTATGGCATTAACGGCTCCAGCCTGCTCGATGGAACTACTGTTAGCGCCGATGGTAGTAACCCCTATC
>JAGKXA010000458.1 GCA_021151615.1 Cellvibrionaceae bacterium | reverse complement strand
GTTCCTGACCGTCGAAAGCCTGGTCCGCACGACCGGCCTGCCAGAGGCAGAGGTTCGCGTGAAGCTGGCCGAAGCGCGGGAGAAGCGCGCATGACCGAGATCGAGATCCAAGCGGGCTTTCGCAACCGGCTGCGCTATGTCGCGCCCGCCGTTTCGTGCGTGGCGATTCCGAACGCGGCCAAGCGGACGCCGTGGGCCGCGCGGCAGGCCAAGCTTGAGGGCCTTGCCACCGGCTTCCCGGATTGCATGTGCCTATGGGACGGCGGCGGGATCTGCTTCCTTGAGTTCAAGACGTCGAAGGGGCGGCTATCCGACAACCAGGCCGAATGGGTCGACCGGCTTGAGCGGCGCGGGCATCGCGTGGCCGTTGTGCGATCGGTCGAGGCTGCGGTTGCGTTTCTGCGCGAGTGCGGCGCGCCGGTGCTGGAGCGGGCCGCATGAGCGTGCCCTTCCCCCACGTCCCGGTCGAGACGTTCGACCTGTCGCAGTTCTGCCGGCGCATCATCCTCGCGGCGTGCAAGGCCAAGGGCATTACGGACAGCGAGCGCAAAGAGCGGATCATGCTGGCGCGCGAATGCGGCTTTCTGACCGATGAGGAGACCGAGGACATGATCGTCCTTGGCGGGCTGGTGCACGCGTGATGCCCGAAGCCGAAGCCGCGCAGCCGTGGCATTCACACACGTTCGCCTATTGCCGGGGCGCGCAGGACACGCGGATCAAGACCGGCGAGGACTATCCCACCCGCACGCTGGCCGCGCTGTGGACGATGGAGCCGGATAACAAGGCGAAGGCCAGCGGTCTTGCCATGATCCCCTCGACCTATGCCGACTATGACGCGCGCAGCCATCAGGCGCAGCGTGAGCGCGGGCGGTTCATTGCGCTGTGCGGTGATGTGGACAGCGGCAACCATGACGCGGAGGTCATAGAGACCGCCGTGGAGGCCTTCACGCAAGGCGCGGCATGGCTGACCTATACGAGCGCCCATAGCCGCCCCGATGACACGCGCTGGCGCATTGTGCTGCCGCTCGCTGAGACTGTGCCGTTCAATATCTGGCACGACGCGCAGAAGGCGTTCTTCGCCTTTATGGAAGCGCGCGGGATTGAGATGGACCACGCGCTCGCGCGTCCGGGGCAGCTTGTCTATCTTCCCAACGTGCCAGCGATGCACAAGTCGGGCACGGCACTGCGGGACGACAACGGCAAGCCGCTCTATTTCGAGCGCGGTTTGTCGTCCATGTCGAACCCCGGCCTTGCGCTGGATCAAGGTCCGGTGGCCGAAGGCATCGCCGCGATCCGCAGGCAGCGCGCCGCAGACGAGACCGAACGGGCGCGGCTCAAGGCTGAGGCTGAACGCCGCCGCGCGAACAAGCCCGCTGGCAACGGTGCCTCGTTGATTGATGACTTCAACGCGGCGAACACCGTTGCGGCGATGCTTGAGCAGTGCGGCTATGAGCAG
>JAGKXA010000457.1 GCA_021151615.1 Cellvibrionaceae bacterium | reverse complement strand
ATGGAGGGACCAACACCCTCTTCCGCTATTTTCTACGGCGCAATTTCTGTTCATCTGGGTGCATTTTTATTATTGCGCTGCGCTGCATTGATTGAACAATCATTGCTGCTGAAGATTATTATTATCGCTATTGCACTGGCAACCGCTGTTCACAGCACCCTCACTGGTCGTGTACAAACCGATATCAAAAGTTCATTGGCCTATGCGTCTTTAACTCAAGTCAGTGTGATCTGGGTTGAAATTGCCCTCGGGTTTTACACCCTGGCTCTGGTACACATGATTGGGCACGCCGCCTTACGAAGCCTGCAAATTTTAAAATCGCCCAGCGCATTACATGATCATCAACACCTTGAAGAAGCCCTGGGCGGCCAGATTCCGTCCAAGGCCCAACACATAGAAACATTAATCCCTATTCCATTACAACGCTGGTTATACCGGCACAGTTTGGATCGGGGTTTTGCCGAAGCAATTATTGTTAACTGGGTGTTTCGCCCCATTAAACAATTGCTGCATTACATCGAGCAGTTTGACCAAAAGTGGATCAACCTGATTAACAGAACATCGAATAATGGAAAGGCATAGTATGTTTCATTTACTGCATATTTTTTTAGCATTTTTACTCGTACTTGGAGCGCTTTACATCAACCGGAGACCCTCGGCCCAGGCAGCAAAAAAATGTAGCCTACTATTAAGCTGGGCGCTTGTCATAGCTACCGGGTTAATCTCTTTGTTATTTTACAAAGAGCAAGCACCTGATTTTGTCGCAGGCGATTACAGGTTCACTGTGCTTAATCACTTACCCTGGATTGAATTATTTTTGGGGGTTGCGTTATTAGTTGCCGTTTCATTCGCCGCAGTAAAAAGCCATTCTGCATCCACCTTTAAAGCCATTGTTATACTTATGGCATTAATCCAGCTGATGTTTGCTTCTAATCTCTGGCCCATTATTGTATTAGTCAGTAGCGCCAGTGTGATTTACGCCATCGTTTTTTTTCGTGCAATAGCAACACAACAGACGAATATATTCTCACTGTATCAATTGCTGGCGATTAGCTGTTTGATTGCAGGTTTATGCTTGATCAAGTTGACCAGTTGGGCTCAGCCCGGCATTGCATTGGTTTGCTTGTCCGTTGCGTTGCGCCAGGGTTTATTTCCCTTTCAGAGTGCGCACCTCTATTTTCTGGAAAAAGTTCCGTTCGGTTTTGGGTTCCTATACGGCATTTTGCACCTGGGGATTATCAGCCTCCTGGCAACAGAAACATTGGCATTGAATAGTCCAATATTAACGCTTATTGCCCTCAGTGCTGGAATCACCAGCCTGGGAGCAGCAGCCTTGAGCCTTAACCAAAAAGATGGCAAAAAATCATTGAGCTATTTGCTATTAAGCCAGTCAGGCTTGATGACATTTGCCTGGGCAACTAACCATGGGCAGCTTTCAACCGACTTACTGATTATGTGG
>JAGKXA010000456.1 GCA_021151615.1 Cellvibrionaceae bacterium | reverse complement strand
GGCAATAAATTTACCATCATTAGGGTTAGGCGATATCCAAAACCATTCTTCGGTCGGTGCTGATACTTCTCTGAAATTACTTCCTGCACAAGTAAAACGGGCATTACCCCAGTTTGCCCAGTCTCCCCAAATTTGGTCGCCGCCGTCTTCCACTACCAATCTGATTGAGCTTACGCCTGCAATCGGAACGACCATATCAGAAGCACTTTGATTGATGGTTTTTGTAACAGGATTATTGGTGCTACTGCCAATCAATGCTCCCGTTGAGTGGTTATATACCTTAAAGACGATTGTTTGTCCACCACAATTACAGCTATACGAACTTACATCTCTGCCGACTGATGCCTTAAAATTGGCGTACGAATGGCTACCAAGATTATAGACAATTTCCGAACCCGCATGAGTGCCGATGCCTTGCGAATAGGTTGTTCCATTGATATTCATAGTGCCGCCTTGATAGTTTTGCCCAATTTTTGGACCTGTACCATCACCAATTGTTGCCGAAGCCCAGTTATTGCTCACATACGCATCGGTGCAAGTAGTGCCTCCATTACCTCCTCCCGAATTGGCGGTATAAATCATTGTTCCGCCCTCCGAATAGCTCAACGAATAACCACTTGGAGTTGGGAAAGTAGTAGATGGTGGATTTTGCAAACTGCCATAATCACTATACGTCCAAGCAAAGCAGTTGACCATGTTATAATAAGCACTATTGTTGAGTGTAACATCGCTTCGCTGCAACATACCCGAGCCACGCACCACAAATACATCAGGGTTTGTGCCTGCTCGTTGCGTAAGCCAGTATTGCCCATGAAAGAATCGGGCTACGAGCGGTTGCCCCGTAACATTCCATGTCCCCATAATTGTACCATCGGCAAAGCCCGAACAGCCACTACTCGCAACCGTTACGCCTACGCTAACGGTATTGCTGGCTGGGCAAGAACCACTTACACATTTAGCATTGTAAGAAGTTGTAATTGTTGGAGAAACTGTGATAGAATTAGCAGTTACACCAGTATTCCAGACTACTACGCCTGTTGCACAAGTGGCCGATAGTGTAGAACTGCCACCAGAGCTGATGGTTTGGGGCGAAGAATTTACGTTGGTTGGAGCAGGCGGTGCGGTGGTGCAAGTAGGAGGCGTACCACAGTACAGAATGGCATAGAGCCAGTCGGCGTGGTCGCCCCAAGTGTTGTCTCCGCCATCGTTTACTATGAGTTCTAAGTTGCTTTTGCCAGCTACATTGACGCTAAATGCTTGCTTGCCATCGGCAGTACCGAGCAGATTTGAGGTAAAGAGCGTTGCACCATCGGCTTTGATGATAAATTGTAGCTTCATAGTACCACAACCACAATTATCAGCGGCATCGTCTCGGCCTACGCTGCCCGAAAAGGTGTTATACTGCCCGTTGAGCGGATAAACGAGCGTGCTATTGGCATGAACACCAATACCATTATTG
>JAGKXA010000455.1 GCA_021151615.1 Cellvibrionaceae bacterium | reverse complement strand
CCACAAAATAAAGGAGCTAATAGATGAAAATGCTAACAACGAAAAACATAGTAAAGCTTGCTGCTGGAATTATTTCTGTAGTTGCCTTTTCCTCACATGCCATGGCAGAAGATATTGCTCTGGCAGGATCTTATGGCAATTACATGAAACCGGGATGTGGTTGGGTTTTGGGAAGTTCAAACAATTACGGACCAAACAATGTGCCTAATGGTGCGACCACCAACGGTGTGACTGTTGATATCTATTACCTTAACTGCAGTGGGAGCAGCGGCCCACAAGCTGTGAAAGCTGTACAAACCAACTATACCTATACTGTTCCCTACTGGCAGTATCGTACGCAAACCAGTCAAAGTTGTAGTCTGAGCTCAGCCCAGGCAACCGCAGAAGGAAATTGCACAAGCCATCGTGTTTACAAGTAACAGATGAAATAAATCTGGCACTGAAGAGCCTGCAAAATAAAACCCCCGATTATGGCCAAATAATCGGGGGTTTTTTTATTGTTGCTGATAAAAAATCTGTATTTACTTCAGCTCGGCTACTTCATTCGCTGCGGTAACTATTCGTACACCATCATTGCGCGCTGGTGGCATTGTGGCGATTTCATTTTCAATCCAGTTTTTCACCTCTTCGGTTAATTGCTTGCGATCTTTACCTTCGGTTGCAAAGGGTTCGCTGATAACTACGCGAATAGTGCCTGGATACTTAATAAAATGTTTGTGTGGCCAGCATTCGCCAGCGTTGTGCGCAACGGCAATAATCGGCACACAGGCGCTAATGGCGATATCCGCACCACTGCGTGCGTAATTGCCAACCTGACCAACGGGTGTGCGGGTGCCTTCGGGAAAAATTAAAAAATTATTGCCCTGCTGCAAGCGCTTAATGCCCTGACGTTTTACTTCTTTCAAGGCCTGTACCGGGCTGCTGCGATCGATGGCAATCGGGCGCAAACTTGCCAGGCCCCAGCCAAAAAACGGAATGCGAAATAATTCTTTTTTGAGGATGGTGCTTACGGGGCCAAAATAATATTGCAGGAACATCGTTTCCCAGGTGCTTTGGTGTTTAGCCATTACCACGCAAGGAAATTTATCAGCATGTTTGCTGCCGGTAATTTCAAAGCGCACACCGCAACAAACTCTCAACCAGAACATCACGAAACGGTTCCAGCAAGTGACAATTCGCCAGCGCCATGAGTAGGGAAATATCGGCCAGATAATAACGGCGACCAAACCCGCGATGGCGCTGGTAAGGTTATAACCAATACTGAATAAAAGACTGCGAAGTTTGAGCACTTTAATTCCTGTTAGTTGTTCCGTTAATGCGTTGACGCAAGAATAAAATCTGCCGCCGCCGCAAGATTGTCGAATACCTGCACTTGCTCGGGTGCTACCTGGGGTGCGCCGGTTTGCAACGCGGGAACTGTTAACTGGGCGAGTGTGCGCACGCCGTTACCGGTTTTTACT
>JAGKXA010000021.1 GCA_021151615.1 Cellvibrionaceae bacterium | reverse complement strand
CCATACTCATGGCTTCGCCGGCGTAGGAGTCATAGCTGATAGTCGTTACCGCAACATCAGCAACAGGAACTTGCCAAGGGCCAACCAATTGGTCGCGCGCTACCATACCGGTTACTGAACGGTCACCGATGGTGATCAAAAAGTTTTTACTCGCTACCGCCGGGTGCTTCAATACACGCTCAGCAGCATCTTTTAATTCAATACCCGCAGTGCTGAATTCAGATGTTTTTGCAGTGTGCTTTTCCGCAACGCGATGCATTTTTGGCGGCTTGCCAAACAATACTGACATCGGCAAATCAACGGGTTTTGCATCGAAGTGTTTGTCGTTAACGAGCAAATGTTTTTCGTCCGTCGCTTCACCAACAACGGCGTAAGCAGCGCGCTCACGTTGGCAAATCGCCTCAAAGCGCGGCAGATCTGCCGGTGCGATTGCCAATACGTAACGCTCTTGCGATTCGTTACACCAAATCGCCAATGGGCTCATACTCGGCTCATCATTAGGCACATTGCGCAATTCAAATTTGCCGCCGGTACCACCATCTTTCACCAACTCAGGGAAGGCGTTGGAAAGACCACCCGCGCCTACATCGTGAATAAAGGCGATGGGGTTTTTATCACCCAACTGCCAGCAGGCGTCGATCACTTCCTGGCAGCGACGCTCCATTTCCGGGTTTTGGCGTTGTACAGAGGCGAAGTCCAGATCCTCTGACGAAGAACCGGAAGTCATGGAAGAAGCAGCACCACCGCCGAGGCCGATCAACATCGCCGGACCACCGAGCACTACCAGCTTGGTACCTGCACCAAACGGCGGCTTCTCGATATGCTCGGTTTTGATGTTGCCGTAACCGCCCGCCAACATAATTGGCTTGTGGTAACCGTTTGCTTGGAAACGGTGAAACCGGTCAGACCTACTTTGGGCTTGGAACCGCGACCAACCGCACCTTCATCGCGAATCTCACCACCAGCGCCAGTTCCTGCGCCAGAGAAAGGAGAAATGGCGGTTGGGTGGTTGTGGGTTTCCACCTTCATCAGCATATGGATTGGCTGTTGGGTGTATTCGTAAGCTTTGGTTTCGGGGTTTGGATAAAAGCGCCCTGCTTCGTGACCAACCACTACCGCAGCGTTATCGGCATAGGCCGAAAGTACATCATCACCACCCACTTCATTGGTGTTCTTGATCATTTTGAACAGGCTGCGCTGCTGATCTTCACCATCGATAGTCCAGGAGGCGTTAAAGATCTTGTGGCGACAGTGTTCGGAGTTGGCCTGGGCAAACATCATCAACTCTACGTCGATTGGATTGCGGCCCAAATTGGTGAAGCTTTCTACCAGGTAATCAATTTCGTCTTCTGCCAACGCCAAACCGAGGGATTTATTCGCCTCTACCAGAGCAGCACGGCCACCACCGAGGATATCTACCGATGTTTGCGCTGCAGGTTGTTGCTGGATAAACAGCTGTTCTGCGGCATCCAGGCTATCAAAAACCGTTTCTACCATGCGGTCATGCAATAGCGCAGCGATTGCTGCACGATCTGCTGCCGATGCGCCAGTCACGTAATAAGCAATACCACGTTCAATACGCTTCACATTTTCCAAACCGGTATTTTTGGCAATATCCGTCGCCTTGGATGCCCAAGGGGAAATAGTGCCAAGGCGCGGCACTACCAGGAACAGGTCACCCTCGTGGCTGGCTTCTTTCTCTGCTTTGGGGCCGTAGGTCAGTAACTGGGTGAGCACTTGCTGTTGGGTATCGCTCAAAGGGCTGGAAACATTGGCAAAGTGAACGAATTCCGAGCTAACGCCCGTCACAGCAGGGATACGTTGTTGCAGGCTGGACAGGAGTTTTTGGGTACGGAAACTGGAAAGAGCGGGAGCGCCACGCAGGATTAACATAGTGGGAAGAGCCTCGGCATGGGTGATCATGGGTGGTAATTAAAGGGTAATGACAAAAGAGAGGCGCGCATTGTACTGGATTTAGGCCCTACCCGAGAGACTTTTTTCCCGCTTACCCCACCAACAAACCATCTTCCCGGATTAAAAACCGAGCCGTTTACGGATCCGGCTCAAGGCGACTGGGGTAATCCCCAAATAGCGCGCGATATCCACTCGCGTAAGCCGGGAGGCCAATTTGGCCTCGCGCTGACAAAACAACTGATAGCGTTCCTCCGCCGACAAACACAGTAGCTCATATTCGCGCTGTTCCTTTTTCATCGCTAACGCGAGCAACTGCTCATTCATTAGTTTCTGTAACTCTCTATTGTCACCTACAGCGCCAAGCAGATGCACTTTAGGTATTTCACGAACAATACAGTCTTCCAGGGCAACAACAGAAAAGCTATTGGGTTTGGCGGCGAAAAGCGCCCGCAAACTACCAATGATTTGCCCCTCACGAATAAAGGACTTAATAAACTCCTTGCCATCGCGTGTTTCATAAAAGGCTTTTACCAATCCCTGTTCAATAAAAAACAAATTGGCGGGTGCGGCATGCTGGCTAAATAACAAATCCCCTTTGCAGCGTGTTACACGAAAACCCACATCAGAAAAATAGTTACCAACCGACATAATTTATTAACCCGGGTTAATGCTGTAATTGCCTGTCTTTATTAAAGTGCAAACACACTTTCAATGAAGAATCCTTTATGAACATTATCAATAAAACCATTTTGATTACCGGCGGAACTTCCGGCATAGGCCTTGCGCTGGTTAAACAACTCAGCAAAAACAATTGCATTTTAGTATTGGCCAGATCCCATGAAAAAATGGCGGTGCTGTTTGGCAACCACAGTAATATCTGTTGCTACAGTTGTGATTTAAGCTCGCAAATCGCAACCGAAAAAATACTAACGCAGATAATCAAGGACCATCCAAATATCGCCATAGTGATCAACAATGCAGGTATTCAGTACACAACTTTATTGACAGACGATAATTTCAAACTGGAATCAATTAACAAAGAAATACAGGTAAATATACAAGCCCCACTGCTTATCAGCGCAATACTCATAAAACACTGGCAACAACATAAGCATCTATCCGCAATCGTAAATATTTCATCAGCCTTGGCAATCTTTCCTAAAACCAGCGCGGCTGTTTATTGCGCAACCAAAGCGGCGTTACATATTTTTTCACGCTCCCTGAATTATCAACTTGAAAATACCTGCACGCATGTGCACGAAGCAATATTACCGCTGGTTGATACCGCAATGACCAAAGGACGTAGAGGTAAAAAAATGTCGGCCGAGGCAGCCGCAGAAGAAATTATTGCGGGAATCAGCAAAGATAAAAAAATTATTTATGTAGGAAAAACCAAATGGATTCCACTGCTCGCGCGAATTCATTCTTCCTTTGTTGCAAATATGTTAAAAAAATATTGAATAGCAAAAAACGTACAGCAAAAAATTTTTTAAAGCAAAAAAGGCTGAAATATAACCGGTGCAAAATCAGCTTATAACAAAAAAATCTGAAATATTGCCGTATTTTTGTGCAGTTTTTTAACAAAAACTTACCTTTTGCCCCATTTTTATGCCCTTTTTGCCCCTCAAAATGACGTCAAACATCACATTTTTTAGGTTTTTTTCGACCGTTCGTCGGTCTTTACACTGTGTCTGAAATCCGCCAAATCCCGCGCCATTACTAGCCCCATGGCAAAAAAGGTCAAATTTTCACCGACTGGCTAGCCTAATCCTGATCAGAAAACAAGCTAGGCACACAAAACAAGTGGTTATACCATGGCGTCGTATTTGCACGGGTCATTAATGGATTGGATTCGGCATGAATGCGCACACACGAACAGAGAATACCCTTTCGGGCGATGCAGTTCAGACCACCGGAGAAACCCCTTATGGAAATTCGCAAACCATCAGTGTTAGTGATTTTAAAATCCATAACGACAAGCCTGTTTGTTGGCTTGTTACTTACTGCCAGCAGTGTGTTGCTGGTTCGAAGCACACCTCCTACCCTACTGGAGAAAGTGCTTGAGTCAGGCGAGTTGCATGTAGTTTCAAGCAATGGTCCTACTACCTTTTATGAAGGCCCCAATGGCCTTACGGGATTCGAATATAGCCTGATCAAAGGCTTTGCGGATTCGCTCGGCCTGAAATTGGTGCTGGAAAACGACACAGATACTCAATCCATGCTGGACGGTGTCGTGGCGGGCCAATATCACTTTGCTGCTGCAGGCTTGACCGCACAGGAGAGCCGGGGCAAGCCCCTGAGCTTTGCCGCGCCTTTTATGCAGTTGACCCAGCAGTTGGTATATAACCGCCGCCTGCCACAACCAACCAGCGTTAAAGACCTTGCTAATAAAGAAGTGCTGATCCTTGCCAGTGAGTCCCACAGCGCGCGCATTAAAGCTTTGCAGACCACCTTTCCGGAACTGCAATGGCGTGAAGTTGCTAATGCGGAAATGATTGATTTGCTAGAAATGGTTAATAAGGGTGAGGCTGATTACGCCATTATCGATTCCACCATCTATTCATTGAACCGTTACTCCTACCCCAAGGCAGAGCTGGCATTTGATGTCAACGACCCCCAGCCGGTCGCATGGGCATTTCCCCAGAGCAATGACACCACTCTGTTTGATGCCGCCCAGGCTTATCTGCAGTCGATTAAAGCCGATGGCACTCTTGCGCGGGTAACCGCCGAGTTTTTCGATCGCCATATAGAGGAAGTAACCAGTGGTGAAGCTATGGCTTTCACTTACCAATTGGAGCAGCGATTGCCCCAATGGGTAGACCATATGAAAAGTGCCGCCGCTGAGTTTAATCTGGATTGGCAACTGCTCGCCGCCATCAGTTATCAGGAATCCAACTGGTTGCCCGATGCGGTCTCCCACACCGGGGTTAAAGGACTGATGATGCTCACCAAAAATACGGCGCGCGCTATGGGGATTAGCGATCGCAAGGATCCCAAGCAAAGCATTTATGGCGGCGCTAAATACCTGAGCATTTTGTTTGAGAAGCTACCCAAGCGTATTACCGGCGAGGACCGATTTAATATGGCTCTGGCCGCTTACAACCAAGGGCTGGGTCACATCGAAGATGCACGTGTGCTCACCCAGCGCATGGGTGGCAACCCAAGTAGTTGGGAAGACGTGCGCAAACACATGCCGCTGTTATCCAAGTACCAGTATTACAGCCGCGCCAAACACGGTTATATGCGCGGCTGGGAACCGGTTAAGTTTGTCGATAACGTGCGCAACTACTACAAAATTATTGCGTGGCATCAACAGCAGGAAGAATTTCGTTTAGCGACAGCGAGCAACGTAAATCGTTTGTCAGCCAATACAGTGAACACCAACGAAACCGATAAGCAAAAAGAATTGGAAACCGCAGACACACAAAAACATTCCTTGTTGTAATCAGCTCTTACTATAGGTGATGAAAAGAGGCGCTCATGATGAGCGCCTCTTTTGTTTTTACTGCTTATTTTTCACTATCAGGTTTAACGATTTACTGATGTTAAATGAGGTTTGTCCTGGTTTTACACGATTAGGATTCCACCCGCTGTTGGTTGTTGGAATCCCGTTTGTGTTTATCAATTAATGTAGCTAATTAATGCAGTACCACTACTTCGTTTTGCGACAGGTTAAATGTGCCGTTACCACCGCTCACATTCACCACATCGGTGCCCACTGCACTGGCATACGCGGCGTTAGCCAAACACAAATTAGGCACAGTAATTGTCGCTGCTGCTCCGCGATTCACAGCAATTACCGCACAATCGCTACCTTCCTGACGCTGGAACACTAATACATCGGGCGTTGACCAACGCTCCGCGTAACTTCCGCGCTGGATAGCGGCACTGTTTTTACGCAGATTAGCCAGGGCACTGATCAAACTAAATGCCGGTGTTGTTTGACTGAATGAAGGCTGTTGCTCACGGTTAAATGGATCATGACCAACTTGCCCATCGCCGTTAGCGGCAAACCAGGTAGAGTTTTGCTCAGTACCGTAATAAATCGTCGGAACACCCGGCAACGTCATCACCAGTGCCATACCCAAGTTTTGACGCGCATCGGCAAAACTTTTACTCATGCCTTTACCTGCGCCGCGATTAGTATTACCTGTGGTTTGCAAATATACACTGGTGCGTGTTGCATCGTGGTTATCGAGGAATATCGCCTGTTGATCTTCGAAATTATTCATCGCACCTGCACGCAAATTAATATGGCTGCTCAAACTGGTCATAGTGATATTACCCGCAATCGCATTTTCAATCGCATCACGCAATTTGAAATCCAGTAATTCAGAGCCGCGACGTTCGTTCAGGAAACTCATCGATAACGAATCGCCCGCACCCGCGCTATACCATTCACCAAAAATATAAGTATCGGCTTTTTTCGCACGCACGGCAGCAGAGAAACGATTAATAAACGATGGTTCAATATGTTTAATCGCATCGATACGGAACGCATCCACACCATGATCCATCCATTTGAGCGCAGCATCAATTAAATATTGATCGGCAATAGAATTACCGCTGGTGCCGTGATTAAAGTCAGTGAGATTAAATAAACTTTTATTGCGGAATGACCAGGGGTCATCCCACTCGCCGTTACAAGTAGTTGCTGGATTAGTATCACCGCAATCAGAAATTGCACCATTGGCGTGATACCAAGTGCCCTTACCGCTGGCAAAATCGGTCAGGAATGCGCCTTCTTTGTAGAGCGCACCGAATTCGTATTGATCGTCCTGGTTGGAATGGTTGAGCGCAATATCCAATACCAGCTTCATGCCGCGCGCTTCCATTTGCACATCGAGTTCATCGACTAATGCCCAATCACCCAAGTGTTCATCCACACTGTAAAAATCGCGCGCCCAATAGCCGTGATAGCCGCCTTCATTGCCAACATTAATATTGTCGACCAAGGGTGTTACCCAGATGGCGGAAACGCCTAATGCCTGCAGATAATCCAGCTTGGAAATTAATCCGGCGATATCACCGCCCCAATATTTCTTCCATTCGCTTTGCGCTCCGGATGACTTCACTGTTGAGGTTGCTGCTGCATTGCTACCGTTATCGTTCGCGGTACTGCCATTGGCGAAGCGATCCACAAACACAAAATACATAGTGCGTGCACGGAAATCGTCTGCCGTTGCAACACTACTCGTCACATTGCTGGATAAGGCGCTGGACGCCGTACTGGAACTTACAGAACTGGATGAAGCAACAGAACAATTCGCGGCAAGATTGGTTGTGGTGCTCACCAAACTGCGCGTGCTGGTGTTAATGACAATCCGCGTCCAGCCGCTAGCCGCTTGATCGGCAGCAGGGAATGCATCGCCCCAAGCCCCATTGGGGTCCACTTTAAAACGCGGCCCACCGGTAGCATCGCCCGCGCTGAAATTGCGACAAATTTCCAGTTGATTGACGCCCGCAGGCGTAGTAAACAAATCGCCTTCCGCCCAACTGTTATGCGTACCGCGCAAATGGAATAGTGTGCCTGCAACGCTGGAAGAACTGGCGGCAACTGAACCTGGAGCACTTGCGCTTGTAACAGCAGAACTGGTTGTTACAGAACTCGCAACAGATGTTGTTGAGCTGGATGTAACAGCACCGCAATTAGCAGCAAGGTTCTGCTGGGTGCTAATAGCTTTGGAGGTTGCATTGAAAGTAATTTTTGCCCAACCGACTGCCACTGTGTAATCCGCTGTGGGAACTGCATCGCTACCCCACCCACCGTTAGGATCTATTTTAAAACGCGGCCCGCCGGATGCATCGCCATTGACAAAGTTCTGGCAGCTTTCGTAAACATCTGTAGTGCCGACTTGGGTCAGTAACGTACCTTCAGCCCAACCATTAAATGTGCCGCGCAGGTGATAATTCACGCTGGTCGCGGCAGCAGTAATGTTCCAGTTTTTCGTATCAGTAAAGAACTTAATGTTCCAAGTGCCCTGGCCTACCGCAATATTGGAACCATTGCGTCCTCCCGCGCCGTAATTTTCTGACCAGTCGCCGTAGCGATCAAACTTGATACTGCCCGCAGTAGGGAACACCACATTGGTTAATTCCATGGTATTGGTTCCGGCGGCATTCATTTGGATAGCAGCCCAATTATTATGCGTGCCGCGCAAAAACCATTCGGCGTGTGCGCTCGCTGAGGTCATCAGCAAAATTGAGAGAAGGATGTGCTTGTGTTTCATAATGGTCGTTCCTTTATGCTTATGTTATTGGACCGACTATTTGATGAAATAAAACCCACGCACGCAAAGTACTGCATACGTATTCAACTTTTCCACCCGATCTGAATACGTATGCAATCCCGCGCAATAAAAATTCGCGCGCCACTGTAGATTCACTTTCACCCTTATAAACACCGGCTATACTGCTATAACCTTAACTGCTAAACACCTTAAGTAATGGGCTGTTTGATTTATAACATTCTGCTTAGAGCGCAACACCATGCCTTCCTCGCGCACTAACCAGTTCAAAAAAATCCCTTTATCTCGCACCAAACACTGTTGGATTTGTGCGGGCATTGTGGTGCTATTGCTGAGCGCCTTGCTCGCCTGTGCAAATTCAGACCCGCAAAAAATGAAAGTTATTATGGAGCAACGTTACGGCAGTGATGGCTCTGCCTTATTAGAGCGCTGGAACCAACTAGTTGTTGAGGGCACCCGGCAATCCCCCGAAGAACAGATCAAGCGGGTCAACCATTTTTTTAATCACAACCTGCGCTATATGGAAGATTTAATGCTGTGGAAGAAAAGCGATTACTGGGCCACGCCCCTGGAAACATTGGGCGTGCGCGCGGGGGATTGTGAGGATTACACCATCGCCAAATACCTCACGCTCTTGCGCATGGGGGTTCCCGCTGACAACTTACGTTTAATTTACGTACGTGCACAAGTAGGTGGAGTGCAGAGCAAGGTTTTTCAGGCGCATATGGTGCTGGGTTATTATCCGCAAAGCGATGCAGTACCACTGATTATGGACAGCCTGATCAATACCATCGAGCCAGCCAACAAACGTCCGGATTTACGCCCCGTATTTAGTTTTAATAGTGACGGGCTCTGGGTTGGAAACCAGCATACTACTGCAGATCCGACCGCGCGTTTGTCTCGCTGGCGCGATCTGTTAGCGCGCGCGCAAGAAGATGGTTTTTAAAATTTTTTCAAGTTTCAACGCACAAAGGCACAGACAATGTCATTAATCAAACAATTGTGGATTGGCATCATCATCATGCTATTGCTGGTGTTGGGAGGTAATTTTGCAATCAGCATAATCACCGCCAAAACCTATCTGCAAGAGCAATTGCGACTTAAAAATATTGACAATGCCAACTCACTGGCGCTGTCGATTTCGCAAATGCCAGATAAAGACCCGGTGACACTGGAACTGTTAATTACCGCTCAGTTTGATGCAGGCCATTACGAATATATTATTTTTCAAGACGTCAATAAGAAACCTATTGTCGCCCGCAATTTTGAAAATACCGAAGCAGAAACAGTACCTGCCTGGTTTTCCAAACAAGTGAATTTTGAGGTAGCTCCGGGTATCGCCCAGATACAAGATAATTGGCAGCAAGCCGGAACCCTGGTTGTAAAAAGCCATTCGCGTTACGCGCTTGAAGCCCTATGGAAAAACACCAAAGATTTATTCGACTGGTTTTTATTTGCCACCCTCTTGAGCGGCCTGGTTGGCAGCTTGATTTTAAAATATATTTCACGTCCACTGGATGTGGTTGTCGATCAGGCAGAGGCTATTGGCGAGCGTCGCTTTATTGTTTCGCAAGAACCTAAAACCAAAGAATTTCAGCGACTGGTACGCGCGATGAACACCCTTTCAAACAGCGTTAAACAAATGCTGGAAAAGGAAGCACGGCAATTGGAATTATTGCGCCGCGATTCACAAATAGATCGCTTGACCGGCCTCCTGAATCGCACTCATTTTTTGAATTTACTGGAAGTACAACTCACCCGCGAAGATGCCGAAAAGCGCGGCATATTGGTAATTGCCAAAGTATTGATGCTGCAAGATCTCAACCAGCAACTGGGGCACAATCAGGTAGACCAATTGCTGCGCGCTATAGCGAGTGTATTTTACGACCTTGAAAAAAAATTCCCTGGCAGCCACGCCGGGCGCTTGAATGGCAGCGATTTCAGTTTGTTGATTCCCACTGATACTCCGATTGATATTGTCAGTGCCGACATTTCCCAATCATTAAATTTTCAGTTAATTGCTGGAGGCTTCGAAAAAATCGCGGTGCCGCTCGCACTGTGTAGTTTTAATCAGGGAGAAAAGCCCGGCCAGGTTATGCATAAACTTGATGGCGCTCTCGCGCAGGCTGAACTCAAAGGTAACCGCGCCGTCGTCACTGTAGATGAAACACCTGATTATGCCCAGCGCAATCTGAACGAATGGCGCAGCAGTATTGAAGTGGCGCTGGCAGCGGAAGACATCCGCTTGGCCAGTTTTCCGGTAAAAAATACCGAAGGTAAATTATTGCATCTGGAAACAGCCGCGCGTTTGAAGCTGGATAATGAATATCGCCCCGCGGGCTATTTCATGCCTTGGGCGGTACGCCTTGGTATCATGGCAGACATAGATATCGCTGTATTAACCCTGGCTATTAAACAAATGAAAAATCTACAACACGACTTAGCCATTAATATTTCTGCGCTCGCATTATGTAACGCTCACTTTCGTGAACAAGCTATAGCGCTGCTGGAAGAGCATCCACAGGAAGCAAAAAAATTGTGGCTGGAGTTTCCAGAAATCTGTGTGTTGCGCCATCTGGAGGAACTGCGTGCTTTTATCATTCGTTTGCGTGCGTTGGGCTGCAAAGTAGGCTTGGAGCACGTTGGGCTAGAGTTCACCCAATTCGGCAATCTGCAGGATATGGGTTTGCATTATTTAAAACTCGATGGGGCGATAACACGTTCAATAAATTCCAACAGCAGCAGCCAAAGTTTCGTGCAAAGCCTATGCACTCTGGCCCACTCACTCGGCATTCAAATTATTGCCGAAGGAGTGAGCACAGACGAGGAACAAGTAGTGCTGTTAAAGGTTGGCATGGACGGGTTAACCGGCACTTTTATTAGTTAAGTTGATTTGTATTAGCTAGCACAAGAGACTCTTAATGCAGATTCTGTGAACGACCCCAAAAAAATCCCGCATCTCTCACTGGCGGGATTTTTATTTAGGTTACTTATTACAACGGCAGATGATCGCCATCATCCAACAAATTCATCCCCTGGCGCTTGCCACGCAATTCTCGCCGGGTGAGTAGTTTGTTTTGTGCTGCCTCAGGTAAATCGGTAAAACGAATTACCCCCTGCTCCACCAGCAAATTCACCACATCTTCCAATACGCGCGCCATGGTTTGGTCAGTCTGTTCCAGCGCTAATTGTTCCGCCGATTTCTCATCCTGAAAAAATTGCAGCAACTCTTGTGAATCATTATCAACTTGCTCGGAAAACTCCTCACTCGCAAGCTTGCTGATTGAAATGATTTCGCCGTGTTGATTGCGTTTTACGTACATAAAAACCTCTGTAAAAAAATCCCGCACAGAGCGGGATTTTTCATTTCATCCACACGCTGATCAACTCGTTAATCAGTAATCAGCTTATTGTTGTTGAGCAACTGGGTAATAATTTGTTGATCCGTAGTTGCACCACTGTAAAGCGATTGCAAATTCACACCACTCAATACAATTTGCTGGGTCTCAGCACCGCTGGTGTAGCTAGCGCCCACTGAGTGAGAGTCAGCCGAGAAACCACCGGTGTGACTGATATGGATAATAGTATTTCCGCCGGAAACCTCAAAATGGAGGTAATCCGCCAAGTTGCCGGCACCGTTGGATGCACCTACTGATTCACCTTGCAGCAAATCGCGCAAATCCAACACATCACCACCAGTAGTGTTACTGCCGGCCGCTGCTGTAGCAAAATTCTGGATGGTATCCACGGCAGGAGTACCCGCAACGCCTTGGTCACCCAATGACCAGGCAAATACATCGACAAAGTTTTCGCCGGCATCACCACCTTGCAAGGTGTCATTGCCGGAGCCACCGCTAATACGATCAGAACCACTACCCGCGCTAATGGTGTCATTGCCGCTACCGCCAAAAAACACATCAGATCCAGAGCCTGCACTTAGAGTGTCATCCCCGGCACCACCATTTACAATATTGTTTCCGTTGTTGGCATTAATTGTGTTGTTGCCGTTGCCGCCCGTGATGTATTCGCTGGCAGAACTACCGGTATAACTACCAGACTCGGTAGTAGTAATATCCACTGTGGTGTAAGCCGCTTTAAGGGTTACGACAGACGAGGTAGATGCAGTAAAGCCACCGTTGCTCTCTGTTGAGGTAACTTGCACGGTGAGGTGAGTTGCATTAGTGGTGTAGCTACCCGGCAAATTTAACGTCAGGTTGGGTAAATCTGCTGCCGTAAACTGCCATACTCCACCACCCAAATTAACGCCTGAACTGAAACTCAATCCGGTTGGTACACCGCTCACTTTAATGGACAGTGTCTCCGAACCATCGGTATCCACCAATTTGGTATTAATTGGGAACTTAACGCTGGTACCACCAGTGCCATGGGCTATTGCCACCAAGGCCCGGCTAACAACGACACTGGGCGCGCTGGCTGCGCCAACGCCAATATTAACGTTTGCCGTACTAATTGCCCCCAATGCATCGCGAATGGTGTAGGTGAAACTGGCAGGACCTTCATAGTTAGTTGTGGGCGTGAAAATAACATTTGCACCTACCAGGCTGACACTACCATTCACAGCCCCCTGTACACTAACCAACGTGAAGCTATCACCATCCGGGTCAGAGTCGTTTGACAGTAAGGCAGAGGTGGCAATAGTGATAGAACTATTGGTTGCTACTGATGCAGTGTTATTCACTGCAATTGGAGCACTATTGGTACGCTCCACCAGCAGGTTAACGGTGGCTGTATCCGAGCCACCATGCCCATCACTGACCGTATAGGTAAAGCTGGCGGGCCCCGTGTAGCCAGTTGATGGCGTAAATACCACATTACCTCCCACCAGACTTACGGAACCATGCACCGCACCCTGAACACTAGTGATGTTCAAGGTATCGCCATTGGCATCAGTATCATTTGCCAACAATGTGGATGCATTGATGGTGTTGCTAGCTCCAGCAATAACCGTCAAGTTGCTATTCATATTGGCCGGGCCAGAGCCGGCAAAGCTGGTCAGGTAATAATCGCCGCCGTCACCAATACTGTTATTGGTATGCAACGCACTGAATTTAATACTGTTAAACACCAGGCTGCCAGTGTTGATTGAAAAGGTTCCCGCTTCGCTGGCGCCAAGCAATCTGAAAGTATCTGAGGCCACCAACACACCATTGTAATAGGCCTCCCATTTGCCTATTTCCCCGCCGTTCTCTCCCGGGAACAAACGGTTGACACCAAAATTGGCCTGATTGAGATTGCCGTTAAAAGTCATTACCACCGACTCCGAAGCACCGGTAGCGACGTTGTATTCAATCTGATTGGGAACATCAGAAAAGGATCTGGGCGTACCTTGAACACCCAAAGTATTGGCATTGCCATCTACAGTCCCAAGGTACAGCGCCGTTGCCACACCTCCCGCCGTGTAACCGGTGATGTTTACCGATAACCCTTTGCTATCGGGGTTGCTCCAGCTGTCCGTTGCCGATAAGTCACCAAAAGCAACCGAGTAAACGGCTAGTCCAGTAGGATCATCAACCGCGTCCGGAGCAGCATTAGGTAATACAGTAATAAAGACGGTGGCAGTGCTTGAACCACCCTGTCCATCGCTCAATGTGTAAGTAAATGATGCCGGACCGCTATACCCCGAATTAGGGGTAAAGAGGATATCACCCCCCACCAAACTGACAGTGCCGTTTACCGCTCCCTGGACCGAACTGACGCTCAAGGTATCGCCATCAATATCAGAGTCGTTAATCAGGAGTTGTGCAGGGGTAAAGGTTAAAACATCACCCTGCTTCACCGTTGCAGAATCAGCAACGGCTACTGGACCATCATTAGTGCCGGTCACAGTCACAGTTACCGTGGTGGTGGTGCCATCAATACTGGCAACGGTAATCTGTTCAGTTTTACTCTCGCCCTCTTTAAGCGCCTGAACAGCGGGTTTACTGTTATCCAGGTTATAGACCCAGTCGCCAGTTGCATTGATCGAAAAACTGCCATAGGTTCCCGCGCTGTTGGTTTGGGCGATAAATGCCGCCTCGCCGGCATCCGGATCAGTAACGGTGAGTGTGCCCGTTGCCGATGATTGCGCTGGAGTATCTTCTTTTACAGAACCAACGCCTGTTCCCAGCACTGCGGTATCAGCAACCGGATTAACAGTAATGCTTACATTGGCTGGGGTAATGTCTTCACTGCCAACATCATCGCGCGTGGTATAGCTGAAACCAGTACTACCGTTCCAATTGACTGTCGGCAGGAAATAAACCGGGCCGGCAACCAGATCACCCGCTGCTATCGCAGTGGTCATAGTCGCATCGGTATATAACACACCGTTGGCTGGCAGGGATTTGATGAGGTAACCAGCTACGGTGCCATCGCTGTCGGTACCCGCAAGGTTGATAGTAACCAAGGTGTCCTCATCGCCGACAACGATGACATCATTGGTTTCAGGCAAGAGATTAGGCGCTGCAGTAACAATGATATTTACGCTCGCCGAGCTGGTACCACCATGACCGTCGGTAATACTGTAGGTAAACGATGCCGGGCCTGTGTAATTATTGGCTGGGATAAAGTGCAGTTTACCGCCGATATAAGCCAAAGAACCGTTGGTGACTGCACCTGCCGAAAATACGGTCAAGGCATGACCATCGATATCTGTATCATTTGTGGTGAGGCTGGAAAGGTTAATTTCCACAGCGACGTTTTTGGTAGTAGTTAGGAAATCGTTATTGGCCACAGGCGCATCATTTACCGGGTCGATAGTGATATTGAGCGTGCTACTGGCACCTGTATTGGTAGTGTAGGTAATCTGGGGTACCGGTCCGTTGTAGTTGGCTGCCGGGGTAAAAGTAAAGGCACCATTCACTTGCAACGTCAAGCTACCAATCCCCGGTACATTGACCAAGTCGCCAGCGCTATAGCCGGAGCCATTTATAACAAAGCTGACCACCTGAAGTGCGCTGTCTACATCGGTGTCGTTTGACAATACATTGCCAGTGGCGACCGTGTCTTCATCGGCATTAACAACATCAGCAACCAGAACACTGGGATCGTCTACATTGGTCACCGTAATATTAACGGTAGCTGTGGCGGTATTGCCGTGACCATCATGAATACTGTATTGAAATGACGCAGGGCCACTGTATTCGGCAGTTGGGGTAAAGGTCAGCTTGCCGCCCACGTACGACAAAGTGCCATTGACGACAGCACCGGCACTGAACACCGTAATAGAATCGCCATCCGGGTCTGAATCGTTCAGCATCCAATCCGCCAGATCAAAGACGACAGGAGTGTCTTCGGCTGTTGTGTAGAAATCATCAACCGCGATTGGTTTTTCATTCACAGGGGTGACGTCGATGTTCACGGTGACGGTGTTGCCGTCCACTGTGCCGTCATTCACTTTGTAGGTGAAGCTGTCGCTGGTGGTTTCGCTGCCGTTGTGGACATAGGTGAAGGTGCCGTTGGCATTGAGTACCAGCGTGCCGTTGGCCGGGCCAGTGACCAGCACGGCGGTTAGTGAATCGCCGTCAGCATCGGTGTCATTGAGCAATACATCGTAAGCCGCCCCGGTCAGGGTGCCGCCTTCGGCGACTGTAAAAGTATCGGCGACGGCGACTGGGGCATCGTTTTGTGGAGTGACGGTGACATTCACAGTCGCCGTTGCAGTAGCACCACCTACGTCAGTGATGGTGTAGGTGAAGCTGTCGCTGCCGCTGAAACCTGCATTCGGGGTATAAATCGGGTTGCCGGTAACCGCATCGATCACAACCGAGCCGTTGGCCCCCTGGGTGACGCTAGTGACGGTCAAACTACCACCTTCGACATCTGTGTCGTTAGTGCGAACAGCCACTACCACCGAGCCATCTTCATTCACCAAGACCACATCATTAACTGCAACAGGTGCTTCGTTTACCGGGGTCACATTGATAGTCACAGTAACGGTGTTGCCGTCGACGGTGCCATCATTCACTTTGTAGGTGAAGCTGTCGCTAGTGGTTTCGCTGCCGTTGTGGACATAGGTGAAGGTGCCGTTGGCATTGAGTACCAGTGTGCCGTTGGCCGGGCCAGTGATCAGCACGGCGGTTAGTGAATCGCCGTCAGCATCGGTGTCATTGAGCAATACATCGTAAGCCGCCCCAGTCAGGGTGCCACCTTCGGCGACTGTAAAAGTATCGGCGACAGCGACAGGTGCGTTATTTGGGGGAACAATGGCATTTACAGTCACGGTAACGGTGGCGGTATCATTCCCGCCGTTACCATCGTCGACCGTATAGGTAAAACTGTCAGTACCGATAAAGCCAGCGTTGGGGGTGTAAATCGGATTTTTGGTAACCGGATCAATCACCACCGAGCCATTAGCTCCTTGCGTCACACCCGTCACAGCCAGACTATCGCCATCAGGATCAACATCGTTACTGCGGACCGCAATAGTCACTGCGGTGCTTTCATTTGTCGACGCTGTGTCATCCACAGCATTTGGAGCATTGTTAACGGCGTTAACACCAATTGTCACGGTGCTGGTAACAATACCGCCGTTCCCATCACTAACAGTCACCACAAAACTGTCGCTGCCTGTGTACCCAGTCGCCGGTGTGTAGGTAAATGTGCCAGTAGCAGGATTGAGTACCACGGTGCCGTTGGCAGGATTGCCGGTAACGCTAAACGATAAAGGATCGCCGTCCGGATCGCTGGCACTGACAGAGCCGTTAATTGGTGTATCTTCATCGGTTGTAAGGCTGAGGTTGCCGGTTACCGGAGCATCATTCACCGGTGTTACACCAATGCTCACCAGGCTGGTGGTAGTGCCACCCTTACCATCACTGATGGTGACCACAAAACTGTCGCTACCGTTGTAGTTATTATTCGGCGTGTATACAAAACTGCCAGTAGCAGGATTCAGCGCAACCGAACCATTCGCAGGCAGGCCGCTGACCGAGAAGGACAAGGTATCCCCGTCTATATCAGATGCACTCACCTGGCCTGAGACAGGTGTATCCTCCGGTGTGACCAGGCTGAGATCGCTGGCGACCGGGGCATCGTTTACCGGAATGACGCCGATATTGATAAGACTGGTCGTCGTACCACCATTACCATCGCTAATGGTGACGACAAAGCTGTCACTGCCGTTGTAGTTCGCATTTGGCGTATAAACAAAACCGCCAGTCGCCGGATTCAAGCTGACTGAACCATTCGCAGGCTGACCGGTAACCGCGTAAGCCAAGGTGTCGCCTTCGATATCGGTAGCAACGACTTGGCCTGTAAGAGCGACATCTTCAGGTGTTGTGAGATTCTGGTCGGATGAAAGGGGCGCATCGTTGACTGGATTAATACCAATATTGATACGACTGGTAGTAGTGCCACCCTTTCCATCGCTAATAGTGACGACAAAGCTGTCGCTGCCGTTGTAGTTGAGATTCGGGGTGTAGACAAAACCACCTGTCGCAGGATTCAGTGTTACTGCGCCATTAGTTGGCTGGCTGGTAACGACATAGCCCAGGGCGTCACCATCCACATCGCTCGCCACCACTTGACCATTGATTGGTGTGTCTTCATCAGTCACCAGATCCTGGTTGTTGCTGGCCGGGGCATCATTTACCGGATTAACACCAATGGTCACCAGGCTGGTAGTGGTGCCGCCATTGCCATCGCTGACGGTCACTACAAAACTGTCACCACCGTTGTAGTTAGCATTTGGCGTATACACAAAACCACCGGTGGCCGGGTTGAGCGTCACGGCACCATTGGTTGGCTGACCGGAAATGCTATAAACCAGGGTGTCGCCTTCAATGTCCTGCGCCACTACCTGACCCGCTACCGGAGTATCTTCATCGGTAGTGAGATTGATGTCGCTGGTGGTGGGGGCGTCATTCACTGCAGCAATATTCAGGCTGATAGTAGTAGTGCTGGCATTGCCGCGGCTATCAGTCACAGTCACTACAAAACTATCGGTACCGTTGTAGTTGGCATTGGGGGTGAAGGTAAATTGCCCAGTGGCGGCATCCAACAGCAAAGTGCCGTTCGCAGGTGCTGTAACCAGTATGAAGGTGATGGTGTCGCCTTCGATATCTGACGCGATTATCTGACCAGAAATAATTTCATCTTCATTGCCAGTGAGGGTTTGATCGGTCACCAGAGGGGCACGATTAACGTAATCGCCATCGGATTGATCCACTGCTGAGGCTGCCGCTGATGGCGATTGATAATTGAAAGATTGGGAATCGGTCTCTTCAAGAATACGCGTCAGGGTTACAAAGCTGCTGGCACCATCTGAACCGCCGCCGGCATTATTGCCCGCCGCGGTTTCTTCCAACTCATCCAGCAGATCTCCGCCCTGCTCCAATACCGTCAACGCCTCTTGCACGCTGGCATCATCCAGCGCAGCCTCATTGGGGTCAGTGGCAGTCTCGTTGCTGAAGTCGCGGCTCATAGCCACTTCCAATCCGCCATTCACAACAACGGGTTCACCACTACCAAAATCCAGTTGCACCTGGGCACCTTGGGCAGTTACCAACACTTCATCGTCATTCAGCACACTACCCACTGAAAGCGGGCGCAGACTGCCATCGGGTGCTTTAGCCCAGGCTTGGCCTTGAAGGAACGCAACTGTCGCAACGGCATTACTCATAACTGACTCCAGGTTATTTTGAAATGTGAACCAACTCACAATGAGACCATGATCTGCAGTCTAGTTATTGATGAAACTTGTGCCATTGGACTAAAGGACAATAAGTGGAGTTTTTTTATTGCCTTAAAAGAATAATGAATGGGTTTGTAGGGATTTTGATGAAAGAGTTTTAAGCGCCAACCCTGGTTCAATGAAGTCCAGGAGATTCAAAACAGGAAACCGGGGTTACGCATTAGCTGGCAAAATCAACGCGCTGGCCGATTAAGAATTGGCCGCCATCACCAACACCAGATGCAAGCGATCACGCACGTTTAACTTTTCAAACGCGGAGCCCAAATGGGCTTTGACAGTGCGCTCGGTAATGTCCAGTTCGCGCGCTACTTCTTTATTGGTTTTCCCGGATGCCACCAGTTCGGCAACTGCCAGCTCGCGACTGGTTAATTGCGACAAATCAACCCTGGCGCCATTAACTGGCTTGGCAGGAGTTGCCGGAATGTGGCGCGCAGTGGCCAATACCAACTGCCGCATCAAATCAGCCCCCAACCACATGCCACCTGCCGCCACAACCTGAGCCACTTGTTCCAAGACTACAGGTGCAGCCAGGTAATGCACATAACCACTCGCGCCCGCTTCCAATGCACGACGAGCTTGCTCGGTGGATTCAACCGGCGTCATGGCAATAATTTTTTTGCCGCTCACGGCAATGGCTTCAAGCTGGCTGAAATCGTGTGGATCTTTCAAGAGCAACCACACACAATCTGCCTGCACCGGTTGTACCGCATCCACAGCAATGAGTGCCGAAGGAAATGCTTGTTGCCAGCGCGGAGATTGGATCTCTGCGGGCGCGATAAACAGGTGCCGGGTCATCGTTCAGTCATCGCATTTTGCTGTGCGCGCAACACAGGTTTTAACAAATAAGCCAATACGGTTTTCTTGCCGGTGAGAATATCCACTTGTGTCATCATCCCCGGCATAATCGGCAGCGTAGGATCAAAACCGGCGCGCTCGGTACGCACACGGACAATATAGAAAGTGCGCTCTTTTTCGTCAGTAATGGTGTCGGGGCTAATATGCTCCACCTTACCGCGTAAACCGCCATAAACAACAAAATCGTACGCCGTAAATTTCACTATGGCTGCCTGGCCCGGGTGCAGAAATGCAATGTCTTTGGGCGATACTTTTGCTTCTACCAATAAATCATCGTCAAGTGGAACCATCTCGATCACTTCATGCCCCGGTTGCACCACCCCCCCCACGGTATTGGTAAATACTCGCTGCACAGTACCGCGCACGGGTGAACGAATTTCTGCATATTTTATTTTATCGGCAAGGCCAGTACTGCTTTCACTCAGCGCTGCAATTTTACTTAGCACTTCCGATAACTCCACACGCCATTTGTTGCTCGCCTGCAACTCAGTTTCGCGCAATTTTCCTTGTGATTCTTCAATCGCCAAAATCAAGCGCGACTCCTGCGCCGCCGCTTGTTCGCGCGCACCTTTGGCATTGGACACCTCGCCCTCCAGGCGCAAAATTTCCACTTCAGAAATAGCGCCGCTCGCCAATAGGGGTTTGGTCACATTTAATTCCTGCGTCGCCAATTCCAGCGCGCGTGTTGCCTGGGTCAATTTCGCCCGCACTTCATTTAATTCTTCAGTGCGCTGATCCAACTGGCTCCGGGCGATACTTAACTGCTCATCCAATTCCTTGCGATTGGATTCATAGAGATTGCGTTCGTGGGCGGCAATGTCTGGCGCCTCGCTGGATAAGCCATCCGGCAATGTAAATTCCGCGTTCGAAGTCAACGCTTGTAAACGCGCCGCGCGTGTCTGCAGCGATAAATATTCCGCGCGATTTTCGCGAAAGGTAGAAATAAAACGCGTGGGATCTATGCGCAGCAACAAATCACCTTTGTTGACTACCTGCCCTTCGCGCACCAACACTTCTTGCACAACACCGCCATCAAATGACTGGATAACTTGCAGTTGCGACGATGGAATGACTTTACCTTCACCGCGTGCCACTTCGTCCAAGGGCGCAAAGGCAGCCCAAACCAGCAAGATAAAAATAATCAACGCGATCACACGCAACAGCAACCGTGCTTTTACCGGCTCCTGCTGCAAGCGTGCCCAGTCGGAATCAGTCACCCAGTCTTTAGGCTGCTCGTGCAGTGGGTCTAACCAGCGTGCATAAGCTTTATCAATAATTTTGCTCGCAGGGATACCTAATTTATTTAACCCGCGTCCCAGTTTTTCAAACCAGATCTTATCGCGCGAGCCTTGTGGCTGGGATTTAATAGCATCGCTCATCAGGATGCCCTCCCAATACGGCCCTGACGCAAAGCTTCCACCACTTGGTCTTTTGGACCATCCGCCACAATCTTGCCACCGTCAATCACGATAATGCGATTGACCAACTCCAACAGTGACGTGCGATGGGTAATGACCAACAGGGTTTTATGTGCAGCGAATTGCAGCAAATTGCGTTTGAATTCTTCTTCGCTGGTGTGATCCATGGAGCCGGTAGGTTCATCCATTAATAAAATCGGCGGATCATTCAGTAAGGCACGCGCGATACTGACTGATTGCCGCTGACCGCCGGATAATAATTGGCCATGCTCACCGACCGGCATTGCCAAACCCATTGGATGCTGGTTTACAAACTCGGTTAATCCGCTTAAGCGTACCGCTTCCAAAATCATTTCATCGGTGGCGTGAGTTGCACCCAGCGCAATATTGTCGCGCAGCGAACCAAAAAATAAATTTACATCCTGGGCTACATAACCCATATTGCGGCGCAGCTCTGCTGGATCCAGTTGGCGAATATCAATTCCATCCAACAATACAGTCCCAGCACTGGCCTCATACAAACCGGCAATTAATTTTTCCAGTGTGGTTTTACCCGAACCATTGCGGCCCAACACAGCCACCCGCTCACCGGGATTAATTTTGAAGGACACATCGCGTAAGACTTCACGTTCATCCTGCGGATATTTAAACGCAACTTTTTTAAACTCGATTCCACCTTGCAAACGCGGGCGGCTGATCCATTGTTTATCCAGCGGGCGCTCCACCGGCTTTTCCATGATTTGCTCCAGCGCAGTCAATGCCGTTGCTGCGCCGTGATATTGCATCAACAAACCCGCCGTTTGACCGACAGGCGCCATAATGCGCGATGAGAGCATGTAAGCCGCAATCAATCCGCCCTGACTTAAAGTACCATCAATAATTTGATAAACACCGACGATAATGATGACCACCGAAACTGCCTGTTGAATCCACGCGGTAGTGCTACCCACAGAGCCGGACAGCAAGCGCATTTTCACGCCCACGCGCGATACCAGCAGTGTGGTTTTCTCCCAAATGGATTGCATACGCCCTTCAGCGCCCAATATTTTTAGCGTCTCCAAACTGGATAGGCTTTCCACCAAAGTGGCGTTGCGCTGTGCAGAGGCCTGCATGGAATTCTCTGACAGCAAATGCATTTTGTGCTGTACAGCAGCGGTGTAAATCATCACCAATATTACGCCCACTAACACCGGAAAAATCAGCGGCCAGGAAATCAACAACACCACTATCATAAACAACAACACAAACGGCAAATCCACCAGCGCTAAAATGGTGGCCGATGAAATAAAACTGCGCACCGCTTCAAAGGATTGCAACCCCGACGCAAATGAACCGACAGAGGCAGGACGCTCGGATAATTTCATCCCCAACACCCGCTCCATAATGGTCGCGGAGAGAGTAACATCCACACGGCTTGCAGCAAGATCCACAAACCATGCGCGCATCATGCGCAAAACAAAATCGGCACTGATCGCAATCAACATACCGATGGATAAAATCCAGAGCGTATCGGTAGCGTGATTCGGCACTACCCGGTCATACACATTCATCACAAACAACGGCGAAACCAACGCAAAAAAATTGATCAACAGCGCCGTTATTAATACATCGCGGTACAAGTATTTATGCTGCGCGATAACTCCCCAGAACCAATGGGCATCGCGATTTTGTTGGCGACTGGTTTTCGCAATATCCGTTAGCTGGGCATCAAAACGCTCGGTTGGGCGGGTGTAAATCACGCGTCCGGTATATTGCGCGGTTAATTCGCTGGCAGGAATTAGCACGCTGGCCTCTCCCAATTCAGGAAAAATAACGCGCGCCTTGTCGCCATCCAGCGACAACAACAAACAGGCATTATTGCCATCAAGTAATAGTACAACAGGGAAGAGTGCAGGGTTGAGTTGTTCAAATGAACGTTGAGCAATTTTACTGGTAAGGCCTGCACGTGTAGCTGCGCGCGCAAATAATGAAGGGGTTAAATCAACATCCAACGGCAATCCAGCTAATAGCGCTTCACGTGTAGTCGTTAATTGATGGGTACGAGCAAGAATCAATAAACACTCAAGCAATGGGCCGCCTTTATGGCCGCTAGCGGCAGTATCCAATGCGGGTTGTACATCAAGGGTCATGATTGCTCCGTCACTCGTGCAAAACGCTATAAATCAGTGCCAATCCGCAAGCTTGCGTAATAAGGCACCTGTAATATAGATGGCGATTTATTGCATGGCAATTTCCCTGCAGATTTTTAACTGTCACTACGAACCCTGCTGGTCAACAAGCATAAAAAAACGCATCAACCATGACGACTTGATGCGCTTTTAAAGCTGACGATAATTAATCCGAGTACTCCAATCAGCAGACTGTAGTCTACTGGCGACTGCGGGTAACTGTTACATCAACACGACGATTCGCAGCCCTACCTGCTTCAGTATTGTTATCTGCTGTGGGACGAGTCGCACCAAAACCATCAACCGTCATAGGCACTGTTTCCAATCCGTTTAGCACAAAATAATCGCGTACACGTTGGGCGCGCGCTTTGGATAATGGAATATTCAAAGCATCCGTACCTGTATTATCGGTGTGACCTTCAATTTTTATTTGCACTATATTTTTAGTGGCTTTGATGTCAGCGACCAGCGCATCCAGTTTTTGTGTTGCACCTGCTTTTAATTCCGAGCTGCCAGTATCAAATAACGCATCACCGCTAACGGGGGTTAACTCGCTAATCAAATCCGCACGACTAAGCGCAGCAGGCGCATCATTTGGGCAAGCGGATTCAGAAATTTTCAGCGAATCTTCTACTTTCACATCATGCAGAATACCCAAACCATCGCGCACGATTCCCAAGGCGGGCAACAAACTACCCATAGCAGCCAGTGAGCGCGCATGGGCAATTTCCAAATCACCTTCTGCGGTAATTAACGCACGGCTCGCTTGAAAATATTCATTTTCAGCATCAAGTAAATCCAGCAAGGTACGTTGCCCAATATTAAATTGTTCCGCATAGGCAGCGCGTACTTTATCGCTGGATAATTTGTGTTGCTGTAATGAAATTAATTGCTCACGAATACGCTGGGCATCGTTGTATGCAATCTGGGTATCCTGACGTAAATCCACACACGCCTGATCACGCAAATCTTTAGCCTGATTTACCTGCTCCAACGAACGGCGCACTGCGGCTCGATTGGCACCGCCACTGTAGAGGTTATAGGTAATTGCCAATTCAACAGCGTTTTCATCACCCCAGGAATCCGGATCAGTGCGATTATCAAAACCATTCTGGTTGCGGCTGGTTACACCACGCGCGCGCAATTCCGCTTTGGGGTAGTAACCGGAGCGTTCCACTTTTACCGCCGCTTGCGCCGCGCTGATATTTTTAATGGCTGCATGGAAAGCGGGATTTCCCTGATACGCCAGCACCAAAGCTTCGCGCACCGAGGCCGGTAATTGTTTGTTAGCCAAATCACTCGGCATTAGTTCTTCTGCCGGCAACTGCCCTACAACACGCAAATAACGCGCAGTTACATCGTGCAAATTGGAAGCTTCAGTTAGCAAATTAGATTCAGCCAACGCCAAACGGCCTGCTACCTGTTCCAGATCAACACGGCGACCAACACCGGTAGAAACGCGCTCTTCAATTTGGGCATAAACTTCACGATGTTTCTGATAATTGTTGCGCGCCAGCTCAACCAAATCGCGATTGCGTTTTACATCCTCATAAGCGCGCACCGCTTCAAGCGCCGTCGTTTCAACTGACCCTAATAATTCGTAATAGCGCACCAAACGAATGCCATCCATACGCTTCACTTCACCCGAGGTACGGAAGCCATCAAACAGCATTTGCGTCAAAGTAACCTGCCCTTGACCGGTTGAATAACTACCGCGACCATCATAGTCGCGCGATGTCTCGCCGGACGTTGCCGACAAATCTACCGACGGTAAATAGCCCGCGCGAGCAACGCGTACATCCAGGGCAGAGGCTTTAAATTCGTGCCAACTGGCTTGTACATCAGGGTTGGACTCAATCGCTTTCAAAGCTGCATCTTTTACTGTGTTTTGAGCGAAGGCTGAGGAAGACAAAGCACAGAGTGAAATAAATAACAGGTTTTTTTTGAATGCGCGACCAGAGGATAAAAGTGAGCGGATCATTAAGGTATTTTCCGATTTTATAAATGTTAGAAATTTAATACGGTTTATGTCCCTAACACTAAGGCGCCCACACTCCCAACCTGCTTGTTGAGCACCGGATATATCTGCATTTTAGCCAACCCACTGCAAATGCATTGCGCAGACTGGGGTTCCAATAAAATATTGGCAGGGAAGTCGGTATCTGGAAGTTTTACAATTCGAGGTGAGAAAATCCTTGTTACATCGCCTGGCAATCCACAACCACCCGGACTCTGACAACACTGCTTCGCGCCTGGCAAAGCGAATTTAAGGTTCGTTATTTCAATGCTATTTTTATCAACATATCAAAGTTGGCACAAAAAACATCCAAACCTTGGTTTTCATCATAACTCAACGCAGTTTTATTCCACAATAGAATTTATGTTTGTGATCAATATCACATTGCTATAACCAAAATACTGGTTATCGCTTTATGCATAATCTGCATTACGGCGATAAATGTGGATGCCGAAATCCAACCGATCCACCAAACCTTCAGCTTCTATCTGAGTGCGCAAATCTACCGGTATCCGCCAAGCAAAAGGCGTCATCGTCAATAATGCCTGACACAGGGCTTTATCCTTTATTGCTAGCTCCGATGACAACCGCTCGTGCCCAACCAACCTGAAACCAACTGGTGCGGACGGCGCCTCGTGGGGCCGCACCTTGCTATAGATACGCTGGCGCAAACTCAAGAGATGATTTTCGGCGGGCGCCACTATAACCAAATAGCCTTCATCCTTTATTACACGCCATAACTCGGCATCTTTACTGGGTGCATAAATGCGAGTGACAACATCCATCGATTGATCTGCGAACGGCAAATCATAGCTTGATGCCACCGCAAACAGACAACGACTTTTATCCAATGCAGATTTAGCGGCAAGCCTCACACCGACTTTGGCGATATCCAACCCATAAATTTGCGCTTGAGGTAAGGCCTGCGCAAACCCTTGAGTAAAATAACCTTCACCACAACCTATATCCAACAGGGTTGGGGCGGGGATTTTTAGTTGTGTAAGGATCAAGGCTTGCAAACGATTTTTTAGCGGCTCAAAAAAACCGGCCTGCAGAAACTCGCGGCGGGCTTGCAATTGCTCTTTTGCATCACCCGGTTCGCGCGAGCTTTTATGATGCACCGGCAATAAATTGAAATAACCTTCTTTGGCACGATCAAACTGGTGGCGATTTTCACAAGCCAGCCCTTGCGGATTTACTTGCAATGGCAACTTGCACAGGGGACAACGCAAATCTTTCATAGTGCACAGATTCTTTACTGGAAAAAGCTACTGAAAAATAAGCGCGCAGAATGTCGACTCACTATTGAATAAGCAAGTCATTGGCTTGGAAAAAACCGGAGGCTCCTGTTTATTGAGTGCAGGCAACCTCCGGCTTCAAGTGAATATTAGCTTTCTTCCGGTACCTCGTAGCGATCAATAATGTCGCGCACCAAACCGCTGCGCACTATATCTTCACGCTCAAACTCGTGCACATATACATTAGGCAAACCTTGCAAACGCTCAACCGCATCGGCCAAACCGTTGGGGCCGCGAATATCGCTTTGCTTGATATCACCATTAATAACCACCTTACAATCTTCACCGATGCGCGTTAAAAACATTTTCATTTGTGCCGGACTGGTGTTTTGCGCCTCGTCGAGAATCACAAAGGTTTTGCTGTTAAAGGTTTTACCGCGCATAAATGCCAGAGGCGCCGCCACTATGCGGCCATGGCGCAGACAGTAATCCACAGTGCCAGCTCCCAAACGCTCGTTCAAGATATCGCGGAAGGCATCGATATAAACCGAGAATTTTTCATCCAGGTCACCCGGTAAAAAGCCCAGGTTTTCACCAGACTCCACCGCAGGGCGGGTAAGGATAATTCGCTCGATCCGCCCGGATTCCAGTGCTTCCGCCGCTAATGCACCCGCACAATAACTTTTACCGGTACCAGCCGGGCCAATACCAAAGGTAAGCATGTGGGTGTTGATTGCGTGGATATACTCTTGCTGGGATTTTGTCTTCGCGCGGAGCGGTTGGGGAGAGCGAGGGGGAGAGTAAGCAGTTTCGAGTTGTTGCGAGCGGGATTTGAGGTCGACGATGTTGTCATCAGTCCGTTGGTGCTGGTTCTTTCGCGACTTATGCCGTGACGTTGAGTAGTTGTTATCGTCAAAGTGTTGGTGATTTGCACTGCGTCTGGCATGCGATTTTTTTGCCATAAATCATAATCCCCTTCAAGTCGGTAAGTTTCACGAGTATTAAGAACAATACCCGTTAGTATGAGTCACCCGATTTACGCAATTCGTTAACGTGGATTACATGATGTGCGCTTCACCTCCTCTTAATTGGCTCTGTTTAAAAACTGAATTCAAACAAAAACACGTCAAGTAAAGCAAAAGGCTATGACAGAAATATGACTGCAGAAAGAGTCAGTTTTTCGAGATAAGCACTTTTCGTGTTCGTGAAAAGTACTCTTGCAAATTTCAAATTTGCTCGCGATTCCAACTCACAGTCACCTTCTAAAAAAGCAACCGATTGTGGTTCAAGTTGTAGCGGGCAACTACTGGTTGTGTTCGTTACCCTTGATTTGATACTAGGCTTATTTTTGATTTGGGTCAATCACTTCTTTGCAATAAAAGTGACATAGCCGGGAGGTATTAAAACCCGGCACGATGAATGTTATTCATCGCCCGCATCATTCAGATTTTTGCTGATTTTCTTTTTCGGTGGCGCAAACCCATCGACGACCTGAGTATTTTTTAAAGCCGTAGGAATACGACGATTGCCAATGTTTTTCTTGTCGCGCTCACGCACTTTTACCTTGGGCTTTTTATCATCGGCCTTTTCATCTTTTACTGATTTCTTTTTGGTACCCGCCGCTTTACCCGATGCCTTTAGTTTATCCGGCCCCTGGTATTTGCCCTTCAGGCCAGGCATACCAATAGTTTCAAAGGAGACGTTCAGGTAACGCTCAATGCTTTTACATAGATTCCACTCTTTGGCATCTACCAGGGTCACCGCCCTACCCTCGGCGTCAGCACGACCGGTACGGCCAATGCGATGCATGTATTCATCGCCCGAGTGCGCTACATCGATATTCACAACCAGCTCGACACCGGGAATATCCAGACCGCGCGCCGCCACATCAGTCGCCACCAATAATTGGGTGCGCCCCTGACGGAAATGCTCCAGGGCAATTTTGCGTTGATCCTGGGTAATATCGCCATGCAAGCAACTGACGCGATACTTGTTGTAGCGCAGGAAATTATCCAACTGGGTTGCGCGTGCTTTGGTATTGGTAAAAATAATCGCCTTTTCAAAAGTAGCTTTTTGCAGCAAAGCAACCAGCAACTTTTCTTTATGCTTGTAGTCATCCGCCAACATCATCTGCTGGACAATTGCATTAGGTTTTTCATCCAAATAGATTTCTTCAGCCTCACCGGGAATGACCTGCTTGATCAAATGACGCAGACCTTTTTGCTCCATAGTGGCGGAGAACAATAAGGTCTGACGCTCGGCGTGGCAGCTCGCGGTAATTTTGAGGACATCTTCACTCAGCCCCATATCGAGCATGCGGTCCGCTTCGTCCAGCACCAAAAGCTCCAGGCCGGAAAATTCGGTAGATTTGAGCATCACATGCTCGGCCAAACGCCCCGGTGTACCCACAACAATTTCCGGGTTTTTGCGCAGCATGGCTTTTTGGTATTTCAGCTCTTCACCGCCGCAAATCATGCCCACTTTCATACCCGTGAATTTCAGCAATTGCTCTGCATTTTTCACTATCTGCCGGGCCAGCTCGCGGGTGGGAGTCAAAATCAGCATGCGGGTCGAACTGGGGTTTAACGAAGGTCGGCTCAACATCGCTTGCAGCGATGGCAATAAAAAGGCGACTGTCTTCCCGCTGCCGGTCTTGGAGCTAACAATCAGATTCTTGCCAGCCAATACCGCCGGAATCGCCTTTGCTTGTACTGGGGTCGGCTGCTCATAGCCCAGCAGCTCAATGGCCTTGCGCAATTGGCTATCGCTAATAAGGTCATGGAAGCTGGGCAGAGTCATGGTGAACCTCGATAAAAGTCAGGAATATGCAAAAGGCCGCGCAATCTACGCAGGGTTGAACAATATTTCAACCAAAACCGGTCATATGTCGTTAAAATGCCGCCCTTTTGCAATACCGAGCAATCCTCATGAGAATTATGCTGGCCCCGATGGAGGGCGTAGTTGAGCATCACGTTCGCGATATCCTCACCCGAATTGGCGGACTGGATGGCTGCGTCACCGAGTTTATCCGCGTTACTGATCAAAAGCTTCCCTATAGAGTCTTTTATAAGTTTGCGCCCGAACTGGAAAGCGGATGCAACACCCCCAATGGCACCCCGGTACGAGTGCAATTGCTGGGTAGCAAACCAGAGCCTATGGCGATCAACGCGCTAGAGCTGGTCAATTACGGAGCCAGAGCGATAGACCTGAACTTCGGTTGCCCGGCCAAAACAGTAAACTCCCACGAAGGTGGCGCCTGTTTATTGCGCACACCAGACCGCGTTTATTCCATCATTAAAGCGGTGCGCGATGCTGTACCACAGGAAGTCCCGGTGACCGCCAAAATCCGCCTGGGCTATGAAGATCGCAGCAGCTATATGGATAATGCCCGGGCAGTAGAGGCCGCCGGCGCCAATGAGCTAACAGTACATGCCCGTTCCAAAGCCGATGGTTACAAGCCACCAGCTTACTGGCATTACATCGCCGATATCCGCTCCGAATTAAAAATCCCGGTAGTAGCAAATGGCGAAATCTGGTCGGTGGAAGATTATTTACGCTGTCGCGAACAAGCCGGTGGCGCTGACGTGATGTTGGGCCGCGGCCTGCTTTCACGCCCGGATCTGGCCAGGCAAATCAAAGCACATCTGAACAATGAAGATTACACACCTCTGACATGGCCGGAAATCTGCACCATGCTCTACGGCTATTATCGACTCACCACTCCGTTGTACTGCGAGCGCAACTGTGGCAACCGGGTGAAGCAGTGGTTGATGTATTTAAGTCGCCAGTACCCGCAAGCCGGTGTATTTTTCGAAGCAATAAAACGCAAAACCACACCACCAGAATTGGACATTTGCTTTCAGGAAGCGCTAGCCGCCTGTGGCACAACCGCACCTTAAGATGCTACGCAAAAAAAGGCCCGCATATGATTGCAGGCCTTCGTCTCTCACCGTCGTTGTAGTTAACCGGCGTTAATGAATCAGCTCATCAAAACCACCCATCAAATCATTTGTTTCATCAATTTTTTCTGCCAGCTTCACCATATTAATACCCAACCTGGTCGCCAGGTCATTCGGGAAATGCGCCAATAAGTCTGCATCATTTCCTTTCTCGTGAGTGTGCACTATGTAATCCGCGATACTGATCAAGGCAGCAAAGCGCGAAAACTCCGGCGCAGCCATCGGATCCAACTGATAGCGAATACCCGCCACTATGGCATCGGGAAACTTCCAGCGATTTGCCAACTCGGCACCCGCCTCCGGGAAATTAAAGCCAAGCACATTTTTTTCGATATCCGAATTACGCGCACCTCGATCAACTACTTTCTGGATCTCTTTACACTCTTCCGGCAACAAAATATGGATCAGCAATTCACCTATGTTATGGATCATGCCGCAAGTAAATGCCGTCTCTGCATCATCTTTGGAGAATTTCGCCAGCCATTTGCAGGTTGCCGCCACCGCAAAACTGTTATGCCAGAATGCCGGCAAATCAAATCCTTCAGGCGCCTTGAATGCCCCCGTCATTCCCGATGCCAGAACCAGTGTACGCACGGCATTAAATCCGAGAATAAACACCGCATCGCTAACCGAACCTACTTTTCGATTACCGCCGTAATGTGCGGAGTTTGCGGCACGCAGCACCTTGGCCGTCAACACCTGATCTGCGCTAATTTTTTTCGCAATAGTTTCGTTATTAATATTTTCATCACCGAAGCTTTCGATTAACTCCTGCACCACTTTAGGAATATTCGGCAACTTCTGCGCGTTATCGATTAAATTTTTAAGCTCCACAATACCCTCGCTTGCTTCT
>JAGKXA010000454.1 GCA_021151615.1 Cellvibrionaceae bacterium | reverse complement strand
ACCCAACGAAAAATTAGTAGGAGTCGTTTCAATAATTTCAGTTAGTGTAAGAACTGGATAATCAATTGTCTTTTTTTTACTAAGTATCCCACGTTCTTTTTCCCAGATTTTTATTGCTTCAGCGTATTTTTCCGTGGATACTGCATAATTTTTCTTGTCGCGTCTATCTTGTAACACAACCATTTTTTTTAAATCGAAATGTAATTCACCTTTCATTTAAAATATTTTTTTGCAATTTAATTATTTTTCTGTCGATGTAGGTGGTGAAAATTAATATAATAAAAATTATTTTTGATAATTTCCAGAATTCTGTTGCCATCTGGAGTATTGCACCCCTGCTTGGCGTAGTGTCCACACTACGTCATTGTGGTAGCCAATCTTCAGATTGGCCGCCACTCACCAATCATGCACAGAACAACGTTACTGAATTTGACATTGAAAGCCCGATACCTATTCTTCGCTGGCGCGAGTCTGGGGCGTTGGCTGCTGTGCATAGCTTACTCGTGCCCCACCAGCTACCGCCAGTTTGCAACTGGCATTAAATACACAAAACTACCATCAGGCAATCCTCCAATTCCTGCCAATCCTCATTCTGGTAAAAGCCCCATAGCCATTCCCCCGCCCATGGCCTGATGGTGCCTTTTTTTGCCGTCCGTATAAGCAAGGTAGCCCCAAAACAGCACCAAGCCATATATCTGCCACCAAGCCCAACCATAGCACCTTACAGGCAAAAAACCAGCACCATGTCGCTTAGAGATGCCTTGCAAACCACAACAAACCAGCGTATAGCCATCCCATGGCCCTGCGGAGCATTTGGGCCATGGGCGGCGCTTTCTTTTGTTACTTTTCTTTTCGCTGCTGAAAAGAAAAGTAAGAGCAGCCGGGCAGATAACACAAGAAAAAGCACACTGTAAACCTATTTCAGGACGACACACATTTCATCTTTGGGATTTGGGACTTGCTTTTTTGAAAGTGCCACTGGCGCGGGAGTTAGCGAAGCGCTCCCGTGTCTGATTCATGTCGCCCGGTTTTTTAACCGGGCGATACCACCTCCTTGTCATTCCCCGGTTGGCCGTAGATTATCATAAATGCTTGGCATCGCCTTTGCCTACGGCATTATTGGTTGCCGGAATCCGTCCGGCGAAACACACGGGCTATATATGTATAGATGTAGTGCAGAAGCCCAGCCCCATAGCCATTCCCCGCCCATGGTCTGATGGTGCCTTTTTTTGCCGTCCATCATAGCAAGGTAGCCCCCTAACAAGCCCCAAGCCTCAGCTACGCACCCAAGCCCAGCCATAGCACCTTACAGGCAAAAAACCAGCACCATGCCGCTCAGTGATGCTTGGCAAACCACAACAAACCAGCGTATAGCCATCCCATGGCCCTGCGGAGCATTTGGGCCATGGGCGGCGCTTTCTTTTGTTACTTTTCTTTTCGCTGCAGAAAAGAAAAGTAAGAGC
>JAGKXA010000453.1 GCA_021151615.1 Cellvibrionaceae bacterium | reverse complement strand
CCGTTAATTGGATGAAGCTTAGAGAGAACCTATCATGAAAAAATTATTGAAACTGTCGATGCTCTCCACCAGCGTGGCGCTGGGCATCATGGCTTCCGGTGGTGCTACCGCCCAGGGAGCTTGTAGTGTGGATTTTGCCAGTGTGAATAACTGGGGATCTGGCGCCCAGTACAAAGTGACCCTGACCAACACCGGTGCCGCCAAGACCTCCTGGGAATTGTGCTGGACCTATGCCGGTAATGATGTGATTAACAATCTCTGGGACGGTGTCTACACCCAGACCGGTAAAAACGTGTGCGTGAAGAATGCGCCTTACAACCCGAATCTGGCGGCCAACGGCACTGCCTCTTTCGGCTTCCTGGTAAACAATCCGGGGACAGCACCTACCGCATTCACACTGAATGGTGCAGCTTGTGGTGGCTCTGCCAGCAGCACTCCAAGCACCAGCAGTGCCAGCTCTGTTGCCACCAGCCGCAGCTCTACTCCAGCCACCAGCAGCAGTAGCTCGGTGAGCAATGGTGTAGCAGCACGTTGGTTGTTGGACAGCACCAACTCCACCTTCCACTTTGTGACCGTGAAGAAAAACGCCACTACCGGCGCGGAAACACCGGAAAACTTTACCTTCAACACCTTGCAAGGCACGGTATCCACCACTGGATTGGCAACCCTGACCATTCCATTGGCGAGTATCAACACCGGTACCGCGCTGCGCGATACCCGGATGCAGGATTACATTTTTGAATCCGCCTACCTGCCTAACCTGCACTTCACTACCCAGTTGGATCTGGCGGCAATTGAAGCCATGGCGGCTGGTAGCACTGCAACACAATCGGTCACGGGTAACCTGGTACTGCACGGTATCGTCAAGTCCATCGTGTTTGATGCACTGGTTGTTAAAAACAATGCCGGTAGCGTGTCCTTCTCGCCCAAGAAACCTATCGTCATCAACTCGACCGATTTCGATATCAACTATGGCGTTGAATACCTGCGTAACCTCATGAGCCTGGGCACCATCGGTGAGAAAGTACCTGTGTACTTCAAAATGTTCCTGAGCAACAGCAACCCGAGCAATACCCCGGCAATCAGCCTGGCGACAGCACCGGCTGCACCGCTGAGCGTAACCGGCACTGCAGTGACTTCAGGCGCAAGCCTGAACTGGGCGGATGCCAGTGCAACTGAAACTGGCTTCCTCGTTCGTCGCAAAGGCGCTGATGGTCGCTGGTACACCGCGAAGAATGCGGCCGCCAATACTGTGAGTTACCTGGATGCACTGACGGCTTCGGGCAGCTATGACTACAAACTCATCAGCTACACCGACAGTATTCCAGCTGCAGCAACCGCTCCGGTAACGGTTACCTTTACCGGTGGCGCTTCGGCCTCATCCGTGAGCAGCACTGGAACCACTACCTCAGCCAGCTCATCCAGCACTGGGACCACCACTTCGGTGAGCTCTCGCAGCTCCAGCAGT
>JAGKXA010000184.1 GCA_021151615.1 Cellvibrionaceae bacterium | reverse complement strand
AATATGAATATTTTTTTAAGTAAAGATATCGCTATTATAGGCTTAATTATAAGCTTAGTTTCTTCGCTATTCGATAAATTTTCATCAAATCCACAAAGATCAGGTTCGACATTTCTCCTGTAGAGCCGGCATGCCCTTAGTACTCAATTATGCAACAGGTACTTGGCTACAGCAACAAGAAGCCGTTCTGAGAACGAGATATATTGACGGTTCCGGATGCTCTTCGGAACATCCGGAACAACATGTTTTTTTGTTGGGTCGAAACGAGACCTTGGACCAGTGAGGGAATACCGATTTTCTCTACATTTAATGGATTTTGTATACTCTCATGAAAGAAACATATGAGCAATTAGCACTTGAGGCCATCGCAGTTTTGAATAGTATTAAAATTAAGGTCAATAGTGAAACTGACATAGTTTGGACACGATTTGACAGTGTTAGCGAATTGATGGCCTGCTTAGATAATTATATTGCACGAATCAATAATTCTGACAAAAGTGTCTATAAAGACTTGCAATATGAATTTCTTCCTACTTCCTCTCTTCATGAATTGTCGATTTCTAATGGGTGGGGGGGAGAATTCGTAGACATTGCGGCACAATACGATGAGATTTACGTCAAGGTCACTCAGCATCTTTGGTTGTTAGGTATTCATATATCTGATTAAATTCCCCCCGTTGTCCGGTTGCCCTTCAGAACATCCCGAACAACATCTATGTAAAGCGTATTCACATTTCTCCTATTTCTTCGGATAAAACAATTAATTTTGCAGCGTGAATGCCGTTGCAGGTAGATTTTTTAATGTTCAGGATGTGCTCAGAAACATCTCAGACAATGAATAGAATACAAGGTTCCTAAATTTTTGATACAGTTTCGATTCCTGTTGAGACTCATAAAATAGGGGAGTGGGGCGCAGAACGTGTCCCGTTTTTTTTGCAAGCTTGATGCAGGTTGTCTCCTCGCACGGTCGCCACAAACCAACAGAGAATGAAAAAGATAATAGGCTACAGAAAATTATTGGGTGTAAACGAGCAGGCTACCTTGCTGACCCTGAAAACCGTATACAGGAACCTGATAAAAGAATGGCATCCCGACAAGTTTGTAGAGCAGGAAGATAAAGACAGGTGCGAAGCTAAAAGCAGACACATCATTGAAGCCTATCACTTTCTGGTGAGTATAGCACCCGAGACAAGGGCGCAGACATTGGATGCATTCAACCAAACAATTGCCACCGCAGGCATTGCCGATTTTGAATACAAAGACGAAACTTTGGTTATCAACTTTGCCGACCAAACCAGCTACGAGTGGTTTGGTATCCCCAAAGCATTGTATGTAAAAATGGTAAACGCACCTGCATTGGGCCGGTTTGCCCGCAGGCACATCTATACTTCATTTCCTTATAGGGTAGTGAGTAAGTAATGGTTTTGCCAGCCCTATATCAAGGATTGTTTGTAATAGTTGGCTTGGGTGTTTTTGGGGGGTAACTAACCCCTACAGCAACCATCACAACAAAACCAACATACAAGTTTATCAATCCCATGAAACAGAGTTTTCTTCTTAATGATATTACTGATTAACGCAAGCCAAACGCTTGTGTTAATCAGTTTTTATTGTAGATGTTACTTATGTATATTTTAGTTGTTATTTTTATGCGATGCGAGTTTGTTGACGGGGTGGATGGTTTTTGAGGTGCAGCCAACGCGTCTTTTTTGCTCTGGCAATATCCTTAGCAACTGTTGTTCCAACCTTTAGGCATTTTACAGATGCAAATGCACAAGCCCCACTATCATCTATACACCAAATGATTCACCAATTTATAGTATGGCTGTATAAATATATTTAGTGCCTTTAAAGACTGGCTCTAATGTGAGATGTAATGGTGGTTGTTTTTGATGCAAGAGAGACCAGGCAATAACTGAAAACATATTCTTTTATCGGCAACAAATATTGTGTACGCCTCGTATTGGCGGTGCTACCACAGCAAGAAGCGGGCACAGCCCCCATCACTATACGATGCGTACGAAGAGAGTGAAAGTAAGGAGGAGCCACTTTACCACCAAGAATACCTACCACAAGTGCAAAATAGTGCGCCGGCACTCTAAATGTTTGCTTTTACCTACATCAAACTCCGGTATTTTCTGCAATCATGCATAGCATAGCAGCTGGGGTTTCGGGTGGCTGTGTTACTTTTTATTCTCCATCAAACAAGTTGCATTGTTACTCCGTCATATATGACAAACACCGCCTCATGTTAAAAAATCTCTTGCTATTATTGACTTTTGCTTTTTATGGCTCGGCGGCTATTGCCCAGCCGTCTCCATTTATTCCCGATAGCACATGGGGGCAGTATGGCATTGCAAAGCCCAGTACCAATTCATCAACCATTTGGATACACCAATTTCAGGGATCGGTATTGCAGCCCGATGGCAAATTGATTTTGGCCGGTACGGGCAATTTCCAGAATACACTCGAACTGGTTCGTTTCGACACTACCGGAGCCCTCGACACCTCATTTAACCATACCGGGTTCAATAATGTGGCAGCAAACGGCACCTACCCATGGATATTCAATAATATTCGCGTTACCACAACCGGCGACATTGTGGTTGCTTTCTCCAGTTCCAATCCCGGTAATATGCGCTTGTCTACCATGTGCTTCAAGCCAGACGGCACACTGAAAACAACCTATGGCATAAGCGGCAAAGCAGATGTGGGTACCTCGGTAGCCGGTATAATCATCTCTATGACCGCCATGGATATGCAGGCCGATGGCAAAGTGGTACTGGCGGGTGGCGGCCCGGGAGGGTCTTTGCCCTACCGATATGTACTGACAAGGCTGAAAACCAATGGCACCATAGACTCTACGTTTGGCACCAATGGATTGGTCTTTTGCCCCTACCTAACTGCCGGAACACGTAGTGTGCCCATCTATGGCTTGAAGGTGCAGGCCGATGGAAAAATAGTATGCGCTGCCGAGATGCCAGGCACCACTGGCAGCAGCGATACCATAGCACTGATACGCTATAAAACCAACGGCACACTCGACTCGGCCTTTGGTACTGATGGATTGGTACAATACCCGCACAAATTCCGCACCGGTGCAGTGCAGATAAACGCTGCCGGAGAAATATACCTGCTGGGTACCAACTTTACAGACACCTTTCTTATCAAAAAATTTGATGCCACCGGCAATATCATTACCAGCTTTGGTACTGCAGGCACGGTGACTGTTGGCACCACTTTTGGCAGTGCATTTATAGATACCGGCAACATTTTTCAATACTATGGTCGATTTGTACTACAGAGCGATGGACGCATGATAGTGGCAGGCAGCTCTGATGCCAGCGACACCAGCGACTATAGGGTATGCAGGCTAATGCCGGATGGTGCGCTTGATACAGTTTTTGCCCCCGGCGGTGTCATGACTATCAAACACAACAAGCCCGACTATTGCACCAATGTGCTGGTACAACCCAACGGCAAAATACTGCTTACCGGCTACTCCCGCGCAGGGTTGGCCACCTTCGATTCTTGTTCGGGTTTTGTGATGCGGTTTTGCGACACCACCAAGCCGCTGCCACCTACTACAGGCATACAAAATGGGGCCACAAGCCTGTCGGGCATTGTATACCCCAACCCATCGGGCAATGGTACATTCAAGTGGCAATACAACAACCCCGGTGCGGCTACAAGTACCGCCTATATTATTACCAATTGTGCAGGTGTGGTAGTGCAGCAAGGACACTTTACAGCCAATACCGGCAGCGGGCATGTAACGCTCGCTCTTGGCAGCGAACAACCCGATGGTTTGTACATCCTCCGTTTGTCTACCCCCAATACAGTGGTAACCGCAAAGCTGCTGAAGATGCGGCAGGAATAGTTGGGCTCAGAGCCAAACACTTGCCTACTCGTACCACACAGGCTGTCGACAGTTTGTAACTGGCGTAGAAAGAAAACAAAGTACTGGCGCGAGTCTGTAGCGCAAGCCCATGTGCGCTGGCCGACTCGTGCCACACCAACTGCCCACAGTTTGTAACTGGCGCAGAATGAAAACAAAGCACTGGCGCGAGTCGGCACTACTTAGCAGGAATGTCAAGCCCTATTTTCCAGACTGATAAGAACCCACAGCTTCTACTCCCTTTTCTGAAAACTTCAATATTTCAGTTGTTATCGGGTGTCCAGAATGTTTGAATTCATTGAGCACAGTTGCTCCCAGTTTTTCTGAAAAGAACTTGAAATCTTTCTCAGAAAATATGTAGCAAAAATCTCTTACCGGAATTACTGCGTGAAAAGGAAAACCAATATCTTTCTTTATTTTTTCCTTTGTGGACGGCGCAAACAACAGTGCTGCTTTTAGCGTTTCATCGTCTGTTACAAACCTTGCGAGTGCATGATGCTCAATTGTGTCGAATACAATTTGAGATTTTTGTAAAAGCTTTTCGCCATTTATTTCGGCTTGTTTCTTCAGATCCGACTCAGATATATTCCATGCCTTCAAATCAGATTTGCTTATCCAAATAAAATTTTTCTGAGTACTGATTCCATATATTTTTTCTACGTTGTCAGTTACCTTCTCATGAACATTTTCTGCAAAATCATAATCAGAGGGAAATAAAGAAATATAAGCACTATCTTTTATATCATTCCATGACTTGATTTTGTCAACGGTGGCAAAATCTAATGAAGACACATAGTGTGCGATAATGGTAGTGTCGTGTTCCCTTTCAAAATCTCTCCTCATGTTTTCTAAACTAATTTTCAACGGAGATGCCTTTACCTGAACATGCACGATTCCTGCTCCATCAAGGGAGTCAATTTTTATCCCAGCTTTTTGCAACTGTCTTTTGAATTCGTCAAGAACAAAATCCTGCTTAGGGTTACTTGCGCAGCCCCATAAAATGACCAGTATCAACAAAAAGAAGGTTGTATTTATAAATCGGCTCATCATTTCTAATAAACTACACTTATACACAAAATAGGCTAAATACAATATCAAAAGTTCAGAAAATCTCACACTGGCGAGAGCCTGTAGCGCAGCCCTTGTGTGCTGGCCTACTCGTGCCACAGTGACTGCCGACAGTTTGTAACTGCCGCAGAAAGAAAACAAATCACTGGCGCAAGCCTGTAGCACAAGCCCATGTGCCTTGGCCGACTCGTGCCACACCAACTGCCCACAGTTTGTAACTGGCGCAGAAAAAAACAGCATAATCAACCTTGCTCCATGGCTGCCGTCCAGCCTTGCGCCAATGGTAAATTTAACCTTATTTTTAATATTTTCTGCTTGATAAATATATTACTTTGTGCTCAATAATGATAGTTAATTGTAACCTTTGTATCTATGAAAAACTACTACCTTATACTGGGAAATGGCTTTACAATTGATTTTTTGTCAAGCATCAAGGGTTTATCTGAAGGGCTTATTGATGTCTCAAATCTTTTCAAAAATGGTGAATTGGTACCATGGCCAGGAAATAACAAGCCAGGCTTCCTATCCTATCGACATTGCCCAAATTTATGGACACTCGGTGCGAGGCCTAACATGAAAAAAGAAGACTGTGTTGAATTGATTGAAGATGTAATTACTTGCGCAAACATTCTAAACAAGAATTCAAGAAGTACAAGCAATATATACATAAAAGCCTATAAAGAATTAGTAACCTATCTAAAAGCACTGTTTATCTATTACGACAAATTAATAGATGTGCCTAACACCGATGTTGCAAACTGGGGTTGGGCTAAGTTTATCAAGGAGTTGTATCATGACCCAAATGTCGCTAAGATTCACATTGTCACATTTAACTACGATATTTGGTTGGAGCGTATACTGAAAAAGCTTAGCCTTGATTTCTCAGTTTCAAATTTTGAAAACGCAGACAGAAAAATAGTTGTTTATAAACCACATGGTTCAATAAGCTTTTCATACCTCACAAAGCGAGATCAAGAAGCGTTTGAAATAAATTATACAACTGATTCAAATGATGGTGAGTTAAAGGAGTTTGAGTTATGTTATGAAAATCTTACCGCACTCAATACGATTAACGCAATAATTCCTCCGGCAGGAGATTCAAATAGACTCGATTTCAAATGGGCTAAAGAAATAAGAGATACCGCAAAGGATGTCGCCAAACAATTAAACGAAAAAGATGAACTGATTGTTTGTGGGATGTCATATTGGCATGTTGATAGACTTGAAATTGATTCGATTCTGACAAGCGTTCCGGCGGGGTTACCGGCAGCATCGTAAAGGTCGATCACTTCGAGCCGGGCGTGGTTTCCCTGGCGGGCGAGCACGTCTATCCGGTCTTCACAGATACGTATTCCACGCGATTCGTGTTCCCGCGTTCGTGCGGAATTTTGCTTCATCTCCGTCGACCGTTTCCGGCCGATGCCATTGTCTTCGATTTCACAGGCGAACTGCTCGGGACCAATCGGGAAGAAGCTGATCCGCATATGCCGGTCGCCTTGCTTATGCATGAGTCCGTGCCAAAGCCCGTTCTCCACAAATGGCTGCAACAACATGGACGGCAGGCGCACATAGTCGTCTTCCAGTTCTGGGTCCACGTCGATCGAATAAGTGAATCCCTGGCCGAAGCGCATCAATTCGAGTTCGAGGTAGAGTTCCAGCACATCCCTTTCCTCGGCAATCGTCACCAGGTTGCGTCCGGAATTATTCAGCACCAGCCTGAACAGCTTTGCAAATTTATTCAGGTACTTGCTCGCCTCGGTATATTTGCTGGTGACGATACATTCCTGGATGCTGTTCAGGCAGTTGAATATAAAATGCGGGTTCATTTGCGCACGAAGGGCCATCAATTGGCTCTCTGCCAGCATTTTATTGATCCGCAGCAGCATTATTTCCTGTCGCTCCGCCTGCGCGCGCGCCATGGCTTCGGTGATTTTATTTGCGCTGATGGCCGCGATCGTGGAAATGGCGCGAACGTGGTCATAATTGTAAAAATTCCTCCGAGGATGTTCCGAGTCGATAACGCCTATGACCTGTCCCTCGTGTAGGATCGGGACCGCCAGCTCCGAAAAGCGGGCCTGATCGTCTACGATGTAGCGCGCGTCCTTCGAAGTGTCCCCGATGATTTGCGGCTGCCCGGTCGCCGCCGCCGTACCCACTATACCCTCGCCCACCGGGATCTCGATGGGGTTCAGGATTTCATATTCCTTGGGGCTTTTGGGCCCGTAAGCTGCTTTCTGAATGAGCTTCTGGGAATCCTTATCGAGCAGGTAAACGACGCAATCCTCGAAATGCAGCTTAGAAATGCAGTTTCGCGCAATGTCCCAGCATATTTCATTTACCGAATTATCGCCGTACACGCTGTTGGCGAAATACTCAATCGTGTCGTCCAAGTCTCTCTTGCGCTGTCTTTTGCTGTAAACCTGGTAAATCCAATACATGATGCTCATGATCGCCGCGGCACATCCGGCAAAAAACCACCAACTTTGCCACCAATGCGGCAACACCCGCAAGCGCAGCGTTTCAGAAGTTTTCATCCAACGACCGTTTTCATCGGTACTCCTGACTTTGAACAGGTAATCGCCCGGAGGAAGCTTGGTGTAGGAGGCCGTAATGTTTCGCCCGGCCATTACCCAGTCATTATCGAGTCCTACAAGCTGGTAGCTATATTGGAGCGAGGGGATGTCGCGATGGCTAAGAGAGGCATATTGAAACGCCACAAACGACTCGTCGGGTTGCAGTTCGAGCGACTGGTCTTTGAGTTCACCGATTTTCTCCTGACCAAAAATCTTTACCGATGTGATCGCAGGCGGCCGCGTTACGGGCACAGAGGCGAAGTGCTGCGGGTTGATCACCACCACATGGTCCAGCATGACTGCGTAGACCTTACCCCCTGCAACGGTCACGTAGTTCCAATAGTCCTGCAAGGTTTTACCCAGATCCATCTCCACCTTGCTGACACTACTACTGGCAGGGTCGTAAGTGGCAAGGCCTTCACGCGTGGCGGCCCACACAATGCCGTTGTCGTCGATGTCGAGCGAGGAAACCTGGTCGTACGGGAGGCCTTCGCTGGTGGTTATACGCCGGAGTACCTTGCCATTCTGATCGATTTTAAGCAATCCGTGGGCACTGGACGCCGCCCATATTCCGCCGCTTTTGCTCTGCTGCATTTCATGGATATACTCATCTGCAATTTCGGGTGCATGAAGCATCGTAAAATGGTCGCGCGCCTGGTCGTAACGTAACAAACCCTTTCCGGTAACCGCGAAAAGCAGATCGCCATTGGCCAGTTTTACGAACGACGGTGCTTCGCCCAAACTGAAAAGCCCATATCGGGGGTCGGTACCGTCGAAACGCGTGCAGGCATTTTTGGCCGGATTATAGCGGTAAATAGCGTCGCCTTCAACATGAAACCAGAGGTTGCCCCGGTCATCGGGAAAGATAAAAGGGGCTTCATAAGAGCCCAGGCCCTTTTTGATTTGCTCGAACCGTTTCAGTACCGATTGACCAGGCGCAAGCGAGTACACCCCGTCGAACCCGGCGAACCACCAAGTGTCGCCCATTTTGGCAGCCATTACAAAACGATTGTTACGAAGCTTCTTACTGGGCGTCAGATATTTCCGATATGAGCGATCGGTAGTGTTGTAGAACAGTACGCCATCTTCCTTACAGGCAATGATCATTTTGCCTTCTACGGTAATAGAAGGCCTGATCCTGGCTATATTCTATTTTCCGGAACGGCTCGCCCGGCTCTTTCAGAAAAGCGGCAAAGAGCCACGTAGAAACCCACAAGCGGTCCTGGTGGTCTATAAAAATGTAGTTGCAGTCCTCCCCGATCGGCTTTCCGTCCAGTTCCAGGTAAGTTTCTACCTTTCCCGTACTGAAATTCCAGTAGTTCAGCGACGGCTCGATGTCCGAACCATACCACACATTTCCCATACGGTCAACCGCAATGGCATGCACATTGGCCGATTCCAGCAGAGGGCTGCGCAGGGGATTATTGCCTTTAAAATAAACGTGGCTGGTTTTGAAATCCACAAAAAGCGGCCTGTTACCCCCGATCCACAGCCCCTGGCGCAACGTGTCGTACACCATGACCGATAGCTGAAAATTTCGGGTATCAAACTTCCGGGCATCGGCGAACAAGTCGGTGATCGTGCTGAGTTTATGCCCGTCGTAAATGTAAATCCCATCCATGGCGCCAATCCAGATCCGCTTCTGCACGTCGGTCCGGATGGTGACGATAGTCTTATCATCAAGTGCTTTGAAACGTGCGTCACGCGAGAACCTGCCCGACTTTTTATCAAAAAGCAGGACCCCGCGCCGCAGCCCGATGACGAGGGTATCCTGCCCTCCAAATGGCTGAATCGCACTCACAAAATGCTTTTGTCCACCCCTGGCACCAGGAAAACGCTTGACAACGGCACCATCGTAACGGTCGAGCCCGGCAGACGTCCCGATCCACAGAAAACCGGAAGAATCCTTATAAAGACAACGGGTCTGCTTTGCGCTCAGCCCGTCCTGCCACCGTATATTCTGGAACAAAGTTTGCGCCCAAAGCCGTCCTCCGGTCAGACAGAAGCACAGGAGCGATAGCGCCCAGACCAGCTTTTTGATGTACTGCATTGCGGCTTGCGGGATTTCATGAATGATTCGCAGTCAAGATGCGCGATCTGTAGACCAAATACGGCAATTCTGTACAACCGTACTATCCTATTTATTTATCGGTAATTGCACCTAATGCCTCCAAATCGCCGGGAAAGGCCGTTTTTCAAGAATCAGGAAACGGCTTATTAACCGGTAAATAGTCGATAGTTACCGTTCCCTCATTTAAAGTCTCCGTTGAATCATCATATGCGCACTTTTGCCGCGCCATTCCCGAACGCCATGAAAAATAAACCCCATCACACTCAACTCCATCCTATACCACTATGCTGATCCTACTTCTGATCGCCTCCGTAAGCCTGATCCTGGTTATTGCAAGTAAATTCCTGCTGCGCCCGGCAACCCAGTCTTCCGTCCCGTCTCCTGCATTCGACGTTTACCGGATCGAGAACAAGACGGTTTACTATCTTGATCGTTCCAATGTCCCGTCGGTTGTGCGGGATGCCCATGCCAGGACCTTCCAGGTGCTCACGGCAGGCAACATGGGCCATCCGTTACCCTCTCATTACGCCAGGGATTTCCAGTACGTTTACTATTGCGGCCAACGCATTGCCGGTGCCGACCCGGTGCATTTCCAGATCCTGGGCCGCGATCTCGGCCGCGACGACCGTAATGTCTTCAAAGCCCATCACCTCGTTTCATCCGACGCCAAAAATTTCAAATGCCTCGACGACCGACTGAGCAAAGACAGCGAGCGTGTCTATTTCGACGACCAGGTAATTTCCGAGGATGCCAGTAACTTCCGTTTTATCTGCAAATGGCAAAAAAGCTGCTTTTACAAAGATCTCAGCAGGGTATTCGTCAACGGAAAAGGCTACCGCGTAGCCGATATCGATACTTTCGATTATAGCGGAGACGGCGTTTTCACCGATCGCTACCAGGTTTACCAATTCAACGGCGACGGCTTTCAGAGCAGCTCCGGGCAGCCCGTCTTCCGGGCCATGATTCAGTTCCAGCCGGCATTGGGCTAGGCACCATCCCGTCTGAATTAATTATACACACTAAAACGGCCGGCAATGGATCGCATGGATTCATTGCCGGCCGTTTGATTTGATGCGGGGCTCAACCCGCATGTATTATTTCACTCTCTTCGCACTGGCGTCGAACATGCTCATCATGTTTCCTTTCAGATTATCGTCGTCCACTTTCGAAAGGTCGAGGGTTACGTCATAACCCGATGCCGAAAAGCCAAGTGTAATTTTATCTGCCGCTTCGTCCACACTGGTGATCGCGATTTTGTCGGCGTTAGGGTCGGTTGCGTTGGTAATCTGCCCGGTGAGTTTTCCGTCGGTACGGGTGAGGTCGGCCACCAGCTTTGCGTCGCCCTGGGGTGTTCCGAATACGGTAATCTCCCATTTTCCTGCAAAAAAGTCGGCCGGTGCCGCAGTCTGCGCGGTGCTGGTACATACCGCGCCCAACAGACACAAGATCATGAAGATAGAACTGATCCTTCTCATAGTCGTAAAAAGTTTAATGTACAATAATGGAAACCGCCAACCGGCAAGTGTCGACCCCTACCGATTTGTATCAGACAAATGTAAGCAAGATTTCATTATTGTCTATTTTGAAGACAATAATATTTTTACAATTTACTATCCATTAAGTCCTATCGACACTAAAATGGTTTGACGGCTTTTACTTGCTCTTTTTACCCCATTTCTTTTTCATTGCCGCGTACGATTTTTTGCTAACGGTCTTTTTGCTTTTCGATCGGGACGTGCCTTTCTTTTTGCGCGCATTGATATTGTTGACGAGCGAATTTTTCACTCCCAACTTGTTCCGTTTGCTAGTGCCCTTCTTTTTAGTTGCTGACATATTTATGCTGTTTTTAATGCTAAATATGTCAATATCCGTGCCGCAGGTGAATATGGCTCACTACCAGGCCTGGTCGTTGCCGGTGTAGCCACCTGACGAATCCGTGGCCGGGTAATCGGTGGGGGAAGAATCTGTCCGGTCGGCAGGGCCGGAATCGTAGGAATCACCTGCCCCTCCACCGCCGAAATCCCCTCCTCCAAACGCAGGGATTTCCCCGGAAGTAAAGCCGTGCACCTCGTCCGGCCCGACATCACTGGCTGGCCACACATTTGGGGTAGAATCGGAAGATGCGTGGCGATGATCGGCACCAAACGCACAGGGATGATCCGCAATGGAGTAGCCGCGTTTGGTATTTGCTACCCGCTTTCGGTATACGACAGTGTCGCGCCGCTTGGTCCAAAGGTGCGCGACGAACAGGGCGATGACGGCCAGGATGATAAAAGTGAGAAACATATAGGATGGCTTTGGGTGAAAACCCAGTTTATCATCCTACTGCCTTCGAAAGC
>JAGKXA010000183.1 GCA_021151615.1 Cellvibrionaceae bacterium | reverse complement strand
AGCATTTAAATTGCGCTGCAACACATCCAGATAGCGATCCTGCCCATAATCCCCACCGGCAATTTCGCCCGCTAATAAAAAATCGTGCTTGCCAATATTGGCTGCAAATTCTTTGATGGTGCCGCAAAAATTACGCGCTTGTTCATAGGAGACATGCTTGAGCGTATCGATACGAAAACCATCACAATCCGTCAATGCTATCCAGTATTTGTAACAGCGGGCGAGATCACTCATCACCGCAGGATTATCCAGTGCAAAGTCTTTTAGCGTAATAAAATCGGCGCGCTTGTGCTCGGCATAGGGATCATCAATATCGCCCGCACCCAGGCTACCGGCGCCCGCGCGGGTATAGGCATCGGGGTTTTGCAGTTCGCTCGGCCAGACACCTTCATCGCTGCCGGCAATTGCCGCAATATCCTCACCCTGATGGTTGCGCCAGGCCCCAAAGCCGTGGCGCCGGGTGGTGTAATGCGGCGTGTATTTACCCCCGGGTAAATCAGCCGGGTAAGTCCAGTTTTCGCCCGAGTGATTGAAAATAATGTCCAGAATAATGCGCATGCCTTTGGCGTGCGCCAGCGCCACCAGATCCACCAGCGCTTTGCGATCGCCAAAGTGTGGATCCACCTCCAGGAAATCCTGTATCCCATAACCATGAAAAGAGTTCATATGGCCGCGCTGTTTAAACACCGGGCTCAACCACAGGCAAGTAACACCCAGATTTTTTAAATAATCCAGCTTGGAGGCAACGCCCTGCAAAGTTCCCCCCTGCCAGCGATCGCCGAAATACAGGGTTTCATTGCGCCAATCGGCCGGAGACGGAAAATGATCCAAACGGCGCGGCAAATTGACGCTGGCGATAGAGTCCGGGCGAGGGGCCAGTAATTGTTGCTGAACGAATGACATGGAAATCTCCTTCGGCGAGCGCCGTATTCCAGAAGGCGGGGAGGGAAGACAAAAATCTAGCACTGGCATCACATCATCAACCAGCGCAAAAATACCCATCGCTAGCTTGTTTTTTCACTAGCAGCCATCTGCTGATAACCGTAATTTCCTGAAAGCAAAGAAACGCAATGCAAGCTCCATATGGCGAGTTTTTTTGTATTTTTAAACGCCCAAAAATACACGAACTCGCGCGCGTCCTTATCTAAACTAATTAATCAAAACTGCCGGTTTCTATTATGTTCACTCGCTTGCTTTCCGGTTTGATCATCAGCGGATTTCTGGTTATTTACAGTCACGGGCAGGCGGTTGCCGCGGAGCCTATGGCGGTGAGCTATCACCGCTCGGACGCCAATGACAGCCAAAACAGATTCCAATTTGAATTGATTGAGCGCGCCATGGAGGTTACTCGCACGGAGTTTGGTGACTTTGTACTGCGGCCCTATGGCGGTGCGCCCACCGCCAAACGCCAATCAATTTTGATGAGTGAAGGCAAGCTGATGAATATCCAGTGGGCATCACCGGGCACCCCCATCGCACAGGCCGAAGTGATTCCGATCGAGGTCAATATATTGCGCGGACTCCTGGGCTTGCGTATCTGCCTGATTAACCGTGCGGATTTGCCGCGCTTTGCACAGATCCAGTCGCTGGAAGACCTGCGCCAGATCAAGATTGGCCAGGGGCAGGACTGGACTGATACCCTGATTTACCAGCTGAACAGAATCCCGCTGTTTGAATCAGCGGGATTGCGGCAACTGTTTCCTTTACTCGCCACCCGGCGCATTGATTGCCTGCCCCTGGGAGCCAATGAGATAGGGGTGAAATTTACAGAGCAACACCTGCAGTATCCTGACATGGTGATAGAGCCTGAACTATTGCTCTACTACAACTTTCCTACCTATTTGTACGTAAGCAAACGCCATCCGCATTTGGCTGAGCGTGTCATCGCTGGCCTGCAAATCATGAATGCCAGCGGGGAGTATGACCGGATGTTCTGGCGCTACTTCGCCCAACACTTGGCGCCCCTGGAATTGCATAAACGGCGAATTATCTGCCTGAAATCACCCTACATGCCCGAAGCGGAGCAGTGCAATGCCCCTATAGCACTGCCTGACTTTTCCCCACCGGCGGACTTTCGCGGGGAACATCCAGCCGATCGCTAATCCAACCTCAGAAATGTAAACGTTCCCATCGAAAGATTTTTAAATTACCTATGATTTTTCATTAGCTAAAAAACACACCCTATTTATTTCAAAAATAATTCGATATGTGCACCAATCCGCGATTTTTCCTTGATTTTGCGCCTTGCTTTTACCGGCAACATCGAAATATCATGTAACCGATTACAAAATCCTGTAGTTATCTGCCTTAATCACAATAATTTTTGCGGTCCGCTCCCCTCCGGGATTCCGCATGGCAGACGGGTGATATCCGGTAATCGCCGTTTTTGAAAATACCAATGTTTACAACACCAATACCGATGTAGTTCACAGCTCAGGGCGCGCCCTACCCGACCTGTGCCGGTATTGGCCAAAACCCGTTTGATAACAATAACCACCAGATGCAGCCGCGAGCCTTTAGGCTTTTGGTTGCAAAAAGGAAAACCTATGAAAAACCTGATCACACTCAAGCACTCACGCCTGAAACAAACCGCCCTGGCTGTACTAACCGCTGCCATGGTATCCCCTGCATTTGCCGGCTGGAGTGTAAACGGCGCGCAAATCCTGGACCCCAATGGCAATCCCTTCGTGTTCCGCGGGGTTAACCACGCTCACACCTGGTATCCAGATCGCCTCAGCCAATCGCTAAAAGACATAGCGGCCACGGGTGCAAACTCGGTGCGTGTCGTGCTGGCCAACGGCACCCAATGGACCCGCACCAGCGGCAGTGATGTCACCAACATCATCAACCAATGCAAGGCGAATAAACTGGTGTGCGTGCTGGAAGTACACGATTCCACCGGCTACGGTGAAAGCGCCGCCGCGACCCACATCAGCCGCGCCACCGAATACTGGTTAAGCAGCGACATCAAAGCCGCCATCACCGGCCAGGAAGATTATGTGATTGTGAATATTGCCAACGAACCCTTCGGCAACAGCACCCCGGCAGCCACTTACACCAGCGATACCATCACTGCAGTGCGCGCGCTGCGCAGCGGCGGCTTGACGCACCAGCTTATGGTTGACGCTGCCAACTGGGGGCAGGATTGGTCCAATGCAATGCGCGACAACGCCGCGACCATTTTTGCGGCAGACACCCTGAAAAACACCATTTTCTCGGTCCATATGTACGAGGTTTACAACAGCGCGAGCATTGTGCAGAGCTACCTGAGCAGCTTCCAGAACCGCGGTTTGCCAATTGTGGTGGGCGAGTTCGGTGCTGAGCACAGCGGCAGTAATGTCGCCGAGGAGGCCATCCTGCAATACGCGCAGGATATGCGTATTGGCTACATGGGCTGGAGCTGGAGCGGCAACGGCAGTTGCTGCGTGCAACTGGATATAGTCAACAACTGGAATGCCGGGTCACTCAGCACCTGGGGCAACTACCTGATTAACAGTACCAATGGCATCAAAGCGACCTCGCGCCTGGCAACCCATTTCAGCGGCACCACCACCAGCTCTTCCAGTAGTGTTCGCTCCAGTGTTGCGCCCAGCAGTGCAGCGCCCTCATCAATCGCACCCGGCTCGTCCAGCCTTCGCTCCAGCAGTTCGTCCTCGGTGAGCAACACTGGCGGTACCTGTAACTGGTATGGCAATCGCTATCCAATCTGCGTCAACACAGCATCCGGTTGGGGCTGGGAAAACCAGCAAAGCTGCGTAGGTCGCACCAGTTGCGCCGCACTACCGGCCCCTTGGGGAGTTGAAGGGGGCAGCTCCAGTGTTGGCAGCAGTACTGCGCCCTCATCCAAAAGCAGTACACCCGCTTCGTCCAGCAGCCGCAGTAGTATTGCGCCTTCGTCCAGCAGCGCGAGCAGCGTCAGCAACACGGGCGGATTGAGCTGTACTTATGTGGTGAGTAATTCCTGGGGCTCAGGTTTTACCGGCGCTATTCGCGTGACCAATTCGGGCACCAGCAGCAAATCCGGCTGGACTGCCAGTTGGCAATACAGCGGCAATAACCGCATCACCAGCTCATGGAATGTCACACTCAGCGGCAGTAATCCATACAGCGCTACCGGTGTTAGCTGGAACTCCACCATAGGCGCCGGACAAACGGTGGAATTCGGCTTCCAGGGCAATACCAACGGTGGCAGCGTGGAAACACCTGCAGTGACCTGCCGTTAATGTTCGGTGGAAAAATCGCTGTTTCCGCAAACTGATACTTGCCGCTAAAACGAAAACCCCGCTTTTTACGGCGGGGTTTTCGTTTCTATTGCGCAAGTTAATTGTACGAGGGAGTTATTCAACCAAACGCATTGAACCAAACACACTCGCATCCAGATAACCCTGATTGTTTTTGTGACCCGGTGTATTTACCGAGCCCATCATGGTTTCGCGCTGCGCGCTGCCATCATTGTCGATGTAACAGGCCGAGAAGCCCATCAACTTGCCGCTAAACAATTTGAGCGGGGTATTGGCTTTCCAATCGGCGTAATCCTCGCCATAGATACGCACCCGCAATTCCCAAATATGCTTGCTGCCATTGCTGACCAGACGACTGGTGACGTGATCGTTCAACAGTTTTGGCCCCGAGGTGGTGTAATCAACCACATCGCCATAGGTGCTGATGTGATAGGCCCAGGCACTGGTGTTGTAACCGTGTTGGCCGCCGTTTTTATTTTCGTCGATAAACAGCTCCACCGTGTCATCTTCCCAGTAGCGATCCAGCGCATCGCGCACGCCGTCGTAGATACGATCATCAGTGACGTCATACAAGAGGTAGAGATAATCCTCATCCCAGAGCGCCTTGTAGCGACCCGTATAATCCGCCGCCGATGGATTGGGTTGAGTGCCCAACCAGTACACATTGATCGGCGCCCAGGCGGCGCGCTCCCAGACTGCATCCACGCTGCCATCGATCACTGGCGCAATCGTTGCGCGCGGCGCATCGTAATGATTGGGCACACTACTGACACTGGAAGAACTGCGAACACTGCTACTGGACGATGAGGAGCTCGCCACGAGATTACCCACAGTCACCGGAATGGTTTTCGTTCCATTACCAAAGTCGCCATAAGCCGTCAGCTTGATGTTGTAGGTGCCTGCCGTTGCATAGGTATGGGATTCCAATAAGCGACCACTGCCTCGGCTACTGGTTTGGCTACTGCTGGCCTGGCCAGTTGTATCACCAAAATCCCAGTCCAACGCGCGCGCCTGATAGGACGTACGCGCATCCACCTTCACATTTAAACCATCTACTGTGTAGGTAAAGTTTGCTGAGCCACCGGTATCCTGGAAGGCGCCACATGGCAGGGCAGCAGAGCCTTGCACGGTGTCGGCAAGCTCCCCATCTGATACTGTCAAAGTGACAGGGGTTGCGGGGCGTAGTGTGCCGCAATTATAAAATGATTGCTGGAGTGCGCCACTAAACTGCCCTTCACCAAAATCCCACAAATAGGTCAATCCGCCAGTTTTTTCAGCATCGTATGAGGTGTTGGCATAAGCGATTATACGTTGGTTATCACGCACAACATTGAGCACAGCAATCGGCGGTTGATTACTGCCGGCACCAGTAAGGGTAATGAACTCCTGTGTTTCACTAATTGTTGTGCCGTCGTCCACTGAAACAGTAACCGGGTAAGTTCCCGGTGATTTGTAGGTGTACCAGACATCACCGTATAGAAAAGCACTGCCGCTACCAAAAGCAATGGTGTAGCGCAGTTTATCCGCATCCTCATCAGTGGATGCCAACGCGTTAGCACGCACAGTCAATCCATTTGCGGTTAACGTCAAACGCGCTACCGGGGGATGATTAACCCCTTTGGAACTGCTCGATCCTACCGAAGACACCGATGAGGGGCGCGAACTCACGCTGGATAAACTGGAATTTGAATTGCCTGCACTGCCAACCGATCCCGCTGAAGTGCTGCTAACGCTCCTGCTGGTCGACACGCTGGAGTAGCTGCTGGTCGAAGGTGCACTGATAAATGGATTGCTGGTGGATGGACTACTGATCGTCGGCATACTAGTGCCTGGACGACTAGTAGTCGATGCACTGGTAGATGGACTGCTCGTTGGTGACGAACAGACACTACCGCTCACAACCGGACGCGCTGCCGGCGAGTTGGCAACCCCCTTATTGCCCTGCACCCCAAATTCCACACTTTGGCCAGGATTAATCTGGTTATTCCAGCCCACGCCAGTTGCAGTGTACGGATTGCTACCACTGACGTTGGCATTCCATCCGCCGGTACGGGTAGTTCCATCGGAATAGGTCCAATTGACTGACCAACCGCTAATGGGTGTACTGGTATCGTTGGTGATGCGAATAGCGGCCACAAAGCCGGTATTCCAATCGCTTTGCACAAGATATTCGCAGCGTGCCGCAAAGCTGCTGGAGGCGTGTAGAGTTAAACCTGCACCCAGCAAAAATACCGATTGCCGCAATAATTTTTTAGTAGTGATATTCATTGTTCCCTCGACGATAAATAAATTGAACGCTTGCCCTGAATGGGAAAAAGCGTCGCATTGTCGAGGGTAATGCGCCTCAAAAAAGTGCAGTGATCTCTCTTTGCTAATCGATGGCGCTTAACTTAAATAAAATTTGCGTAAACATTTTTGGTAGCAATGATTGCAGATGTTCAACCATAAAAACCACACAAGTTTATCAACCGCTAACAAAAATAATCATTGCAAACGAACGCAACATAAAACATCCAATCACATCATTTTTAGTAGATCTTTCAAATCACTGACATGACGGCGACTGATAACCGGGCGCGTTTCTATATCCGCTAAACGCACCTGGTACTGGCCTTGTGCCGTGCGTTCCAAGGCTTCAATATGTTTGATGGACACCAGCGAATTGCGGTGCACGCGCACAAAACGGCCGACAAACTCTTCCTCCAACTCCTTTAGGGTTTCATCGAGCAAATGTTCACCGTTGCGATGATAAACCGTCACGTATTTATGATCGGCAAGAAAGTAGCGTACATCCTCAACGGGAATTAACTCCACACCGCGTCGGGTTTTGGCACTGATTTGGGTGCGTTGGTTTTCTTTTTTGGGAGCTGATTTTTTCTGCGCGGCAACACGTTGGATTTTGTTGAGCTTGGTAGCTTTTTCCAACACTTGCAATAATTGCTCAGCCTTTACCGGTTTAAGCAAATAGCCCACCGCGTTAGTGCCAAAGGCATCCAACGCGTACTGATCGTAAGCCGTGCAAAAAATTATCGCCGGTGGATCTTCCAAAGCAGCGATGTCGCGCGCGAGCGACAAACCATCACGCCCCGGCATTTGAATATCCAGCAACACTATATCCGGATCATGCGCCGTGATGGCAACCATGGCCTCCTCGGCGCCATCCGCTTCTGCAACCACAGAGAAGCCGTCAATCTTCTCCACCATACGCACCAGTCGCTGCCGCGCCAGGGCTTCATCATCAACAATCAACACATCCATACTTATTTTCTCTGTGGATGACTAACAATTTATTTGCACGCTCAGCTCTCACACTGTTAACGGGCAAAAGATATACGTGGTAAACACACCGTTTTCCGCGCTGCTGGATAACCGTGCGGCACCGCCGAAATGTGCCGTTAGCCGGCGGCGAATATTATCCAATGCCATACGATTATGGCGCTGGGAATGTTCGTGGTTTTGCGTATTTCGTTTTACCAGGACATAGGGGTTGCTAATGACAATACTCAGTTGCTTATCGTTTTGCGAAACCTTGATGGTAATTTTCCCACCCTTGGGCATGGGCTCCACGCCGTGGAAGATCGCATTCTCCACCAGCGGTTGCAACATCAGGCTCGGGATTTTCACTTCACTAGTGTAGCTGCCGATTTGCCAATCCACCTGCAAACGGCGCCCCAGACGCAGTTGCTCAATATCCAGGTAGTGCTTACATAGGGTCAACTCGCGCTCCAGCGGAATAAGTGAAGGCTCAGCCAGGCTTGCGCGAAAAAGCTCGGACAAATCTTCCACTACTCGCTCAGCGGTATCCGGCTCGGTACTGATCAGACTGGCAATTGAATTCATACTATTAAATAAAAAATGCGGACGAATACGCGACTGCAAGGCTTGGATGCGCGCCTGCATCTCCGCCTGCTGCTGATTGCGCAATTGCTGCTGCAGATAGAGATAGCGCAACAAAATACCCGAGAGGATTGCCGCCAACGCCAGGTTGTCTGCTAACAGCCAATAATCAAACCCAGCAGGGCGTTCGGCCACCAGAACCAAATCACTAACGCCATAAATTATCCATTGTCCCAGGAGTGACAAGATCAAGGTAATCAACAGCACTACTGCGTAACTTGCGCTCCCTGCCTTAATTTGGGTTTGTCGACCTAACCAGAAGCGCATACGGCAGAGCGCAACTGCACTGCACAAGACAATCCATTGCACCTGCACCGAAACCAAGGCCAATTTATCCCAATTGAAATTTCGCAGCCCTGACGGAGCGCTAATGGTCAACAAGAGCGCCAACAATTCCGCCACCAGCACCAGAAGGAATACCGCCTGACTATTACATAAATCAGGCAGAAAAGGGGTGAGCGGTTCGCGCGCTTCGGCGCGGGTATTTTTGACCCTGGGTGCAGGCATAAATCCTCTGTGGTTTTTCCCCGGTTGGCCGGTCACTGGCCCAACTTATTGACGATAGCTTGGGCTATAATGCGCGGCCTTGTAGCGCCACGGCAGTTTTCGCTTCACGCAAAAATGCGAATCTTAGCCTAGCTATGCCCGTTAACTCCTTCATTATTTTACGTTTGTGGATACTTCCTCATGAGCCAGAATGACCAGCCGATCAAACCCTGGGGCGGCCGCTTTAGCGAAGCGACTGATGCCTTTGTCGAGCGTTTTACCGCGTCTATCGGTTTTGATTACCGCCTCTATCACCACGATATCAATGGCTCCATCGCCCACGCCACCATGCTCGCCAAAGTGGGCGTGCTGACTGAAACCGAGCGCGATCAGATCATCGCTGGCCTGGAAGAAATCCGTGCAGAGATAGTCGCTGGCAAATTTACCTGGTCGGTGAGCCTGGAAGATGTGCACATGAACATCGAAGCACTGCTCACCCAACGCATTGGCATCACTGGCAAGAAACTTCATACCGGCCGTTCGCGCAACGATCAAGTCGCCACCGATATTCGTTTGTATATGCGCGACGAAATCGACGCTATCGCTCAAGAGCTAACCCGTTTGCAGCAGGGTATGCTGCAATTGGCAGAAGCCAATACTGATACCATCATGCCCGGCTTTACCCATCTGCAAACTGCCCAGCCAGTGACTTTTGGCCATCACATCCTCGCCTGGTTTGAAATGCTGCAGCGCGACTATGGCCGCCTGCTGGATTGCCGCAAGCGCATGAACTACCTGCCACTGGGTGCCGCTGCCCTGGCCGGAACTACCTACCCGATCGACCGTGCCTACACCGCGCAACTGCTCGGCTTTGAGGCACCGACCGAAAACTCGCTGGACTCGGTGAGCGACCGCGACTTTGCTATCGAATTCTGCGCCTTCGCCAGTATCCTGCTCACGCATATGTCGCGCATGAGCGAAGAGCTGGTGCTCTGGACTTCATCGCAGTTCAAATTTATCGACCTGCCCGACCGTTTCTGCACCGGCTCGTCGA
>JAGKXA010000020.1 GCA_021151615.1 Cellvibrionaceae bacterium | reverse complement strand
CAACAGCATCAGGATCTCGCCGATTATGCCGCACCCAGCTTTAGCGATGATCGTCCGTTTTTATCGGCGGTGATGGATTTAACCCAACGCATTTTTACCGACTTTACCTACGACCCAACGTTTTCCGATGTCGCCACACCACTTGCCGATGTACTAAAGCACAAGCGCGGTGTCTGCCAGGATTTTGCGCACCTCGCGATCGGCTGCTTGCGTTCGCTGGGTTATCCGGCGCGCTACGTCAGCGGCTATCTGGAAACACTGCCGCCTCCAGGGCAAGAAAAATTAATCGGCGCCGATGCAACACACGCCTGGTTTGCCGTTTATTCTCCGGGCGAAGGCTGGTATGAATTCGACCCCACCAACAACACCCTCACCAGCGCACAACACATCACCACCGCCTGGGGCCGCGACTACTCCGATGTAACCCCGTTAAAAGGCGTTATATTTGGCGGAGGCCACGCCCCTCAACTCTCGGTATCGGTTGATGTGCAACGCGTTCCCGAAGACGTTATTCAGGGGCTATAAAAAAGCGAACAATGTTTTCACCACACAATGGAAATTCGTGCGCCATTTAAAACACCTATGCTAAGATCGCAACTGCAAAACCTGCAGGAAAATTATTAACACTGCAGCGTTTTGCTTTAAGTCAATCTGGAATCACCACTTAATATTATGGAGCATTGGAAGTATGAGAAAAACAATTTACAGCAGCATGTTTTTATTAGTTGCTTGTGGTGGCGGAGGTGGAGGAGACGGCGATAATGGTGCGCCAACTAATAATCCACAGGGTACAGCAGCAATAGCTGGTTTGTGGGACATGTCTGAAGATGTGTCTGCGGGTGTACGCGACGAAATTTATTTGTCCATTGCAAGTGACGGCAAAGGTACACTTTACGACTACGCCGGCGACACTTACGATGAATGGGGCAATTGCTATTGGATTGACCAGGGAATCGATTTTGTTCACGTAGAAAAAAATACGTTTAAGTTGGGTCAGGAAAATGTTGAGGCATATGTTAGCAACAACAAGCTAACACTCAAAATGAAAGACACCGATGATGCAGATGATGACGGTAACACTCTTGAAACAATAACGCTGGAAATACCTAAAGTCACCAATAAAAAAGTAGCCGATTTCAAACCTGAGTGCGCTGACTCTATGGCATCTGCCAGAGCGCTTATTCCTGCAAAGGGCAAAAAAACGAATGCAGTTTTGATGGTAAAATAAAAAGATAAATTTCACACAAAAAACAGAAATGTACCTCCAATAAATTGCCCTCATAGGATTATCTGTCGGGGCAATTTATCGACAGTCGCCTTATTATTCACCAGCAATATCTGTAATCACTGTTATACCCGTTACAGGTTCATGAAAAATGCCAAACCACATTTCTATCCCCTTAAAAGACAGCTACAAATTATTCAACCACGGCCCGGTCAGTATTATCACCAGCGCCCATGGCGATAAGCGCAATATCATGGCTGCCTCCTGGACTATGCCACTGGATTTCTCGCCCGCAAAAGTTGCAGTCGTGATTGATAAAAATACCTATACGCGTGAACTGGTCAACGCCAGCGGCGAATTTGGTTTGCAATTTCCCATGCGCAAAATTGCTCAACTCACGCTGGATGTGGGTGATGTGAGCGGCCGCGAGCTGGATAAATTTTCCCGCTTCAACATCAACACCTTCCCCGCTGCTAAAATCGCCGCGCCATTTATCGAAGATTGCATCGGCTGGCTGGAGTGCAAAGTGATTAAGCAAGGCGCAGAAGACATGGATCTCATCGTCGGCGAAGTCGTCGCCGCTTATGCCGACGCCGAACAATTCTTAAATGGCCGCTGGAATTTCTCCGCCGATCCACAAAAACGCAGTATCCACTACATGGCCGGCGGGGAGTTTTACTCTACCGGTGAAGCGTTTAAAACTGACAGCAGTTATTCGGAATAATCGCCAAGCAATGCCCCAACAAAAAAACAAAGCGCAATAAATTGCCCCCCTACGGGACAAATGAAAATACTGATCTGTAAGGGTTCAATTTATTGAACCCTGATTTATTGAACCCTGACTTATCGACTTCTAATTTTTTTGAACACTAATTTATTAAATCTTGATTCATTAGATTCTAAACTGTTAAACCCCGGCCAACCCCCATCATTTACTTTCCAACAACAACCGCTCCCCAATCCACTGCTCACGTTCTACACGAATCACAGGCAAATCCATCGCATGGTTGGAATCGTAAACGTTAAATACACTTCCCTTCGGCATAGATGAGCGCATTTTCTGTTGCTGTTCATCATTAATAAATTCATCCACTTTGGCGTATTGCAACAACACAGGCACTTTTGATTTTTTCAACAATATGTAAGGCTGAATTGGGGCAAACTGAGTCAGGTATTTTTTCAAGTCATCGCCCGCAGGCACGCCACTGGCGGAGCCGTATAAATACCAGCTGCTAATATCGGCAGCGCCAGCACTAAGGACCCAGCCAGTTATTTCCGGCTCATAGGGTGCAAGCATTGCACCGAACACTGCGCCATAGTCATGACCTACATAGGCCATCCGTTTTTTATCCACTGCTGACTGCTTGCGCAAAAAATCCAACGCGCGCCGTAAATCGCGAGTTTGATTGAGCGTGTTTTCATAGTCGTCCTGCCAACGGCGTTTGTCATAATACCCACCCGGTACCGACCAGAATGTAGAAACCAGCAAAGCCGTTCCACCTTTTTGCGCGAAGGCAACGGCCTCTTCAACAAACTCTTCACGGTTGGAGTTTTTTACACGTGGATCAAACCAATGCACATACAAAATCGCCGGTTGTTTACCCAGTGAGGCTTTAGCTGAAGCGATCAAATAGGCCTTAAGTGGCTTACCATCACAAGCGGAATAATCCAGGTCTTCCACCTTCAAGGTATCAGGCACGTGCGGGTGCGTAATCACCTGGCGTTTTAATTCCAGTGGTTTACAACCTTTAGTAGCAAAATCCGGCTCACTTGCAAACGCGACACGATTTAAGCTAATTACCAACACACCCACAACTGAAATAGCGTATTTGATTAACATGATTTTTCACCTGGGTTATGGTTATCACACAACTACAGCCAATCCGAGGATGTAGGCATTCAATTTATTGAACCCTTAAAAACCAAATTCAACGCAAAAAAAAGGCCCGAACAACGGGCCAGGTCTCAGAGAGACAACACGCAAGATGGTGGTGCCGAACTATTGCGTAAATCTGATCGACACAGTTAAAACAGGCTAACAAATCAGGCGGACTTTTGTTCCTGTGCCATCACCACTGGCAGGAACCAGGTTTCTGCGATTCTGAAATGCAAGTTGCCAATTTCCAATTGCAGTTCATCAATGTACTCATGCAATCCACTTTGCAATAACTGATCCAGATCTGCCTCATCGAGTTTGTGTTGGATATTTACAATAGCGGCCAATACTTTTTCGCTGTTCGGCAAAGCCCATAGACACTGCTCCAACTGCTTTAAACAGTGGGCTACAGCGCGCGGGAAATCCTCGTTTTGCAATAAAAATGTCACTACCGCATTGGCGTTAACGCGGTCACGAATGTGCTGGCGATACATTTGATATGCACTCAAAGAGCGCAGCACACTCATCCAGAGGATATTGTCGTAAGGCTCCAGCACTTCAGTACCGCCGATGGATAAATGCGGCAATAAATTTACCAGGCCCACATCCACAATGCGCGTACTCATATCGGCGCGCTCAAGGTTGCGACCAATGCGAATTAAATCGTACGCGTTGTTGTGGCTCATGCAACCCGCCAACAAACCGGTAAATTGCTGCACACTGCTAATCACGTGCAATAAAATAATATTTCGGTCGCGCCGCGAAGTAACTTTATCCGCCCGATCGCGAATGTAGTGATACAAATCGTTAATTAATTCCCAGGCTTCCATGGGCATGATTTCGCGTGTAATACGCGAGTTCTCGCGCGCAAAACTCAGCGAATTAATCAATGACGCCGGGTTATCTTTATCGGCCAAAATAAAATGCACAACGGTTTTTTCGTCGGCACTTAAGGTGTCTTTTTTAAAGTAGCTGCCGGTGCCACTAATATCAATCAGCGAGCCCCAACCGACACGCACACCATTGGGCAAATCCAACAACAAGTTGGAATTCACATTGACCAGGCGCGCGGTATTTTCACAGCGCTCCATGTAGCGCCCTAACCAATAAATTCGTTCAGCAACACGGGACAACATAATTTAGTCCTCCACCACAATCCAGGTATCTTTACTACCGCCACCTTGCGACGAGTTCACCACATAGGAACCTTTACGCATGGCAACACGCGTTAAGCCACCTGGGGTTACGCAATGATCTTTACCTTGCAGGACGAAAGGGCGTAAATCGATATGGCGCGGCTCGGCATTGCCATTGGTGAGGATCGGCGCCGTAGATAATGAAATTAACGGTTGCGCCATGTAGTTGCGCGGATTTGCCTTAATGCGCAACGCAAATTCCTCCAATTCTTTTTTGCTCGCTTGCGGGCCGATAATCATGCCGTAACCGCCGGATTCGTTGGCCGGTTTCACCACCAATTTATCCAGATTAGAGAGCACATAGTCGCATTGCTTTTTATCGACACACAAATAGCTGGGCACGTTAGGCAGGATAGGCTCTTCACCCAAATAATATTTGATCATGTCTGGCACGAAGGTATAAATCACCTTGTCATCCGCCACACCAGCTCCCGGCGCATTCGCCAAAGCCACATTACCTTTTAACCAGGCGCGCATTAAACCGCGCACACCTAGCACAGAGTCCGGATTAAACATCTCCGGGTCCAAAAATAAATCATCAATACGGCGATAGATCACATCAACGCGTTTTAAGCCATCGATACTGCGCATATACACGCAATCATCGCTATCCACCACCAGATCATTGCCTTCCACTAATTCCACACCCATTTGTTGCGCAAGATAGGAGTGTTCAAAATACGCGGAGTTATAAATGCCGGGGGTAAGCACCACAATTTCCGGACGATCCGATTTGCGCGGCGACAAAGACGCTAGCGTGTCAAATAATTGGTTGGGATAATCAGTAACGGGAACAATTTTGTGGTTTTCAAACAATTCCGGAAATACGCGTTTGGTCACCTTGCGATTTTCCAGCATGTAGGACACACCGGAGGGAACGCGCAAGTTATCTTCCAGCACAAAAAATTCGCCTTTGTCATCGCGAATTAAATCGCTACCGCAGATATGTGACCAGACTCCGTACGCGGGTTTCATGCCCATACATTCCTTGCGGAAATTGACCGAATCCTCAAATAAATAGGAGGGTACAACTTTGTCTTTAATAATTTTTTGATCGTTGTAGATATCGTTGATAAATAAATTCAGGGCTGTTAAGCGTTGGATTAAACCGCGCTCGGTTTTTTGCCATTCACGTTGCGGAATAATGCGCGGGATAATATCGAAGGGCCATTCGCGGTCAATGTTGCCAGCATCGCTATAGACCGTGAACGAAATACCCATGGTTTTTATAGCGAGTTCTGCAGAGAGTTTACGTTCCTGCAATTCTTCACCGGAAAGCGAAGTGAGGTATTGGGCGAGGTGTTTGGTTTCAGGTCGGGGCTTGCCAGGTGCACTAATTAACTCGTCGTAGAAGTGGCCGGAGTGATAATCCTGCCAATCTATTTTCATTTCACTCATGGTGACTTCCTTAAGCATGCGCGGCCTCGCTTTGCGGTTCTCTGAGTTTTTTGTTCTTTTTTTTGTTGGTATATAAGACGTAATTGTTGCCCGCCGAACACGCATCCCTGGTTTCCATTTCTTCCCTCCCGGAAGAATTTCAGCGGGCCACACCCAGTCCTTGCAAAAGCATTGCCAACTACCAAAATAACCCTGACTACTGATAATAACTACTGACTACTGATAATAACTACTCATAGTAACTACCGCGGTTACGCACGAGTCACGCAGGCTATTTGGCCGCACTTATAAATATTCCAAAGGATTCATTGCCTAAAAATAATCAGAGATTAGGCTGGCGAGTCCTTCAATTCGCAAAAAAGCTAGGGGTTGATACGGAACCACCCGGCGATACTCTGGCGTGGATTTCTCGCTGGCAAGACTTCATGAGGAAAATCCTCACTAAGAAATAACACCAACCTGCCGCATTCTGGTGCAACTCGAACCAACTCTTGCTCCCCTGCTTCATCATAGAGCACTAATTCGCCTCCTGCCGCCAAATCCCAACCTGGATTCAGGTAAAAGACACTGGAAAGTTTCCGCCCGGGCTTACCGCGAAAGGCATCGCGGTGTTTCTTATAAAAGGCCCCTGGCGCATAGCTGGCGAAATGGGCTTCGTAATCCGCCAAGCCAAGGAATAAACGCTGGTTCAAGGCCTCGCGCAGTTTATCCATGGCAGATAAAAATTCTGTGACAGTCGTATCGCCTGGTTCCAGCCATTGAATCGCATCGCCGCGCACCGAATCATTGCGTTGATAGTCACCCGCTCGGCCTATACCTGCAGGCGTGAGTTTGTCCTCACGGGCAGCAATGAGTTCAACCAGACCGTCGGTTATCGCCTCGGGAAAAACACCATCGAGAATAATAAAACCGGGGCCAGCCAGGGCATCAGCAATCTCATCATAATTATCGTGCAGCAAAGGGCGGGAACGGGACATAAGCTCTCAAACCAAATAAAAGAAACTCAGATGCAGGCGCTGCGAAATAATGCACCACCCGAACAGGATTACAGTGGAGAGCCATTATAGGCTTGATCCATATCAATTCGGGGAAGGGCACAAGTTTTTACCATGGCATTAATCAGCTTACCGGTGGCTCGCCATGTCCATTTTTACTCAGCCCATTGAATGGGATCAATCACTTATCCAGCGCTATGATCTGGCGGGGCCACGCTACACCTCCTACCCCACCGCACCGCAGTTTCAGGAAAGTTTTAGTCAATCCGCACTCTTTAGGGCGATTGTGCGCAGCAACCTCGCGCATCGCCCTCTTTCTTTATATTTTCACATACCCTTTTGTGAGAGCCTTTGTTACTACTGCGGATGCAACAAAATTGTTACCCATAACAAAGGCCGTGCCCTGCCCTACCTGGAGCGCATGATTCAGGAGCTGGCACTCTATGCAGACATGTTTGAACCCGGCAAGGAGGTACAGCAGTTGCATTGGGGTGGTGGCACGCCCACGTTTATTAGCGATGAGGAAATGTCCCTGCTGATGAACGCAAGCCGACGCCTGTTTACATTTGCCGACGATAAAACCGGCGAATTTTCGGTGGAGATTCACCCCGGCCAGGTCAGCGCTAACACCATGGCACATTTGCGCCAGCTGGGATTTAATCGCGTCAGCATGGGCGTGCAGGATTTTGATGAGCGCGTACAACAGGCAGTTAATCGCTACAACACGCGCGCGCAAATTGCAGAGCTGATGCAGGCGTTGCGCGCGCAGCATTATCAATCCATCAGTATGGATTTAATTTACGGTTTGCCGCTGCAAAACCAGCAATCACTGCGTGAAACTTTGCAACAAGTGATTGATTTGGAGCCGGAACGATTATCGCTGTTTAACTACGCCCATATGCCGCACCTGTTTAAAAGCCAACGCTTGATTCGCACAGAAGACTTGCCGAGCCCGGCCGAAAAACTGGATATGCTGCACCTGGCAATCGACCTGTTGCAGCAGGCGGGCTATGTGTATATTGGCATGGATCACTTTGCCAAACCCGATGATGATTTGGTTAAGGCACAACAACAGGGAAAATTACAGCGCAATTTTCAGGGCTATTCGACTCACGGCAATTGCGATTTGCTGGCACTGGGGGTTTCTTCCATTAGCATGATCGATAACGTCTACGTACAAAATGAGAAAGACCTGAACAGCTATCAGCAAAAAATGGATATGGGCCTTTTGCCCATTGCCAAAGGTTTTACGCTCAACCAGGAAGATTTATTGCGCCGCTTTGTTATCAATCGGTTGATTTGCTACTGCGAATTATCGTTCCACGAAATCGGGCGCGCATTCGATATCAACCCGCAGCAACATTTCCGTACCGAGCTGGCGCAGCTGCAACCTATGATCGACGACGGACTCGTGCAGATTGATAATAGCGGTATAAAAGTATTGAACAAAGGCCGCTTGCTGATTCGCCGTATTTGCATGGTGTTTGATGAATACCTGCAGCAAGCAGATAACACAAAAATCATTCGTTACTCAAAAATCATTTGATAGAAAATTTTCAGGCACGAATAGATTACGCAAGACTACGTTGCAAATGTTGCAGGGCAAGATCTGATATACCCAAGATAGCGGCCGTGCCACTGAGCGGTGTTTTGACAATATAGTCTTTCAGGTTGTTCAACACTGCGTTGGGCGCATAGCCATTGACGTAGGCAGAAAAATATTCGCGCACCATCGGCAGCAAATGTGGTTGCTCCATGACACCGCCACCAAAAATAATTTTCTCCGGCGCGAGTATTTGCGTGAGGTTAGCGCACATGAGCGCCAGATACTGCGCTTGCATTAGCCAAGCGGGGTGATCAACCGGCAAATATTTTCCTGCAATTCCCCAGCGCGATTCAATTGCCTTACCCGATGCCAGACCTTCCAAACAGCCGAGATGATAAGGGCAGCAGCCAGGGTAACTATCGGATACCTGATCGCGTGGCATCAGCATATGCCCAACTTCCGGGTGACGAATACCACGCACCAAGGTATTGTTTACGACAATCCCGGCACCAATGCCGGTGCCAACGGTGACATACACAAAATCGCTGAGAAATTGTCCTGCACCCACCACCTTCTCACCCCAGGCAGCACCGTTCACATCCGTTTCAAACGCAATAGGCACCCGGAATTCCCGTGCGAAAAAACCACAAATATCCACATTGGACCAATGGGGTTTGGGCGTATTGGTGATGTACCCGTACAACTCGGATTCGATAAATAAATCCACCGGGCCAAAGCTGGCAATTCCCATTGCAATAATTTCACCGCTGTGTGCACCCGCCGCCTGCTTGAAAAAATCGCGCACTGCCGGCAAGGTTTCTTCTGGATGGGTGGTTGGAAATGCGCCTTGCACCACCAAATTGAAATGCAGATCCACCAATGCACAATTAAATTTTGTACCACCTGCTTCAACTGCCGCGATGTAACGAGTTTTTTGAATACTCATGATATGCCACTGCTGTAAATAAAAAAGCCGGGGATTGCTCCCCGGCAACATGGTTTGCTTAAAAGGAGTAACGCAAACCGACAGACATGGAACGACCACTGACAGGGCGACCACAAGTAAAGCTTCCTACTGCTGCATTACCTTCTTCCGCTTCGGTAATGGCAAATTCTTCAGTCAGGTTATTGGCAGTGAGGCTGACAGCGAATTGACCGCCGTATTCAAAACCCGGGCGGAATTCGTCGTAATCCAACCCTGCACCAACACCGAAACAGACACCCTCCTCTTTACCCCCTTTTTGCGCAATCGCTGCAATTAATAGAGGGGCTATCACCAAGTCGCTAGGTAAAAAAGCTTTTGTACTTAACATGGCTACTTCTCTCCAGTGTTAGCGATAGATTGTTTTTGTTATTGACTCATTCACAATTAATTAAATCACTGTGATTTAAAATTATCAAGGAAAAATCTTTGATCTTTTTTTCATGGCTTTTCAGTTCTTTATATCAATTGCTCTCAAACGATTTTTTAGAAAGGCCATTTGAGCGTAAAAAGAGGTGATGCAAAGCGCCCAGTATCCCGGGTACGACTCACACCAGAGAAGGTTCCAAAAAGAGGCGGAAACTACGAGGGAGTTCCGCCCACGGGGAATAAGACCTAAGAAGGGGCGCTAACCAGCTAATGAGAGTGTGCCATCGGGAGCAATCGCTATTGGAATCGGGTCGATGATAATCCCCTGAAATTCACCTTCAGGATTGTTGCCGAGGAACGCCATAAAATACCATGCGCTATCCGGCCCCTGAATTACCCGCCCGGCATAAAGCCCATCTTGTTCCGGGCGAGTCAGAAAGCTGCTACCAAGCGTCTCGTAAGGCCCCAACAAATGTTCTGACACAAAATATTTAATGCCGGTTTGCGGAACCACATCCACTTGCGCGTTATGCAGTGCCGAATGAAAACGCGTAGAGACCGAGCAAAATAAATAATAGCGCCCGCCAATGTGCTGTACCTGCGGCACTTCCATTTCACCATACCAGCCGGGCGCCAAAAACGCATCGCCGACTTGCCAATCGATCAGGTTGCGCGAACTCGCATAGCCAATTGCGCCGCGTCCATCGGGCGCACCGCGATTCACCCTGCAGGTCACCAACATATGAAACACATCATTTCCATCGCGGTCTTTATCAAACAGAATCCAGGGATCACGCCAGGACGCATCGTGCCAGTAGGCGAGCTTTAATCCGTCGTACCAGCGTTCATCCAACTGCACAACAGGATTCTGCTCTGCTTTCGTCCAATGAATTAAATCCGTTGAACGCGCCAAACAAACGCGCTGCACCAAACCTTTTTCGGCGCGCATGGTGCCGGTGTAAAACATTAACCACTCATTCTGATAGCGCACCACACTACCCGTCCAGGTGGTGAATGAATCGGGGGCCTCATCATCATTTGCCGTAGGCGCGAGAGCATCGGGAAGAATATTCCAATGGGTTAAATCGCGTGATACCGCGTGACCAATCGAAACATTCCAATGGCGCAAATCCGGATTACCCAATGACTTGTCAGCTTGCAAATAAAAAATATGGTAGTCGTTTCCATCCACCGCAAACCAAAAATCCCAAACCCATTTATCGCGCAACTGCAACATACTCATCTCTCCCGTCGCTTTTTATCAATTAATATAATAATGGTGCGACTCATTAATCACTGGTCAGCATCACGCTTTTATCCGGTGAAAAGTGCGCATAAAGCGGCAAAATTGCACCACCCACCGCACGAGCGTCCGGCCCAATACTGCCAACAATTACCTCCGGTTGATGCACACCCACTGGCGTAAACTGTTTGATCTTGTCAGTTAATTTTTCAACCAATGCCTGCACCAGCTCGCGCGGCAAATTACCGTCAAGGACAATTGCCTCCAAATCCAAAACACCGGTTGCGGAAAATGCTACAAACGCAAACGCATCAACTGCATCTTCAATCCATTCATCCAACGCAAATTGTGCCGCTGGTAGCAAGCTTGGCAATTGTGAAATATTAGTGATGAAAAAACCGCGCGCATTTAGATGACGACGCAATGCATAGATAGAAACGCGATTGGCGAGGGTTTCAAAAGGCCCGGTAACGGTTGGCACAGTATCCAAACGCGATTGGGTAACAGGCATGGACGCAAGTGCTCCTGCATTGCCGTGTACGCCCGATTCAAGTTCACCATGCAACACAACGCCGCCACCAACAAAAGTACCGATAAACATATACAGGAAATTATGTACTCGGCCGCCACAACCCAATTTCAATTCGGCAGCAGCAGCGGCCGAACAATCATTTTCAACATAAATGGGCAAATCAATTTTTGTTGCCAGGGTTTCACGCGGATTAAAACTATTCCAGCACTGTGATAACTCATCACTCATATTTAATTCTTGCTGCCAAGCGCCCATAAACCAAGGCATGGCCAAACCTACGCCAACAATTCGCAGTTGATGTTCCGGGGAGAGACTCGAACGCAAATAACTCACCCCCTGCACCACTTTTTCCACCAAAAAATCCGGATCAGGCAAGGTGAATTCGTGCGCGACTTTGCTCAACACTGTGCCACAAAAATCCATCAACAGAATTTGAATATCGTTGCGCCCGGCGTTAACACCAATTGAATAGGCGCCCTTGGGGTTGAGCGCGTACATGGTCGACGGCTGGCCCAATCCCCGCTGAATCTTTCCACGCTGCTCCACCAGGCCGGCTTGTTCGAGATCGTCAATGATGCGTGTTACCGCTTGCGGCGTGAGATTGGCCAGCTTCGCCAGCTCGAATTTGGATGCCATCCCCAAGCCTCGCAGGCTGCTAATCAATACACGCTCGTTGTACCGACGTAATCCGCTGGAATTGCTACCTTTACTCATTAAAAAACCCCAAATCTGTCATCTGCACTTCACACTTTGCAGTTTTCAATTGACTTAATTAAACCACTGTGAATAAATAAGTCAACCAATATTAATAATCTTAACCGCTTTGGCGCTCAAATCCCACAAGCACAAAGCCAACCAATGAGGGCAATACCGTGTCCGCACTGCACGAGCAACACAACCTGCGCCTGATCCGCTGGCTAACCTTCCTGATGTTCACTATGTTTGCCATGACCACCGATGCCGTTGGCGTCATCATCCCGGTCATCATCAAAGAATTTGGACTCAGCCTGACACAAGCCAGTGCGTTTCATTACGCCCCCATGATTGCCATTGCGCTCAGCGGGATTGCACTGGGATTTTTGGCCGACAAGATTGGACGCAAACACACCATACTGCTTGGCCTTAGCCTATTTGCCCTTGCCTGCTTCTTGTTCGCCTTGGGTAAGCGCTTTGAGTTTTTCGTCGCGCTGCTGCTGGTGTCGGGTTGCGCCATAGGTATTTTTAAAACCGGAGCCCTGGCGCTGATCGGTGACATAAGCCATTCCACGCAGGAGCACACCCGAACCATGAATACCGTGGAAGGTTTTTTTGGTGTAGGCGCAATTATCGGACCGGCACTGGTAGCCTACTTACTGGCAGAAGGCATCTCCTGGATCTATTTGTATTTGGTAGCGGGCGGAATTTGCGTGCTCTTGATGCTAATCGCCAGCCGCGTGCGCTATCCCCACACACGCACCACCAGTGAGACGGAAAAAATTGATCTGACGCGCACGCTAACCATGTTGCGCAACCCTTTTGCATTAGGCTTCTCTGCGCTCATCGCGCTTTATGTGGCAAGCGAAGTCGCCATTTATGTGTGGATGCCAACGTTTCTACAGGACTATCGAGGCAATTGGACATGGTTAGTCACTTATGCACTCACCATCTTTTTTGTGTTACGCGCCGGCGGGCGTTTTTTGGGAGCCTGGATTTTATTGCGCTTTGAATGGAGCGCGGTAATGGCATTATTTAGCAGCTGCATATTTTTGTGTTTTTTGGGAAGCGCAATCGGCGGTGCCGGCATCGCGATTTTTTTATTGCCCTTGTCCGGTATTTTTATGTCGATGATTTATCCCACACTAAATTCCAAAGGTATTAGCTGTTTCGACAAGCATCAACACGGCGCTGTTGCTGGTGTGATTTTATTTTTTACGGCCGTCGCTGCCGCAATAGGGCCGTTGATGATGGGTCTTATTGGCGATTTGCTAGGTCATGTAAAGTACAGCTTTTATCTCGCCACCGGTTTTTCGGGTTGCCTTTGTCTTGCACTTATTTACAACTGGCGACGAAAACCCGCCGAGCAACAACTCAATCGATGATCAAGTATGCAAATGATCCGGCAATTTTTTTATGGTGTAAATATCGTAACGACTGGACTTGCCCTCCAGTTGATAGGAGGGTGTTTGATTATTCAAAAATGGCGCCTTGCGCGGGCGTTTGACTACCACGCGATAATTAACCCGCGTCAAGGCTAGCGGCAAAAGTGAATCAGCATCTTCATCCTTGCCAACAACAGAATGAAATGCCGCCATTTCTTTTTTTACATCGGCACTTTTTTGGCGCTCGGGAAACATGGGATCAAGGTAAATCACGTCAGGAAAATTATCGGCAGCCAATGCAGACAAATACTCGCGGCTATCTTGCGTCACCAGCGTCATTTTTTGCAGCAGAGAATATAATTCCACATCTTGCTCGCGCGCAAAATTCAGCGCACGCGTTAAACCATCACCCAGCAACACCTGCACAATGGGTGAACGCTCTAGCATAGTGACTTTGGAACCCAGGCTCGCCAATACAAAACTGTCTTTACCCAAGCCCGCCGTTGCATCCAGCACATGAGGATAACAACCCGCCTTAACACCAACCGCTTTGGCGATCATTTGTCCTTTGCCGCCACCAAATTTGCGCCGGTGATCCACCGCTCCTTCGGTAAACTCTGCCAATATCGGCCCCGGTGCCTTGCGTCCGGTTTGCTGTAACGCAATATTCATTTCATCAAATAGGACCACGAAATCGTAATCGGAAATCGTCTCCGGTGATCGACGGTGAAACAACGGCACCCGCAAAAGTTGTGCTAGAGCCTCGGCTTGCGTCGCTTTGGAGGCGTCGTTACTTAAAATGGCGATAGTGTTCATAGCGGTGAATGGAAACAGAGACAATTGCGCTATTATCCCTGCTGCTTCCGGCAGTGGCAATCATCCACTATTTTTCTATATTGAAACGTAAACGATCACGCACATCTGGCGTTCTCACCGGCACACCATCCACTACATTGGGTTTGTATTTCCAATTCTTTATTGCTTTAAGTACTGCATTGTTAAATACGCTGGAAGGTTCATAGGCGACAATACGAATGTTGTCGGTGGTACCGAGTTCAGTAACATCAAACATTACATCCACATAACCTTCTATGCCCCTGCTTAATGCCATTTGTGGATATTGCGGTGGCACTTTGATAAAGGGAATCATCTGACCTACACCGCCCAAGCCATTCATGGGAAGTTTTTCAGTGGCGATCGGCCCGCCGATACCAGGCATTCCCTGATCAATTGTGAAATCCACTGGAGGGATCGTTAAAATTTTGGGTGGAGCCTCCACTACTGCCGGGCGAACAGGTGGCTCATCTTTGCGAATCTCAATTGTTTCCGGTATCTCCATAGTTACTGGTGGAATTTTTTCCCCCTTAATATCCACAATCAGTGGTGCATCCATATGAATCAATTGCTGCATGGCGTATAGCAAACATACAGTAATCAATATTGCCAATGGAGTTCCCCTCAGAAATCGCCAGAGGCTATTGCTACCGATCCACACTGCTGGCTGAACATCGTGAAGCGCAATTGTTTTACTCATTGTCGTATCCTCAGATTTCGGGCAATAAAAGGCCCCGCCCGGAGATGGGCCCTTAAAAATGCAGGAAATAGAAATTCAGGGAATAGAATTAACGTCGTCGATGAAGTTCGGCAGGCGACAGCTGAAAGCGAAATGTTTCAGTAACACCGCGCATAATTACGGGTTGACCATTGAGTAATTGCGCGCGATAACGGGATTTTTTCAATGCCTTGAGTACAGTGCGATCGAACACTGCCGAGGGAGCGCGCGCGATGATTTTTGGCTCCATAATCGAGCCATCAACATCGATGGAAAACTCGACCTGCACCCAACCTTCAATGCCCTTTTGCAACGCAATTGGTGGATATTCAGGCGTTACCAAATCGACCGGTAAATAACCGATCACCTGAATATCAGGAATTTCCGGCTTGACATCATTCAAAGCAACGTCTGTATAAAATTCACTTTTCTCAGGCTTGGCAACACTTACACGTGTTACCTCGATATTATTCATTAGCTGTGGCTGTTGGCTAGTTCCCGGCTTTAATTGTTGCAACAGCTCCCAACTAAAGTTTTCAACGGCAATCGACTTGATGTCATGGTTATTTGGTTGCTGCTCAACAACCGGAAAGGTCAGGGTTAACCAAAAATCACTGTTATTGCGCAACTGTTCCTGCAGGGGAATCAATTGCACACTGGCAAAAAATGCAAGCACCAAGGTAGCGCAAATTACCCAATATTGAGCAGTTTCCATCGCAACAGCCTGATGAGGGCGCTGCTGATCCAACAATGCCATAATGCGTTGATAGACCGGCGATTGACCACGCATGTACAGGCTTTCATTGTCCGTAGTTGGCTGTTCAGCAGCAATGGCCAGCAAATTTTTTGCATACACCAAATGTTTATCGCGCAGTTTGAAAATGTAATCATCACAAGCTATTTCAGCCTGGTGAAAAATTTGACTGGCAACCCACCAGATGGGCAACAAAAACCAAAAACAGGCACAGGTAATTTTTACTAACAAGGTAGTGAGCCAATCCCAACGCGCGATATGCCCCAATTCATGGATCAATACGCTGAGCTGTTTATCGTCATCCCACAACGCTGCTTCGCGCGGCAACATAATCACCGGACGAAACAACCCCCAAGTTTGTGGTGAATCTATCTCACGGGAAACAACCAATTGAATTGGGCGTTGTATATCCACCAATTCGCGTAGCGTACTGAGTTGCTCAACAAGTTGCGGCGCCTTTACCCCGGTTGCGCGCCGGGTTTGCAACCAGAGCCCAACAACACCCAGCAATAAATAAAACACCAAAGAAGTGGCTGGTAATAAATATGCACCAGCAACCCATAAAAAATTTTGTCTCGAAGAGTATTGACCTAACCATTGATTAATCGAACTCAACCAATAATCAGGAATTTGAATTAGCCCGGAAACTGCCGGAAATATGGCTAGATCTACACCAGCCAAACCAACCGCCAATAAGGTAAAAACAAATAAACAGATAACACCGAGACTCAATACAAAGTGTTGAAGCGATGCAGATTTTTTGCGTAACAACCACGCCAGGACTCCAATCAGCAGGAGCAGGACTAGCGGCTTCAACAAACCGGAAATAATCACGCTGGCAAGGAGTTGAGTATTCATAACCCACCCAAGTGCTGTTATTAAACTGCAATAAAATTTCTAATCAATGATTAGGATCAGATTTGGTTTGATCATCGCGCCCTGCAGCATCGATAGCGGCCTGCAGTTGTCTAACTTCATCCTCGCTCAGCTTTTCACGCTTCATCCCAAGCAGAGCGTTCACCGCAGCGGTAGTAGATCCACCAAAAAACGTTTTAAGTAATTTCTGCAGCGCGGATGCGCGCGCCTCCTCTTGAGCGACAACAGGAAAATAAATGTAACGAGGGCCTTCTTCGCGAAAATCAACAATTTTTTTCTCTACCAGTTTTGCCAGGAGCGCACGCACAGCAGAGTAGCTTGGCGCATCGGGAATAGCGGCGCGCACATCCTGCGCCGATAATTCCCCCGCCTCAAACAGGGCATCCATTATCTGCCGCTCACGACGGCTAAGCTGGGCAGCAGCGGTTTTATCCAAATCATCGAAAGTCATAGGCACAACCTTTTTAGTTAATCGTTGCGAGGCAGGTGTTACATCAACCACGCCTGCTAATTTTTTAGCATTATGCTAATAAATTAGCATGATTAAGCATCTCGTCAAGCAAAAGCTGCTAAAAAATTAGCATAGAGAATTAACTTTTGAATTTACGGGAAATAAAAAAGCCGCCCCGGTTTGCCGAGGCGGCTTTTTAGCTAACTGACAGGCGATTATTGCTCGTTGGGAACCAATTCCAGTTCCACACGACGGTTTTGCTCGCGGCCTGTTGCAGTATCATTACTGGCCACCGGGTAGCGCGAGCCATAACCATAGGACTGAATACGGGCGCTACTCACTTTCTGGCTGCGCAGATACATGGCTACACTATCCGCACGACGCTCACTCAACGGCAGATTGATCTTGTCGCCACCCGTAGAATCGGTATGGCCAGTCACGCGGATGGAGGTTTTGTTAAATTCTGCCAACACTTTTGCCACGGAATTCAACACATCAAAAAAGTCTGAGCGAATATCAGCACTGTTAGTCGCAAAAGTGATGTTACCAGGCATAATCAACGTCAGGTTATCGCCATCGCGCTGCACCTGCACGCCTGTGCCCTGCAGTTCTTCACGCAATTTGGCTTCCTGGCGATCCATATAATTACCAACCCCACCACCCACAGCACCACCCAATACAGCGCCTTTTAACGCGCGTTCGCGGCGGTCTTTGGCATTATCGCCAGTAGCAGCGCCCAATACAGCGCCAGCAATTGCACCTATACCTGCCCCTTTGGCCGTTTTACTGGTTTTTTGCTCACCGGTATAAGGATCGGTCGTTGTACAACCAACCAGGCCGACAGAAAGGATCAAAGCGATCAGGTATTTCATGGTAAACCTCCAATAGAACATGCATGTTGTTTTTGTCGGACCGGCAATCCGCGCAAATGTTTTACAGAATCCTGAACATTGCTACTTACCAGTAGTCGACACGGAATCATAAAACCTACGGGTGAATTTTCGATGTCTTCAACTGAACCAATACTGAATTGCAGATTCTAGCATTGCTGCAATCGAGCTATCTGTTTAAAGTGAACGCCATTTCACAATTCCAGAAATCGTCGTCGCCATTATCCGAACATAACTGGCCGACACCAACAGGATTCCCACTATGAAAATTCAATTTCCATTGCTGGCGTTAACGCTTATGTGCAGCACTTTATTCCAAGGCTGTAAAAATTATTCCGTAAGCCTTAACGATAAAACTGTATATACACCGGCACCTTTGTTTACCAATTACCAGATTGTCGATGAAAAATTACACGCCTGCGTTGAGCAAACTATTTACGATTTAAAAATCACCAAAGCCGATGAGCTAACACGACTAAACTGCAGCAATGCCGGGATTACCTCACTGGCTGGCCTGGATAAATTTTTTGCATTGGCTGAACTTAATCTGGCCAACAACCAGATTAGCGATATAAGTGCGCTTGGGAAACTTGGGCGATTGGAAGTGTTGCTAATCAGTAACAATGCAATTGCAAATCCAGCTCCACTCTTGAATTTACTTCATTTACAACAGTTGGATATCATCAGGAACCCGGGCATGAACTGCAAAGATTTGTATCAATTAGCAGAAAACCTGCAGCACCAAAAACCGGATTTTAAATTCCCCGAACAGTGCAGCAGATCTTGATGAAAAGAAAAACTCAGCGCTTGATTAGGAAAGGAGACCTGGAACTTGATTCCAGCAATGGCAGCGCCCCGCAATTGGGGCGCAAGCAACTTATGTAGCGCCGCGCACAAACATCAAACCTATGGTATTACGCAATTGGTGCACCACACGCATCCGAACCGGCTCCGCATTAATTGCCCCAACAGCTTTTTTAAACTTCACCATGACTTCTGTACCCACCGGTGGACACACCTGGTTTTCAATCTGCACCTGAGCGCCGCCATCGGAAATATCCTTGGCAAAACCAACGATGGTTCCAAAGCTCGGATGAGACATTTCCACACGTACGGAGGTTGATGTACGTTCAAATAGGCGGCGTTCGTTCACTATAGTTCTCCACAAGTGGTAGGCCAAAGGCCAAGACCAAATTATTGTTTGAGTATAGGCAGGATTCGTCAAAAATCACTGCGGCGCTTTTTTATAGATCAGTTATACAAAATATGGCTATAAAAAAAGGGGCCGACGCCCCCTTTTTTATCCTCATTCGGAAATATTAGAAGGTTAAGCCCAAACGTTGGCCAACCAACTCGTAGGACTCAACTACATTCCCCAGATTTTGGCGGAAACGATCCTTATCCAGCTTTTCACGAGTGTCTTTATCCCACAAACGGCAACCGTCTGGAGAGAACTCGTCGCCAAGAATCACCTCGCCCTTATGAATACCGAATTCCACTTTGAAGTCCACCAGCAACATATTACCAGCGGCAAATAGATCCTTCAGCACGGCATTGATCCTGAAGGTCAACTCTTTCATGCGTGCCATTTGTTCAGGCGTTGCCCAGCCAAATGACTGCACATGGTATTCATTGACCATTGGATCACCCAGCGCATCGTTTTTCAGAAACAACTCAAAGGTAGGTGGATTCAGCTCCAAACCTTCCTGCACTCCCAAGCGACGCACCAGTGAGCCGGCAGCCAAATTGCGCACTACACACTCCACCGGAATCATTTTCATGGTTTTTACCAGGGATTCGGTATCAGACAGTTGCTTCACAAAATGCGTGGGAATTCCCGCTTCCTGCAACTTGGTCATGATGAAAGCATTGAACTTGTTGTTCACCATACCTTTGCGATCAAGCTGCTCTACGCGCTTGCCATCAAACGCGGAGGTATCGTTGCGAAACAGCATGATCACTTGATCAGGATCATCAGTTCTGTAGATGGATTTGGCTTTGCCAGCGTAAAGTTGTTCGCGCTTTTCCATTGAAGGGCCTGCTATGTCTGTAAAAAGTAAAATTTAAAAAACCGATAACCAGTCGAAACCCTGATTCTGGCAGGCATAGGTTATTTGTTTAACCCCGGCCGTGACAGGTGCCAAAGCTGCCTCAGCCAGCTCCAGCGAATTATTTTGTTGGCTGATATGCGCCACCACAAGGTGCTGCAAACGGGAACAGTTTAAACGTTGCAAAAAGCCCGCCGCCTGCTGGTTGCTCAGATGCCCCCACAAACCGCCTACTCGCTGCTTGAGCGAAGTGGGATAAGAGCCTGATGCGAGCATGAAAGGATCGTGGTTGGCTTCCAGCACCATAGCATCCAGATCTTGAAAATGCTCCTCCACATGAGCGGTGATGCTTCCCAGATCCGTTAGTATCCCTAACCGGACTCCCGCATATTCAAAAATAAATTGTGCCGGTTCCCGCGCATCGTGGGGGACAGCTACAGGCGTAATTTTAAGCCGATCCAATTCAAAGGGAGCATATCCTTCTATCAAACGCAAATCCGGTAACTCACCCAGATCGCGACTTTGATAAGTACCCGGTGTCATGTAGACAGGTAGATCGTAGCGACGTGCCAAGGGGGCAACCCCCTTAATATGATCGGCATGCTCATGGGTAACCACTATGGCCGTCAAATCTTCTGCACGTTTACCAAGCCGCTCAAGCCGTTGATTAGTTTCCTTAACGCTAAAACCACAATCAATTAATAAGGTTCCCGCGCCCCACTCCACCAATGTCGAGTTACCTCGACTACCACTTCCCAGTGAAGCAAAGCGCAATGAAGCTGTCATTAGATCAGGTTTTTACGCAATACAGTTAACAGCTCACGAGCCTCATGGGGTGTTAATCGCTTGCCATAAGGATCGCGCACACGCACCACGAAATTCTCTTCTGTGCCAGTCACTATGATCAAATAACCGGGCGCATCCGGGTTCACTTTTTCTTCATCGCGATCCGAGCGAGCTGCCTTTTCGAATGCCTCACCCGTTGGCAAATTACCTTGCAGTTGGTCAAGCGAGTATGGGCTTGTAGGTGGTTTGGGGTTCAAACCAATACGGAATAACCGCTTTAACCAGCCCGGTTTATTTTCCTCGGGATCAATATACTCAACATAATAAAGCCCCGCATCACCATCTACATCAAAGGTAGTGAAACCATCTTTTTTGGCCGCATAGCTAAGTGTTGCAAGCGTACGCACACGATCCAATTTGATTGTCATCAAAGGTTCGCCAGCGAGCATGCTCAGATTGGCTTTTACGGAGCCACCAATATCCTGTGCCAGCAAGGAGGTGCCAACGCCGTCTGCTTCGCTCGCGAGGGTAGCCGCAAGCTCATCAAGCAACCATTTCTCGCGCTCTGCGTTGACTGAGCGACGCGGCCAAGACATATCTGCCGAAGGTTTTTCCGAGGCGGGAACGCTCATGTGAGTGATATGAATTTCAGTGGTTTCCGGCTGCACACCTTGATCGATCTGCATGCGATAGCGATCATAAGTTGTCAAATCAGTTTTAAACTGTAGCCAACTGGTTTCAATAATACCTTTACCAATATCCGCCTTGCTCACCGCCAGAGTATTGATGTTGAGGAAGTTGCGAATACGCGGCCACACTTCTCCCGGCGCGGCATTAATCAAAATCCAGCTCTCTCCACCGACACGCTGAATTTTTACGTTTTCCTGCTCCAGGTTCGCGGACAATGGCATGGGGCGAGGCACTTCATAATCGGCGTCCGGGTCGTAGCCAAAATCTGCTGCCGTGATTGGGGGGATGGGGTACAACTCACCCATAGTTTCCGATTTTTTACCGGCAGGCAAAACCAACGGGGGAATATTATCGGCCTTTTGGTAATCCGCTTCGCGACTGCGAAAAACTCCGTCTTTACCAAAAAACATCCCGCAACCCGAGAGCGAAAAACCAAGCCCTATGACACACAGCAATAGTAAAGGGCGCGACACACGAAAAGTATTGGTTATTGTAGCCATTGTTTTAATAGGACTCATGAATCATCTCATCGACAGCAGCATTGAAGCCGCTTATACCCCGGCAACCTGCATGGCTGTTTTAACCTGTTGGTGATACTGCTCTGACAAGCGCGTCAGCGGCAGGCGAATACCCGACTGGATCAGGCCTAATTGCTCAACAGCCCACTTCACCGGAATCGGGTTGGACTCCACAAACATGGCGGCATGCAAAGGTAGCAAACGCTCATTTATTGCACGCGCTTCTTCAGCGTTGCCCGCCAGCGCCAATTCACACATACGTGCAATGGCAGCAGGTACGACATTCGCAGTGACAGAAATATCCCCTTTGCCACCTAAAAGAATTAAATCAACCGCGGTAGCATCATCGCCAGAAATGATGGCAAAGTCTTTGGGTGCCTGTTCAATGAGGACTTTGGCTCGCTCAAGATCACCGGTCGCTTCTTTAATGCCAATGATGTTAGGTACTGAGGCTAGACGCAACGCAGTCTCTGGCTTCATATCAACGCCCGTGCGACCAGGTACGTTATAGAGAATCTGTGGAATGGCTACCGCGCGCGCGATATGAGTGTGATGCAAAACCAGCCCTTCCTGGGTAGGCTTGTTGTAATAGGGAGTGACCAACAAACAGGCGTCAGCGCCGACATCTTTAGCTGCCTGCGTCAGCTCTACCGCTTCAGAGGTAGAGTTAGCACCAGTACCAGCAATGACAGGAATACGACCATTTACCTGATCGACCACTTTTTTAATGACCGCCAGATGCTCATCGACATTCAAGGTTGCAGACTCACCCGTAGTGCCTACAGCAACAATCGCATGGGTACCCTGCTCCAGATGCCAGTCCACCAATTTATGCAGCGCTGCCCAATCGAGGGAGTTATCTGCATGCATCGGGGTAACCAGGGCAACCATACTGCCTTGAATCATCGGAGCGCTCCATTAGCTAACCACGTCGGCTAGCAATACTAAAAGTGGGTTAATCAGTAAATTAAGACGCGCAATGGTACTGAGTGGGCCTGCACGAAACAAGCAAAACCCAGCCGGAAAGCACGAATAGTTATTTTTTGAAATCGAGCATGCGCTGCAACGGAATCATTGCCTGCTTGCCCAGGGCTGGATCGACATGAATTTCGTTGTCACTACGATCAAATACCGATGCCAGATTATCCAGGACATTCATCGCCATCCAGGGGCAATTGGCACAGGATCGACAGGTAGCACCACTGCCCGCCGTAGGTGCAATATGGAACACCTTGCCCGGGTTAACCTGCTGCATCTTATAAAAGATCCCCTGATCAGTTGCCACGATAAACTCGCGGTTTGGCAAAGTCCCAGCCGCCTTGATCAATTGGGAGGTAGAACCCACAACATCGGCGAGCTCCACAACCGCCTTGGGAGACTCCGGATGCACAAGCACCGCAGCATCGGGATACAACAACTTCAGATCTTCAACACCCTTGGCCTTGAACTCTTCATGGACAATACAAGCACCGTCCCACAGCAATACGTCGGCGCCGGTTTTTTGCTGAACATAGGCACCCAAATGCTTGTCAGGTGCCCAGAGGATTTTCTTACCCTGACGATCAAGATAATCCACTACATCCAGTGCAATACTGGAGGTCACCACCCAATCGGCACGTGCTTTCACTGCAGCAGAAGTATTGGCATACACCACAACGGTTCGATCCGGGTGCTGATCACAGAACGCGGAAAACTCATCAATTGGGCAACCAAGGTCCAGCGAGCAAGTTGCCTCCAACGTTGGCATTAGCACACGTTTTTCGGGAGTGAGGATTTTGGCGGTCTCACCCATAAACTTTACACCGGCAACAATCAGGGTATCAGCCGTGTGATTTTTGCCAAAACGCGCCATTTCAAGAGAATCGGAAACACAACCCCCGGTTTCTTCCGCCAACGCCTGAATCAGTGGGTCGGTGTAATAATGAGCAACCAGTACGGCATTGTGCTGTTTAAGCAGGTATTTGATGCGGTTTTTGTACTCTGATTCCTGCTCGGGAGTGTACTGGGGAGCACTCCAAACACGCGCAAGGTGTTGCCTCACCAAATCCTGCGCCGCTGAATCGCGCGCAGCCAAATTAATAAATTCAGACATGAAATTGCCTCAGGAAAAGACGCATCCACAACAGGATATTTCACCCTCTACTGCAGATGAGTTAATTTGTGCGCAATTTTATCACACCCACATCCACGGCATGACAGCTTGTAACAACATCCGCTACACATTCGCTAATAAACAGCCAATAAAAAAGGGCACTCGCTAAAGTGCCCTTTTCAGATAGCATCGCAATCCAGGAGATCAAATGCTGAATATGGTGGGTCGTGCTGGATTCGAACCAGCGACCAATTGGTTAAAAGCCAACTGCTCTACCGACTGAGCTAACGACCCTAAATGCGAGGCGCGTATAATAATGTTTTGAATTGAAAAAACAAGCATTTTTTTACTATTCATGCACAATAGCAGTCCGGGAAAGAGCAACTGATTATTAAAGAATCTTTTTGCTAGCTTTATCGGCAACTGGCCATCAGCAAAGGCCAATCATGCAGGCGCAAGGAGAATTAAAAGGACAAGCACCTTAAAGGAATCTGCGTAGGGAAAAACTTTCACGACAAGGGCATCAAACTAACCTATTCTTTAAAACAGCCGTTAAATCGTCTAAAGATATTTCCGAGGACGATAGAAATGATCTAAGGCCAACCCCGGATTTTTTAGGTCACAGGCATAAACAAAGATAAAACCAGGCCCTGGTCGACAACGAGACAGATGCATGCTTTCTGCTTCATCCGCTGAAGGAGTTTCGCAACTCAAGCCTTCCTGGCTTGTGCGGTTAATACTGGTGTTTCTGGCCTACAGTCTTACTGGCTGGCTTGGACTCTGCGTCCCGTTTGAAAACGACAAGGTCACCCTCTTCTGGTTGCCGAGCGGTATTGCCCTTGCAGCACTCTATCGCTGGTCACTCAATTTATGGCCCGGGGTATTTTTGGCCGCCCTTGTACTTAACCTGTACACCGGTGCCTCTCTGCTGACTAACCTCTCCATTGCCACCACCAGCACGCTCGCGCCTGTCGTTAGCGTCTGGTTATTGCGCTGGGCCAAATGCAATATCACCCACCTCCATCGCGCCAACACTCTCTGCTTTTTAACACTTGGCTCTCTGGGAATGTTGATCTCTGCAATCGGCGGCGGATTGGCGTTAAGCGCATACCAGCAACAATCGTTGGAAACTACAGCATTTATAGTATTGGTGTGGTGGATGGGCGACAGCCTGGGGATTTTTCTAGCCACACCACTGTTAGCCAATATTAATCAAGTTCACATCAATAAAATTCGCACCCGCCCGCTCGACTTTATCATTGTTTTTGCGATTAGCCTGATTGTCGGGTTGCTTTGTTTTCCGCTCAATAATTACGCCGACAATATCCATCTGCCGATTGTCTTCACGAGTTTTGTCTGCGTTGCCTGGGCAGCACTCAGTTTTGGCTTATTGGGTTCCGCCTTAACGACTATGGGATTTAGTTTTCTCGCCATCTGGTCCAGCGTTCATCACATGGGGCCATTTGCACTGCCCGATTGGCAATTAAGCTACTGGGTAATCTGGATTTATTCCGCGAGTATGACCTTACTGGGACTAATGATTACTGCCGCACACACTGAAATTGCATCTACCACGTCCCAACTGGGCGAATCCAATCAGGAACAGGAACAACAAAAGCAATACCTGGAAGCCGTTCTCCACGCTATTCCGGATTTATTGTTTGAAATTGATCGCGAGGGACAAGTCATTTCGTTTAATGGTGGCAATGAGCATCACGCTTTATCGGCACCAACTGTGCTCGGCAAAAACCTGACTGAAACACTGTCCTCAAGCTCTGTTTCGGTATGGATTAGCGCACTGGGTGAAGCCGATAGCTGGGGAATATCCCAAGGCAAAAGCATCATGATTGAACAGGATGGCCAGGTTTTCTGGTACGAACTGTCAATCGCCAAACGCGCAGGCACGCACCGCGACGACGACCGGTTTATTTGTCTTGCACGCGACATCACCAAACGTGTACACACTCATCAAACTGACCTCGCCAACGAGCAGCGCTTTCGCAATATTTTTGAGACCACACGCAATATTGCCGTACAAGGTTACAACCGTTTCCATGAAGTTATTTTCTGGAACAAAGCCAGCGAAGATCTCTACGGTTTTACCGCCGCTGAAGCCATGGGCAAAAAGCTGGAGGATTTAATCATTCCGGAATTTATGCGCGACATGGTCTATCAGGGAATAGAAAACTGGCACGAGAAAGATGAGGCCATTCCATCCGGAGAATTGGCGCTGCTCGGGAAAGATAGAAAGGAGGTCTGGGTATACTCCAACCATGTACTCATTGATACGCCCGACCATAAAGAAATGTACTGCCTTGATATAGACCTGGGCCCGCAACGCAAAGCGCTCTTGCAAGTCGAACAGGAACTGGTGGAACGCAAACAAGTTGAAAATGCACTGCGTCACAGCGAGCAACGCCTGGCCAACGCGCAGCTAATGGCACGCATAGCGCACTGGAGCTGGAACCCGGCAACCGACACTTATAGTTTCAGCCCATCCATGCAGCAATTATTTGCCCTACCCAATGCCAAGCTGCAAGGCACCATGCGAGATTTTATTCTGGAGTTTGTTCATCCCGATGAGCGGGAGAGCCTGCAAAATGCCCTGCATGAATGCACCAACCAACATAGATCAATTGTCCTGGAATTGCGCCTGGAAATCGCCAACCAAAAATTTTGGCTGCAACTACAAGGCGACAAGATTGTTGTAGATGACGCCAGCTTGATACAAGGCACAATGCAAGATATTACCGAGCGCAAAGGTCTCGATTTGGCATTGGCAGCAGCAGCAGCAGACGCCGCCTCAGCACCGGATTTTTTTGTTACCATTTTAAAAGCATTGGCCGATGCCATAGGCGCCGAGCACGTACTTATCAGCTTGATAAGCCCAAGCTCGCCCGATCAAGCAACTACTCATACCTATCTAAGACACGGTGTATTGCAAGATAATTTCACCTACTCACTACTCAATACGCCCTGCGCCGATGTTGTAGATGAAAACCTGTGCTTCGTTAACTCAAGCGCGCGCGAACTTTATCCCAAAGATGAAATGTTTCAGCAGCACAATATCGAAAGCTATATGGGCGTAGGTATTCGCAATGCAGAGGGAAACCCCGTGGGCATTTTGATTGCCATGGCGGAAACACCCATGCCCGTATCACCACAAATTAATTCGCTGCTGTTAATTTTTGCCGATCGTATTGGTGGTGAATTGCGTCGAGCACAGGATCAGGAAAAAATTTACAACCTGGCATTTTTTGATCCATTAACCCGCTTACCTAATCGGCGTATGCTGCAAGACCGCTTGAAATTGCTCACTGCGCAAAGCGCGCGCGTTAATCAGCATGGCGCCTTGCTGTTTATCGATATAGATCATTTCAAATTACTCAATGACACGCGCGGTCACCATATTGGCGACCAGCTACTGGTTCAGGTGGCTGAGCGTATCAGTAGCGTGATTCGCTCCACCGATCTTGCTGCGCGCCTGGGCGGTGATGAGTTTGTAGTGGTATTTGATAATTTGGGGGAAGAAGCCGAGACAGCCGCGCTGGAAGCTAAAAAGCGCGCGGAAGAATTGCATGATTTAATAAACCTGCCCTATCCACTTATGCAATCGGTTTATCACTGTACCATCAGCATCGGCGTTAATTTATTTAAAGGGCAAACTCGCAGCATTGACGATTTGTTGCGCCATGCCGACGTGGCCATGTACCAGGCCAAAGACAGCGGTCGCAACGCCATTCGCTTTTTTGACCCTAATATGCAATCACGCCTGGAGAAGCGCGCCGCTATTGAAGCGGACTTGCGCACCGCCTATGAAACGCACCAACAATTGATTCCCTACTACCAAGTGCAAATCGATAGTCAACACAAAGCAATTGGCGCGGAATTATTATTGCGTTGGATTCATCCACACAATGGCATGGTTTCACCCGCTGATTTTATTCCAGTTGCCGAGCAAACCGGACTGATTGTGAATATCGGTCGCCAGGTAATTCGCCAGGCATGCGAGCAGTTGCGGCAGTGGAGCCATCACCCCGCCTTTGCCAACCTGAGCATTGCGGTCAATGTCAGTCCCATCCAGTTTAACCAATTATACTTTGTTGAAGATGTCTTACAGATTGTAAAAACCAGCGGCATCAACCCACGCTTGTTAAAACTCGAACTGACAGAAAGCTCGCTACTGAAAAACGTTGATCAAAGCATTGAAAAAATGCAACAACTGCAAAACGAGGGCATAGGATTCTCCATGGATGACTTCGGCATTGGCTACTCATCCCTCTCCTATTTGAAACGCTTGCCACTGGGCCAATTAAAAATCGACCAAACATTTGTGCGCGATATTGCTATTGACCCCAATGACGCCGTTATTGCACGCACCATTATCGCTATGGCCCAGAACATGAATTTGCAAGTGATTGCCGAAGGCGTGGAAACGGAAGAACAGAAAAAATTCCTGGAACAAAATGGTTGCACTATGTTCCAGGGTTATTTCTTTGGCAAACCTATGCCGATTACAGAATTTGAACAGCAATTAATTGCGCGAAATTATTGCTGAGGATAATCGCAAATCACGCACGATAGCGAGTTGGATCTGCGATACCTGCCTGAACGAAACCAATTTTGCGCAACCGACAGCTATCGCACTTGCCGCAGGCTTCGCCTTGGTCGTTCGCTTGATAACAGGAAACGGTGAGACTGTAATCCACCCCCAAGGCAATTCCCTGCTGAATAATTTCCGCTTTGCTTAATTGAATCAGCGGCGTTCGAATATGCAGCTTATTGCCTTCTGCACCGGCGCGCGTAGCAAGATTTGCCATGGTTTCATAGGCGGCAATATATTCAGGGCGACAATCCGGGTAGCCGGAAAAATCCACCGCATTTACGCCAATAAAAATATCGTCGCTGCCCAACACCTCTGCCCATCCCAATGCAATGGACAAGAAAATGGTGTTGCGCGCTGGCACGTAGGTGATTGGTATACCGCCCGTTTCCTCTTCCGGGACCGCGATAGATTCATCGGTCAACGCCGAGCCACCGATGGAACGCAGATCCAATTTAATCACTTTGTATTCAACACTACCCAGGGCTTTTGCTGTGCGCTCTGCAGCCAGCAATTCCGAGCGATGCCGCTGACCGTAATCAAAACTAATGGAATAGCATTCATAACCCTGGCTGCGCGCTATGGCAAGCACAGTGGTTGAATCCAAACCACCAGAGACAAGCACTACGGCTTTTTTTTGCGACATAACGTTTTGTTGCGACATGAAAAGCACCTGCAGGAAAACCGGGCTCTAATAAAAACAAGGAAACCCGAAAAAAATACTTAATGACCCGGTGTGTCATTCCACAAAATTTTGTGTAATTGCAACTGAAACCGCACCGGTAAATTATCGGCGAGAATCCACTCTGCCAAGGCCAGCGGTGTAATTTGACCAAAGCTGGGCGAAAACAACACCTCCGCTACTTTGGTATTGAGTTGATATTCATCCAGTTTAAAACGCGCCCATTCGTAATCTGCACGATCACAAATAACAAATTTGATTTGATCACGAGCACTGAGCAAGGGAATATTTTCCCAGCGATTGCGCCCCACCTCTCCCGATCCTGGTGTTTTTAAGTCCATGACCTTCACCACTCGAGGATCAACATCATCCACTGGCAAGGCGCCACTGGTTTCCAGGGATACGGAATAACCAGCATCACACAGCGAGGCAAGCAGTGTGAGGCATTCGCGCTGCGCCAGGGGCTCACCGCCGGTCACACAGATATATTTCGGCTTATAGGCCGCAACGCGTGCGAGTATCTCATCCAACAACAGGCGCTCGCCGCCATAGAAGGCATATTCAGAATCACAATAACCACAACGCAAGGGGCAACCAGTCAAACGAACAAACACCGTAGGCAGCCCCACAGTATTGGATTCGCCTTGCAGCGAGTAGAAAATTTCAGTGATTTTGAGGCTGGCTTGAGTCATAACTACAACGCGGTAAAACGACAGGCGATTAAAGGATGCGCAGTTTACCTAAAGGTGGCGCGCGATGCGAGGCGCGCCAATTTATTAATCAGTACCTGGCTTATAGCTGCAAACCCTTAACAACCATTTTTAGACGGGCGGGAATTTGATCTGTACTTCGCCCGACTGGTATGCTGGCAGGCCGCGTCGCCTTTGACGCGTTCAATTTACCCCTTCGTCAATGACATAACAGGTCGTTTGGGCTCCATGATCAAACCCACGAAAACCCGCCGTCAGCTACATCAGGAACTGGAGGAACAAATCCGCCAGTACCTGGACAATGGCGGCCACGTAAATGAAGTGCCCCGTGGATTAAGTGGACGCATGGACGCCAGTGGCCCCCTGGTCGCACTCTTTGAAGGCACCAGCCACGAAGATCGCACACCGCTACCCGAAGTGGTTGCCGCCATTGAAGCCCGCAAAAAACCTGCCCCCCTCCTAAAACCCAAAAGGCCCAAACCACGCAAAAAAGTAATCCTCGACGACTTTGGCCAGCCATTGCGCTGGGAATGGGTTGAGGAATAGCCC
>JAGKXA010000182.1 GCA_021151615.1 Cellvibrionaceae bacterium | reverse complement strand
CGGTTCCAGCGCATAATCACATTGAAATTGTCGTACACCAAAAATGCAGGGCCCTGATGACCGGCGGGTACCAGGAGCGATGCGGTAAACTCGGTGGTCGGTAGTGCGACATTATCCGCGCGCGTGATGCCGAGTTTGCTCCACTCGTTGGTGGCTTTGGTGTTTTTTAATCCCGCTTCCAAAAATGGAAAGTCGCGCGGCAATTTTACTTCGCGGCCCCAACGCTGATCTGCTCGCCACCCGAGGTTGCGTAAAAAATTAGCCGCAGAGGCGAGAGCATCGGGTTTGCTGTTCCAAAGATCGCGTTTATGGTCGCCATCGAAATCCACGGCATTTTGTAGAAATGAAGAAGGCATAAATTGGAAGTTGCCCATAGCGCCAGCCCAGGAGCCAATCATTTTGTTGGGCGCTATATCGCCGGCATCCAGAATACGCAATGCATTGATTAACTCGGAGGTGAAAAAATTGCTGCGGCGTGCATCGCACGCGAGGGTAGCGAGTGAATCCACGACTGGGATATTGCCAAAATAATTACCGAAGTTGGTTTCGAGCCCCCAAAAGGCGAGCAAATATGGTGCAGGAACACCGTATTGTTGTTCAATTCGTGTGAGTAAATCGCGATGTTGATTCAATAATGTGCGCCCTTGGTTCACGCGCTGCACGGTGACGCGGCGATTAAAATAATCGGCAAAGCTGGTGGTAAATTCAGGCTGTTTGCGATCCAACTGCACCACCTGCATATTCAGTTTTGCCTTGGCCAAACTGTTATTGATTGTCTTGCTGGAAATGCCGACCGCGTTGGCTTTAGTGGTGAACTCAGCCAGGCATTTGGAAAAATCTTTTTGTGTTAGCAGAGGAAGTGCAGGTGCTGCTTGTGATGTCGGTACTGGTTGTGTTGTTGGTATTAGGGCCGCTTCGAATTTTTTTTCATTCACAACGCTGCCTGGATTATTTGCTGCGCGTTGATCAGTTGCTTTGTCACTAACTTGCGCGCACGCAACTAGGCTCATACAACAGGTGACGGAGAGTAAATTCCGCAAATATTTCATAACAACTCCACTTTTTTGGACGGCAGCTATTCAGACCGCACCAATACCACTTCATTAATTGTCTTCACCGGCGGAATGATACCGTTAAATGGAATTAAATCCTTCCCCTTCTCCCCTTGTAAGCGGGAGGAGTTTGCCTCCCTCTCTTTGGCAAACAGGTGCGGGGGAGATTGAACTCAACTCCAAAAGTCTTATGGTTAAAATAACCAAAAGAATTATTTTCTGGCGATTTTTGATTGCCGCGCTATAACAGATATAACCGCGTAAGGTTTAATGCGCCAGATTGATGACTTTTTAATCTGTGGCGCATTTTTCTACATGGTAAACTACACTCAGAATGATGGACGCAAGAGCATGGCTGCTCGATAAATCGGCACACGCAACTCATGCAGGTCATCTATGAAACTTACCCCGGTATTGGCCTTGTTGGTCAGTAGTCTTTTGGCACTTTCCGCCAGTGCGCAAACAGTTATCAAAGTTAATGAGGCCACCGATGGCAATGGCCGTTATGCCATGCTGATGGTGAATCTGGCGCTCAGCAAAATCGATACAAAATACAAGCTGCAGGTGGATAACAGTGTGGTGACCCAGGCGCGCAATATTGATGACGTGGCGACCGGTCGCTCGGATTTGCTGTGGGCGGCAACTAATCAGGAAATGGAAGACCAGTTGTTGCCGGTGCGCATACCGCTCTACAAAGGCCTCTTGGGGCATCGCATTTTTATTATTAATCCCGCATCCCAAGCCAGGTTTGATCGGGTGAAAACCTTCGCTGATTTAAAGCAATTTACCTTTGGTCAGGGCACGACCTGGGCAGATTCGGCGATTTTGGCCAGTAATGGTTTGGCGGTGGTCAAGGCCAATAAATACCAAAGCCTTTTTTATATGGTGGATGGTGGTCGCTTTGATGCCTTCCCGCGTGGGGTGCAGGAGCCCTGGCAAGAGCTGGAGACCAATGCCAATCTGCCTTTGGCGGTAGAGAAACGCATTATGCTGGTGTATCGCATGCCGTTTTATTTGTTTACCGGCAAACAAAACAAAAAGCTCGCTGCTGATCTGGAGCTGGGGTTAAACCGGGCAATTGCCGATGGCAGTTTCGACAAGATTTTCTACAGCGACCCTATGGTGAAGGCAGTGCTGGAAAAGGCTCATCTGGATGAGCGGTTGGTGTTTAATCTGGATAATCCGACTCTGCCCAAAGAGACACCGCTGGATCGCCCTGAGCTGTGGCTGGATATTAAAAACCTGCATCAACCAGCGCCAGTGGTTGAGTCGACGCCAGTTGCCGAAGTTGCTGCTCCCAATTAATGGGAGCCAGTATTAATCCGAAACGCTCGGGCGATTTTCCAGCATTTTCGCATTGATATCCTCCACGTGCGCGCATCCGGACAAGGTCACGGCTACGCGCGCCTCCTTGGCAAAAATCTCCAGAATTTCCTTCACGCCGCGTTTTTGGCGCGCTATCAAAGCGTAAACCCAAGGGCGGCCAATCATCACCATCTTCGCGCCCAGTGCCAGGGTGCGCACTACATCCAGGCCCGAGCGCAAGTCGCCGGCACCGGTATGTCTACAATTGCGCTCTAGGGGGCGGTAGTTGTCGATATTGGCGAGAATCATGGCGGAGCTAACCTGTAAAAATCTGTTATTGTTTATTTGACTCTATGCTGGCATCTTTTATGGACAAACTATCTTTTGCTTGTAAAGTGTAGTGCCCAGCAAAACACGCTTTTTGCCTCACTAATAACAATAAATAGGGTGGCGGCTAGTGGGTCGTTGCTCGCTGGAGAACTCATGAACAATAACGATAAATTTGTACCTGTGCTTTTGCCCCTGATTCTAATCATCAGTTTGTTTTTCCTATGGGGTATGGCCAATAACCTTAATGATATTTTGATCGCCCAGTTTAAAAAGGTGTTTATCCTTTCCGACTTTAAGGCGGGGCTGGTGCAGTCTGCTTTTTACACAGGCTACTTTGTGTTTTCCATCCCGGCAGCCCTGTGGATGAAACGCTATGGCTACAAAGCGGCGGTCGTCTTTGGATTGCTGCTTTACGCCATTGGTGCCTTTTTGTTTTACCCTGCAGTGGCGCTGCATGAGTATGTGCTTTTTCTCGGAGCGCTCTTTGTGATCGCCAGTGGCCTGGCTTTTCTGGAGACTTCGGCCAACCCGCTGATTGTTGCCATGGGTGACCCTGCCACAGCCGAGCGGCGCTTGAATTTCGCTCAATCCTTCAACCCTTTTGGTTGCATTGCGGGGATTTTGATCGGGCGCGAATTTATCCTCTCCGGCCATGAGCCTACGGCAGAAGAACTGGCGGCGATGAGTGCAGTGCAGCTTGAACAGTTCTATCAAACCGAATCCCATGCAGTGCAGGGGCCTTATCTGGTGATTGGGCTCTTGGTGCTCTTGTGGGCGCTGTTGGTGTTGGCTGTGAAATTTCCAGTCATCGCTACCCAGACGGCAAAAGATGAAACCACCGGTTCTTGGGGGGATTACGAACAACTGCTCGCCAGGGGGCCGTTTATGTTTGGTGTTGCCGCCCAGTTTTTTTATGTCGGCGCCCAGGTGTGCATTTGGAGTTTCCTGATTCGCTACGGGCAGGAGGCGGTTCCCGGTATCGGTGAGAAGACTCTTGCCAACTATCTGCTAACCTCACTGGTGATTTTTATGATTGGCCGTTTTGTGGCCACGGCGTTGATGAGTCGTGTGAGTGCGGCCTGGTTAATGTGGGTATACGCCTCGATTAATGTCTTGCTCTGCACCTATGCCATTGTGCGGCCCGGTCACCTCGGTTTGCTGGCTCTCGCCGCAACCAGCTTCTTTATGTCGCTGATGTTTCCTACCATCTTTGCCTTGAGTTTGAAGGGGCTGGGGGCACTCACCAAGCCAGCGGCGTCATTCCTGGTGATGGCGATTATCGGTGGGGCGGTGCTAACGGCGCTGATGGGGCTGTTGTCTGACCTGACCTCAATTCACATGGCAGTCATGGTTCCGCTTGGTTGTTTTGTGGTCATAGCGATATACGCACGCTTTAGCGATAGGGCAGGGAGTTTCGATGATTGATGCGCATCAGCATTTTTGGCAGCTTGGTCGGCACGACTGTGTATGGCCAACCGCAGATCTGAGAGCTATATACCGCGATTTCGGCGTGCAGGATCTGTTACTCCAGGCCCAAGCCTGTGGGGTGACTGGATCGGTGGCGGTGCAATCACAAACCAGCGATGCCGATACTGATTATTTACTGCGTCTCGCCGATGAGTCAGATTTCATCAAAGCGGTCGTGGGCTGGGTGGATCTGGCATCGCCCACGGCTCCCGAGCGTATCGCCCAATTGGCATCCCATCCCAAATTCCGGGGTATTAGGCCGATGTTGCAATCCATGCCTGACGATGCCTGGATACTGCGCCCTGAATTGGAGCCCGCCATAGTGGCCATGAAGCAGCATCGGCTCAGTTTGGATGCGTTGGTCTATGCCCGTCACTTATTGCACCTGTATCGTTTTGCGCGTCGCCATCCTGACTTACCGATAGTGATTGATCACGCGGCCAAGCCTGCCGTTATTGTGAATGACTCTCCCTCTGATGATTGGTGTGAGGCAATGCGCCTGATGGCAAGTTTGCCGCAGGTCTATTGCAAGTTGTCAGGCCTGGTGACCGAGGCGGGTAAAGGGCAGGGTAAAGAGGTATTTGTGGCCTACATTAAATTCCTGGTCACGCTTTTTGGTGTCGAGCGATTGATGTGGGGTAGTGATTGGCCCGTCATAGGTTTGGCGCCAAACCCTCAACTCTCCACCTATAAAAACTGGCTGACGCTTGTAAATCATGCACTTGCTGAGTGTAAAACCATCAATTCTGAAAGCATTTTCATAGGTACAAGTTTGCGTTTTTACCGAATTACGTAAAGTGGAACGCCTTGGGATCAAGCCTGTGCGTAGAATTCACCCGGCAGCGACGAAAACCCCGCTAAGGGGATTAATACTAATAATGAGAAAACACTATGACAGTAACTATGACCAAAGAACTCGATAGCGCCTTGCTCGAGGCGCAAGAAGAAAGCGAACGCAAATACCGTGCTCCGGCTCTTGAAAAAGGATTGGACATTCTGGAATTGCTCGCTCGTAACTCTCATCCCATGACGACTTCGCAAATGGCCGCCGCCCTGGGGCGCTCAGTCAGTGAGTTGTTCCGCATGGTGCTGGCCCTGGAGTATCGCGGCTATATTGCGCAGATGCCAGACGGGCGCGATGGCTACATGCTCACTAACAAGCTGTTTACCCTGGGTATCTCCCAAGGCACGGCGAAGACCCTGCTGGAAGTTTCCTTGCCAGTAATGAAAGAGTTGAGCCGCGAGTTGGGCCAATCCTGTCATCTGGTGGTGCCTTCTGGTGATCAGATAGTAGTGGTGGCTCGCCAGGAAAGCCCTATGGATCTGGGTTTCTCAGTACGCGTTGGCTATCGCCGTCGACTTATTGATACCAACTCTGGCGCGTTGTTGTACGGTTTCGCAACTCCTGATGTGCAAGCAGGTTGGTTGCCACAACTCTCTGCCACAGTGGATCTGGAACGCATCGAGCGCTTCCTGGCCAAGGCGCGCAAGGGTGTGGATCAAGGCTGCATTCAGTTGGCGAGTGATTTTGTGGATGGAGTGATCGACTTTTGCGTGCCCATTATTGGCGTACATGGTGCAGTGGCCGTGTTGATCATTCCGTTTATTCACATCAAAGCGCAGTCCATGACGCAAGAGCGAGTGTTGGAGCGCTTGCGGCAGGCGGCAGAAAAAATCTCCCAAGGGTTGATTGATTAAAATTGAATGATATTAAAAAAAGAGCCGATCTTTGATCGGCTCAGATTGCTGAAGATTAAGTTCGCTATCTATCTAAATGTTCAGGTTTGCATTCCGGCTTAATTTTGTACCAAGTCTGACCATAATTTTTCAAAAAGTCTAAATAACTATATGTGATTTCCAGAGGGCTTCAGATAAAATAATTTTATTGGCGATTCCAATTTTAATTATAAAAAAGAGGTTCTGTGGCTGAGTCCAAATCTTTGTCTCTTCGTGCCTTAGGGGGTACGGAGATTAATCTTTCGCTTTTGGGGTTCGGAGCGGCCCCCATTGGCAACTTATATCAACCCCTGAGTGATGAACAGGCACAGGCTGCAATAGCATCAGCATTAACTGCCGGGATTCGCTATTTTGATACCGCGCCCCATTACGGGTTTGGGTTGAGTGAGCAGCGCCTGGGGGGGGCGCTTAAGCAAGCTAATGAAGCCGTGGTGATATCTTCTAAAGTCGGGCGGGTCCTCGTTCCCTCCGATTCGAAGGCTAGTGTGCGTCACGGTTTTGCAGATGCTCCGCCGCTGGAGCCTGTATTCGACTACAGCTATGACGGCGTTATGCGCTCGTTTGAGGCGAGCCTGAAGCGCTTGCAGGTAGAGCAGATAGATGTGCTCCTGGCCCACGACCTGGGCCCATTAACCCATGGTGCTGATCACCCGGAAAGGTTTCGCGAGTTTATGAACGGTGGTTATCTCGCCATGAATAAGCTCAAGGCAGATGGATTGGTTAAGGCAATTGGCCTGGGCGCTAACGAATGGCAAATTTGTGATGCTGCCTTGAAGCACGGCGACTTTGACGGCTTTTTATTAGCGGGCCGTTACACCCTGTTGGAGCAAGCCCCCTGCGAGCATTTTTTCCCCTCGTGCGCCAGGCGCAAAGCCTCGGTGATTCTTGGTGGGCCATTTAACTCGGGCATTTTGGCTACGGGTGTTAAAGCGGCCTTGAGTGGCCAGACTAGCCAACCGTTGTATTACAACTATGAGCCGGCCCCCGCAGCCATTGTGGACCGCGTTGCGCGGCTTGAAGCTGTGTGCGATGAGTTTGCTATACCGCTCGCCGCTGCTGCTTTGCAATTTCCGGCCGCCCATCCACAAATCTGTTCAGTGTTGGCGGGCTTGGCAAATAGCGAACAGGTAGAACGTGCAATCACGCTGAATAATAGTGAAATTCCCGCAGAGTTCTGGCATGTGCTGCGCGAGCGCGAGCTATTAAATCCCGCCGCACCCGTACCTGTGCCGCATTGATTAAGCAAATGCCATGGCAGAAAAAATAACCACCAATATTGCGCCGCTGATTTTGTTACACACGGGTGACAACATACTGGTTTGTATAAAACAAATTCGCGCGGGTGATGAAATTCACGTTGAACAAGCAGCCATCGTCGTATCGCATGGTTCGCACTTTTTGCCATGCATGGTCAGCAGTGGTAGAGCTGGCTTTGTATTTAGCGAGCGATGCACCCGCGTTTACTACCGGCACCATCAATGTGATAGATGGTGGATGGAGCAATTAATATAAAAACTCCTCACTACCCCTCCCAGCTACGCGCCCCGCTTTAAAAGGGAGGGAATAGCAGCAGAACTCCCGTTCGAATAAAGTCGGGAGGTTGGGAGGGGGGTAAAAACTCAATTAAAGAGAGACCACTATGAAATTATTACGTTACGGAATTGCTGGTCAGGAACGCCCCGGTATTTTGGATACACAGGGCAATGTGCGGGAACTGGGTTCAGTGGTGTCGGATATTAATGGCAAAACCCTGACGGAAGAATCGCTAAAAAAAATTGCCAGTATCAATATTGAGTCGCTGCCCATTGTTGAATCGCCCGGTCGTTTTGGACCCTGCGTAAATGGTGTGGGTAAATTTATTTGCATCGGATTGAACTATGCCGATCATGCCGCTGAATCCGGCCTGGATGTGCCCTCTGAGCCAGTGGTATTTATGAAAGCCACCAGCGCTATCACCGGCCCAAATGACAATGTTATTAAGCCGCGCAATTCCACCAAACTGGATTGGGAAGTGGAATTGGGCTTTGTGATTGGCAAGCACGCTAGCTATGTAGAGCTTGATGAAGCCATGGATTACATTGCCGGTTACTGTGTTATTAACGATGTTTCTGAGCGCAATTTCCAATTGGAGCGCGGCGGTCAATGGGATAAAGGTAAGGGTTGCGACAGCTTTGGTCCTATTGGCCCTTACCTGGTCACTAAAGATGAGGTGCCTGATCCACTGAAATTAAATTTGTGGTTAAAAGTAAACGATAAAATGTTCCAGAACAGTTCCACCAATCAAATGGTATTTGGTCCCGCATTTTTAGTGCACTACCTTTCACAATTTATGAGCTTGCAACCGGGTGATATCGTCAGCACCGGAACTCCACCCGGTGTCGGTCTCGGTCAAAAACCGCCGCTGTATTTAAATGAAGGTGATGTGGTGGAATTAGGCATTGAAGGGATGGGTGTACAAAAACAAGTTGTTGTTAACGCAAAATAATTAAATCCCCCTAGCCCCCTTTTTCAAAGGGGGGAATGTTGGTGCTACCAAGATAGATTGCATGTTGATTTGTAGTGTTGATCTTCTTTCAGCTGAGTGTGCGAGAGCATTGCGCAGAACTTAAATGTGGCACCATAAAATTCCCCCTTTGAAAAAGGGGGGCTAGGGGGGATTAAAACTCCAGAGAATTCCATCATGAAAAAACCGATTTTGCAGAAGATGACGCTGGAAGAAAAAGTTGGCCAGATAATGCAGGCGGAAATTCAAACCGTAACACCGGAGGATATTAAAAAATACCATTTGGGTTCAGTGTTGAATGGCGGTGGCTCCATGCCCAATCGCATTGAGAATGCCAAAGCGAAGGATTGGGTAGAATTTCTCGATAAGCTCTACGACGCTTCCATGGATACCAGTGATGGCAAACAAGCCGTGCCGATTTTCTGGGGCTCTGATGCGGTTCACGGCCACAACAATTTAACCGGCGCAACTTTGTTCCCACATAACATCGGCTTGGGCGCAGCGCATAATCCGGAATTAATTCGTCAGATAGGTGCGGCGACGGCAAAAGAAGTGCGCGCGACGGGGGTTGAATGGGTGTTCGCGCCAACGCTGGCTGTTGCGCAAAATGATCGCTGGGGGCGCACCTACGAAAGTTATTCGGAGAATCCAAAGTTGGTTGCTGAATATGCATCGGCAATGGTGGAGGGGTTGCAAGGCAAGGTAAACAGTAGCGAATTTCTCAGTGAAGACCATGTGATTGCGACTGCAAAACATTTTCTTGCCGATGGTGGAACCGATGGCGGTGATGACCAAGGGAATGCGCGTATTACAGAAAAAGAATTAATTAAAATTCACAACGCCGGTTATGTCCCAGCACTGGATGCCGGCGTACAAACGGTGATGGCCAGCTTCTCTGAATGGAATGGCGAGAAGATGCACGGCAATAAATATTTGTTGACCGAGGTATTAAAAAATCGCATGGGCTTTGATGGTTTGGTCGTGGGTGACTGGAATGGTCATGGCCAGGTTCCCGGTTGCACGAATGACTCCTGCCCACAAGCCATTAATGCCGGTATCGATTTGCTCATGGTGACCTATGACTGGAAAGCCATGATTGACAATACACTCAGGCAAGTGAAATCCGGTGAAATTTCGCAAGCGCGTCTGGATGATGCAGTGCGCAGAATCCTGCGAGTGAAAATGCGTGCAGGCCTGTGGGATAAAAAACCGTCGCAACGTGCTAACGCCGCAAATCAATCGGTTGTCGGCAGTGCCGAACATCGTGCGATTGCGCGTCAGGCGGTGCGTGAAAGCCTGGTGCTGTTAAAAAATACTAACTCAGTGTTGCCGATCAAACCGCAGCAAACCATTTTGGTGGCGGGTGATGGCGCCGATAATATTGGCAAGCAAGCGGGTGGCTGGAGCGTCTGGTGGCAAGGTATTAGCGATGCAAGCGAAAATCATCGCTTCCCTGGTGCAACATCTATTTACAGCGGAATTAAAACGGCGGTAGATGTTGCCGGCGGTAAAACAATTTTATCTGTCGATGGCTCATATGCGCAAAAGCCCGATGTAGCCATTGTTGTCTTCGGTGAAAATCCTTACGCTGAAGGCAGTGGCGATCGCGATACTTTGGAATTTGAACCGGCCAAAAAGAAAAGCCTCGCGTTACTGAAAAAATTAAAGGCGCATGGTATTCCGATTGTGTCAGTGTTTTTGTCGGGCCGTCCACTCTGGGTTAATCCGGAATTAAATGCATCCGATGCCTTTGTTGCCGCCTGGTTACCCGGTACCGAAGGCGCCGGTGTTGCCGATGTGTTGATTGCTAAAACGGATGGCACACCTAATTTTGATTTCCTCGGCACACTCTCTTTCTCCTGGCCGAAGTTGCCACTGCAGGATGTGTTGAACCCACACCACAAACAATACGATCCTTTATTTAAACTGGGTTACGGTTTGAATTATGCCGCTGGTAAAACTGGCCCAACCAATTTACCGGAAGATGTGAAAGGTGTTGCCAGTGGCGAGCCGCAAGATATCAAACTCTATGTGCGTCGTCCGCTGGAGCCCTGGCATATCTTTATTGAAAATTACGAGCGCCAGCAAATTTTGAGCGGTGCGTTTGCGGCCTTACCGAAAGGTGATGTAAAAATACAAACCAGTGATAAAGATGTGCAGGAAGATGCGCTAACGTTTAGTTGGAAGGATACCTGGCGGGCAGGTATGACCCTGGAATCTGGTGAACCATTGGATTTAAGCGCGCATATGAAAACCGGCGTATTGTCATTGGATATTAAAATCAATGAACTTGCCAAAGGCGGCGTCTCATTCAAAATGGAATGTAAAAAAGATGGATGCGATCGCCAGGTGCCATTCACTTTGCAGGCGCGCGAATTGGTAGGCAAGGGCTGGCAGAAAGTGTATGTGCCATTGCGTTGTTTCAAACACGATGAGGATAATTTCAGCGCAGTGACAATGCCGTTCGCATTGGAAACCGGTGGTGCAGGTGAAGTATCTGTTGCCAATGTTGAACTGTTAATCAAAACCCCCAAAGCTGCTGCTTTGCAAGAGTGTGCCGATTACCGCACTCAATCCGTAACACCGGATATGTTGAATGAGTGGTGGTCAATCGATTGGTGGTTGCCGCGTCACCAACAAAAAATTGCTGATGCGAAAGCAACCCTGGCCAACGGCGGAAAAATTGATGTGCTCATGATTGGCGACTCAATCACTCAGGGCTGGGAGAAAGAAGGTCTGGTGGCCTGGAATAAATACCTGGCTCCGTTTAACGCTTTTGGAATTGGTTTTGGCGGCGATCGCACAGAGAATGTGCTCTGGCGTTTGCAACATGATGCGGTGACTGGATTAAACCCCAAGGTCGCGGTATTGATGATTGGTACCAATAATGCGGGCCATCGCCGTGAAAATCCACGTACCACCGCAGCGGGCATTAAGAAAATTATTGTGGATTTGCAGCAGCGTTTGCCTAATACCAAAATACTGTTATTAGCGATTTTCCCGCGCGATGCCAAGCCAGATGGCGAGTTACGTTTGATTAATGAACAGGTCAACGCCATTATTAAAAATTACGCCGACAACAATCACATCTATTTCGCCAATATTAATTCAGTGTTCCTGACCAAAGACGGAGTTTTGGAGGAAAAGGTTATGCCGGATTTATTGCATCCCCATGAATATGGTTATGAGCTTTACGCAAAAGCGCTTGTTCCGGAATTAAAAAAGCTGCTCAAATAATGTCTTGATTTGTTGCACATTTGTGGTGAGACATTTTTACAAATTGTAATTCGCTTGTAACAAAGTCGTCATATAGTGCCCGCCATTATCCAATGGCGGGCTTTTTTTTGCTGCTGCAGGATAAATTCCCTCCCTCGTCAGTAGAGCATCCCTATGTCCCCCAAACACCACAAGCATATGCATTACAACGTGGCCCTGGTTGATAAATTATGGAATTTAAAGCGGTTGTGCGAAGCGCATCTAAAAATGCATATTCCGCTGAATATGGTGCTTAAGGATGAAGAATACCGGGCTGAGTTATTGGAAAAAGCCTTACAGGCAAATAATGAAGAATTAACCCAACTGGTGTGGGATGTGCGCCAGATGGAAGACACTATTGTCACAGCAACCCATACGGGTGATGAGTTCAAACTAAAAAGGAAGAGCCGCTATGTAATAAAAATGGGTGGTTATGCAACAACTGCCTGTGCCTTGTTATTAATTCTGGGTGGATATTTATTGCGCTCCTTTTTGCCACTGGATGCAGGTCAGGTTTTTTTACTTGAGGCTGTGGCGTCGACTAAAGTGCAATCGGCAGTAAAACCACGTGAACAGGCAAGTTATACTGCCGCTGGACAATTAGTGCGAGCCACCAAACCTTTGTTTCGCGTACATGGCTCCAACACGGTTGGTGAAAAGCTGACACCGCGTCTGGTGGAGTCTTATTTTATGGCGCGCGGCGCAACTAATATTAAAACCCAGCAAGGCAATACTCCGGTTGAAAAAGCAGTCAGTGCTGAATTAAATGGCCACATAGAATTTATTGAAATTCATGCCCATGGATCCAGCACTGCATTTACTGATTTGCAGCAAGATAAAGCGGAGTTGGGCATGTCATCGCGTCGCATTAAAGAGCAGGAACGCGAATTACTGATAACAAAGGTCGGTGATCTAACCGAACCCGGCGCAGAACATATTATCGGATTGGATGGTCTGGCGATTATTACGGATACTAAAAATCCGTTAACTCAATTAGCCATCCCTGAACTGGTAAAAATATTTTCCGGTGAGGTCACTAATTGGTCTGAACTGGGTGGGCCAAATTTACCCATCAAAGTGTATGCGCGCGATGAAAATTCCGGCACCTGGGATTCGTTTAAAAGTATGGTGCTCGACCCTGCTAAAGCCAGTTTGGTGATGACCGCCAAGCGCATTGAATCCAGTACCGCATTATCCGATGCTGTTGCACAGGAGTCGGGTGCGATTGGTTTTATCGGCTTGCCGTATGTGCGTCGCGCCAGGTTGATGGCAATCTCGGCATCTAAAACATCCAAGGCAATAATGCCAACCCACTTTACCGTGAGCACAGAAGACTATCCGTTAGCGCGCCGCCTGTATTTTTATTTGCCCCAAAAAAATATGAATGCCGAGGCAGAGGAGTTTGTTAAATTCAGCGCAACCGAGCGCGGCCAAAGTATTGTGGAAGATATAGGCCTGGTCTCGCAAAATATTAAAACCGGTCAGCCGTTTAATAACAGCTTCTACCCGGAAGAAATGCGTGACCTGACTCTGCGTTCACAACGACTATCAATTAACTTCCGCTTTAAAGATGGTAGCGATGAGCTGGATACCAAAGCAATTAGCGACCTTGAGCGGTTGGTGAAATATATGGAAGTTAATTCGCCCAAGCGTGTGCAATTATTTGGTTTCTCCGATAGCGAAGGTGATAAAGCCCAAAATGAGGAATTGTCTTTGCGGCGCGCCAAGGTGGTCGAGCAACACTTGGTCGCGCGAGGTATATATCCGCTGATCGCGCGCGGCATGGGTGAGGAAGCGCCTCTAGCAAGCAGTAAGTCAGAGGAAGGGCGTCGGATGAATCGCCGTGTGGAAGTGTGGATTTTATAAGGTATTGCTTTTCTTATAGCTAACAAAAAGCCCTGCAGATCCAGGGCTTTTTATGCAAACTTTTTGGAGTAAACATACATTTACTTTAATTTAAAATACTCCATGGTTTGTTGTAGTTGTGTAGCTTGGTTAGTAAGTTCCTCTGCGGTTGAATATAGTTCTTCTGCCGAAGATGAATTTTGTTGTGTTGCAATGCTGATTTGCGAAATAGCGATAGTAATTTGATTTGCTCCCATAGTTTGCTCATCGCTTGCAGCAGAAATTTCTTGTACCAGGTCAGCCGTCTTTTTAATAGCAGGAACAATTTCATCCAGTAATTTTCCTGCACTTTCTGCCAATTTCACTGAGCCTCCTGCCAGCTCACCAATTTCTTTTGCGGCAGTTTGGCTGCGTGCTGCCAGCTTGCGTACTTCGCTGGCCACCACGGCAAAGCCGCGCCCATGCTCACCCGCACGCCCGGCTTCAATCGCAGCGTTAAGTGCAAGCAAATTGGTTTGGTAGGCAATGTCATCAATTACACTGATTTTTTCTGCAATTTTACGCATAGCATCCACAGTGTTTTTAACGGCGGCGCCGCCATCGTTGGCTTCTTTGGCGCTCTTGCTGGCGATATTATCGGTTACTTTGGCATTGTCATTGTTCTGGCCAATAGACGCGGTAATTTCCTCCATGGATGCGCTGGTTTCTTCAATGCTCGCTGCTTGCTGTGTTGCAGACTGGCTGAGTGATTGCGCCGTTGCACTTAATTCTTCTGACGCAGAAGAAAGTGAATCGGCAGTTGAGCGCACATCACCAATAATCTCGGAAAGTTTGCTCACCATTTGGCGAATTGCAAACAGAATACTGCTTTGATCCTGGTGCTTGATATTTACCTTTACAGACAAATCGCCTTCGGCAATGCGATAAATAACATCGGCGGTGTAATTGGGTTCGCCACCTAATTGCCGGATAATGCTGCGGGTAATTAAATAGCTGAGCGCAATCGCAATCAAAATACTGAGCATAATGATGGTGGTGTTAATTGTCAGGGTGCTTTCATAACGCTGGGTCGAGCGTTCGTATTCTTCTTTCGCTACACGTACCTGTAATTTATTGAGCGCCGTGAAAACTTCATTCAGTGGATCAAAAATCGGGTAGATGCCAGTTTGGGTAAAACTGCTAATAGCTGTTACGTTGTTATTGGCGTACCAGCTTTGCAAATCTGTGAGTTGCTTGTGGGTTTGTTCTATCAATGGAGACGCTTGCTTGATGAGTTTTTTCTCTTCATCAATCAAATAAGTTTGCAGATAGGCCTCCCATATTTTGTCCGTGGCGGGCAAGGTCTCTTGGGTGATTTTTAACGCTTCTTGCGGGCTGATAATGCCTTTAACAGTTTTTTGCGGGATGTCCACTAATATCAATGCGAAATTGTCGATCACTTCTTTCAGGTCGCGCATGGGTTCAACACGATCAACGTAAACTGTGTGCATGCCCTGATTGGCATCGCGCATCCCCTTGATTCCGAGCACGCCAATCAGAATCATCAGTAACACTAGAGTACCCGCCAGCAGGCTTAAGCGCATGGCGACTTTCATATTTTGAAACATGGAATGCTCCTTGATGCCAAAAGAGTAGATGCCAGATGGAGGTTGGCCGAAAAACGTTAGTTATGGGTATGAATTAGTTGTAGGTATGAATTAACAAGACGCTTGCAGGAAGCGTCTCTGTTATCAACCTTAGTAAGGGGCAGGTTTTTTGTCAAAAATGAGGAGCCAATCATTGGTACTGCACATGTACAGTGCAGCAGGAAAAGCAGCAGTAAAAGAGGTTATTGTTCGTCGTTTGCTATGGCGCCAAGCAACCAGTGTTTGGCGGTTTCAACGTCACTAAACAAGCGTCCTTTACCAATCAGGCGATTGGCTAACACGTTGCGAATGAATTCAGTCATTTCACGCGTGCGGGGGTTTTTATCTACCCAGGCGACTCTGTGTTTGTTGGTGATGCCAGCTTTTTTAAATAAGGCGGGATAATTTAAAGCTTCGTGGGTACTGAGTGTACCGAACAGGTATTGTTCTCCAAGAATGTTGTAGCACTGATGTTTTTCGCAGGCCTGGGCGATTTGCTGCCACATATCCAGCGCGCCCTCGTAACTGCCTAATCCTTTTGCATTTACATGCAAATAGTTACCTGCATGGGTAATGGTGATTTCGTAATCCAGCTCGGTTTCCATATTTAATCAGCCTCCTGCACGTAGATCCGCAATCAATTTTCCTGCGGCGAGAATTTCAGTTTCATGGTCCGGCTCACGCCAGGTTTCCTTTAGGCTTGCTGTATACCATTCCAGCATTGCCGGTAAAGCGAGTAGTTGTTGCATGTAATCGGCGCCGGCGCCGGTTGCCTTTAAACCATAGGTTTGAAAACGAAAGGCGACCGGAGCGAAAAATGCGTCAGCGGCGGTGAAGCTTTTTCCAGTTAAAAAGGGACCGCCAAATTGGGTGAGGCCCTGATTCCAGATCTCATTGATGCGGTCTATGTCTTTTTGCAAAGCTGGAGCGATTGTATGTAGTTGTATGCGATGTCCACAGCTCATGCCACAGGCGTTGCGCAGGGTTTGAAAGCCGGAGTGCATTTCTGCGCTTACCGAACGGGCCCAGGCGCGGGCGTTTTTATCGGCGGGCCACACCAGTGGATAGGTTTCGGCAAGGTATTCAGTGATGGCGAGGGAATCCCAAACGGATTGCGCACCATCAACCAGGCAGGGTACCCGACCATTGGGGGAAAAACTGCGGTAGCTCGCCCAACTATTGCCTACCTCCAGCGGGTGTATCTGCTCTACGAATGGAATGTTGAGTGTGCGCATCAACACCCAGGGACGCAGCGACCAGGATGAGTAGTTTTTGTTGGCAATATGGAGGGTGAACATCGGCAGATTCCTTGTGATGATCCGGGGGGCGGAAATTACCACAAACCACCCCGAGGATGATGCAAAGATTAACCAAATCTAACAAAAAGAATACTTGGCTAACTAGATCTTGGGTCGCAATCTGCCGGGCAGGTTCCGACCGGGGATCTATTAGAGAGATCCCAGTGCCGCCAAACTCCATTCAATGGCTTGTGGATAAAGGTGATCCGGGAGTAAATCCCCCAGCAAAACCAGGGTTTCACGCACTTCGGTAACCGAGTTGCCCACAATATTGATGTGGCCCACTTTGCGCCCCGGTCGCACTTCTTTGCCATACCAGTAGGTGCGAGCGCAGGAAAGGTCGCGCCAGGCAGGGTTATAGTCGGTACCGATCAGGTTGATCATCACGTTCTGGCCGATCACTTGCGGTTCCGGGGTTGCCATATTGGCTACCGCGCGCAGGTGATATTCGAACTGGCTGATGCTGGCGCCGGCTTGGGTCCAGTGACCTGAGTTGTGCACACGTGGAGCCAGCTCGTTGATGAGCAACTTGTCGCCCACACGGAAAGTTTCCATCGCCATAACGCCGACATAATCCAGCGCATTCAGGATCTTGCCGAGCATATCTTCCGCTTGCACTTGCAGTGATTGCAAGCGGGCGAGGGGGGCAACGGATGCGTAGAGAATGCCGTTTAAATGCAGGTTGAGGGTAAGCGGATAAAACACGCAGTCACCGGCTGCATTACGGACTCCCACCAAAGAGACTTCTTCATCAAAGTTGATGGCCTGCTCGGCAATGGCTTCGCCCTGCCAGTCATCCGGTACCTGATCATCATCGGTGCGCAACCAGTGTTGGCCTTTGCCATCGTAACCACCCGTGCGACGTTTTAGCAGGACACGCTCACCCAACTGATCGCGCAGTTCGTTGGCGGTGATATCGCCGGTCACATTGCGCCAGGGGGCAGTGGCTATGCCGAGGGAGTCGATCAGTTCTTTCTGGGTTTTGCGGTCTGCCAAACGGCCAAAGACATTCTTATTAATGAAGCGGGCGTGTTGCGCCAGGGCATTGGTAACCAGGGTCTCCGGCCATTGCTCGCGCTCGGCAGTCACCAGGTCATCGACCGCCAGCGAGGGGGCTGTTGCCTCATT
>JAGKXA010000181.1 GCA_021151615.1 Cellvibrionaceae bacterium | reverse complement strand
GACACAAAGCGGCCAGTATTTGCACGCTGTCGCTCAGCGGCTGATTCCACAGTTGAATCTGGCGGAAGAGCGCCTGCGCCAATACGCACAAGGCGAACGCGGCACCTTGCGCATCGGCATGGAATGCCATCCCTGCTACCAATGGCTACTGAAAATCGTCTCCGGCTACCTAGCCGCTTGGCCGCAGGTCGACGTTGACGTTAAACAGAAATTCCAGTTTGGCGGTATCGGCGCCCTGTTTGGTTTTGAAATAGACCTACTAGTTACGCCCGATCCGTTATTAAAACCTGGGCTGCGGTTTGAACCGGTCTTCGACTACGAACAGGTGTTAGTCGTGAATAAAGATCACCCATGGGCTGACCAGGAAGAAGTCCATCCTGAACAGCTAAGCGAAGAAACGCTCATCACCTACCCAGTCCCCATCGAACGTCTCGACATCTTCAACATGTTCCTGCTACCAGCCAATGTGTCACCGCGCAAACACAAAACAATAGAAACCACCGACATCATGCTGCAAATGGTCGCCAGCGGCCGCGGCGTAACCGCATTGCCGAAATGGCTAGTGACAGACTACGCCCCGCATCTGCAACTGCGCACCCTTCGATTCGGCAAGAGCGGTATTCAGAAACACATTTATCTCGGCGTTAGAGAAGTCGACTACGACACTGATTATCTGCAATCTTTTATTGATATGGCGCGTAAGGTTGAAAGTTACGCTTCGTGATTTGGAATAATTGAAGTGCTTGATGTGTATTGACAATAGATACACACCCAACGATAATTTGTATATTCATTGTGTATTCATTGCGTATATGCGAATAGAAAAATAGGAGAATCCCATGCGTGACGCCGCCATCAATTTACGAGCCTTGCCCGAACAGCGTGATCTGATTGATCACGCTGCCAGCTTGCTGGGTAAGAACCGTTCGGACTTCATGCTCGAAGCCGCCTGCGACCGTGCCCAGTCGGTTGTGCTGGATCAGGTTTTCTTCGCTCTGGACGACGATAAATTCAAACAGTTCACCGCGATGCTCGATGCGCCTTCCAGCCCCAATCCCGGACTTGAGCGTCTGATAGCCGTCAAGGCACCCTGGAATACTGGCACGACATGAATTTGAATCTGAGCGCACCACAGCCATTGGTAGCCACTCACATTTTGGATGGATTCACCTGCGGTGAAGCGAGTCTCGACGACTGGCTTAAACGCCGAGCAATGACAAACCAACTCAGTGGCGCCAGCCGGACTTTCGTCGTTACAGATCAGGATGGCCGTGTTTATGGCTATTACGCGATGGCAGCCGGTGCGGTTTCGCATCAGATGGCCACGAGCGGCGTGCGACGAAACATGCCAGACCCAGTTCCGGTGATGGTGTTAGCCCGACTCGCCGTTGATCATCGTGCCCAAGGCATCAAACTCGGCGCCGCAATGCTTCAAGACGCACTCAATCGAGCAGTGACCGTGTCACAAAACGCCGGCGTGCGAGCTCTGCTCGTCCACGCCCTACACGACCGCGCCAAGCAGTTTTACGAACACTACGGTTTCCAAGAATCGCCACAGCATCCGATGACCCTGATGTTGAGGCTGAATGTGGTTAAGGGCTAGTATCCTTGCTCTCACCAGCGTCATCCCCGAATGCTTTAGCATAGGTATCTACACAAGTACGATAAATGTTTACCTGACCTTGTAGGGCGTCAATAAGCGCAGCGCATTGCGCCGCATGATGGCTTCGATCAAGGTGCAATGCGCTGCGCTTATTGACACCCTACTTAGCAGGATTTAGATAGATGCGAAATTTGGTGGTAATTCCTTGCAACGCAGGGGCTTTTGTCTGCAATTGAACCAACGCCAATTCCAAATCGTGCACATGGTTCATAAAGCAACATGCCTCCCCCGAGCCCCATGCAACTTCCGATAACTATCCACCAACCTCTGATGCCGATCCAACCCTTCCAGCTTCATGCTCGTCGGCGTCAAGCCAAAGAAGCGAACGCTGCCGTCCACTGTTCCCATCACCGCGTCCATCCGTGCGTTGCCGAACATGCGGCGGAAGTTGACTTCGTAGTCGTCTAGTTCCAATTCCTCATCCAGCAGCACTTCCAGCACAACATTCAAGGCTTGGTAGAACAAGCCGCGGTCGACGGTGTTGTCGTTGTATTGCAGAAAGGCGGCGACTAGTTCGTGGGCTTCTTCTAATTGTTGTAGTGCCAGGTGGATTAGCAGTTTTAGCTCTAGAACGGTTAGCTGGCCCCAGACGGTGTTTTCGTCGAATTCGATGCCGATCAGGGTGGCGATGTCGCTGTATTCGTCTAGCTCGTTGTTTTCTAGGCGTTCTAGCAACGCTTCCAGGCTGGCGTCGTCCAGGCGGTGCAGGTTCAGGATGTCTTCGCGGAATAACAGGGCTTTGTTGGTGTTGTCCCAGATCAAATCGTCTATTGGATAAATTTCTGAATAACCGGGTACCAAAATCCGGCAGGCGGTGGCGCCTAGGTTGTCGTAGACCGCGACGTAGGCTTCTTTACCGATGTTTTTAAGAATGCCGAACAAGAGCGCGGCTTCTTGGGCGTTGGCGTTTTCACCTTGGCTAGAAAAATCCCATTCGACAAAGTCGTAATCCGCTTTGGCGCTGAAAAAACGCCATGAAACGATGCCGCTGGAATCGATGAAATGTTCGACGAAGTTATTGGGTTCAGTGACGGCGTTGCTGACAAAAGTGGGTTGCGGTAAGTCGTTTAAGCCTTCAAAACTGCGGCCTTGCAGCAATTCGGTCAGGCTGCGTTCTAACGCGACTTCAAAGCTTGGGTGCGCGCCGAATGAGGCGAATACGCCGCCTGTGCGTGGGTTCATCAAGGTGACGCACATGACTGGATATTGTCCGCCTAGCGACGCGTCCTTCACCAAGACTGGGAAGCCCTGCTCTTCCAAGCCTTGAATACCCGCCAAAATGCTGGGGTATTTCGCCAACACGGTTTGCGGCACATCGGGTAGCGTGATTTCGCCTTCTAAAATTTCGCGTTTCACCGCCCTTTCAAAAATCTCCGACAAGCATTGCACTTGCGCCTCAGCCAGCGTGTTACCGGCGCTCATGCCATTGCTGACGAAAAGGTTTTCAACCAGATTAGATGGAAAATACACCACCTCGCCGTCCGACTGCCGCACATACGGCAGCGAGCAAATGCCGCGCTTTGCATTGCCAGAGTTGGTGTCGATCAAATGCGAGCCACGTAACTCACCATCTGGATTGTAAATTTGCCGGCAGTAGGCATCCAAAATTTCCTTGGGTAGCGCATCTTTACGGCCAGGTTTGAACCAGCGCTCGTTCGGATAATGGACAAATTCTGCATTGGCGATGTCTTCGCCCCAAAACGAGCCGGCATAAAAATGGTTGTTATTCAAGCGCTCAATATATTCCCCCAACGCCGACGCCAGCGCGCTCTCTTTAGTCGCGCCCTTACCATTGGTAAAACACATCGGCGAATGTGCGTCGCGGATATGCAGCGACCACACATTAGGAATGAGATTGCGCCACGAAGCGATTTCAATTTTGATCCCCAAATCCGCCAACACGCGCGACATATTGGCGATGGTTTGTTCTAAGGGTAAATCCTTGCCAGTAATGTAAGTACTCGCTTCGGTAGCCGGATTCAACGTTAGCAAAGCCTGCGCATCAGCGTCTAAATTTTCCACCTCTTCAATCACAAACTCCGGCCCAGCCTGCACCACTTTTTTAACCGTGCAACGCTCGATAGAACGCAAAATGCCTTTGCGATCCGTGGCAGAAATATCCTCCGGCAACTCAACCTGAATCTTAAAAATCTGCTGATAACGGTTTTCTGGATCCACAATATTGTTCTGCGACAGACGGATATTCTCAGTAGAAATATTGCGCGTCACACAATACAACTTCACAAAATACGCCGCGCACAAAGCCGATGACGCCAAAAAGTAATCAAACGGCCCCGGTGCCGAACCATCGCCCTTATAACGAATAGGCTGATCAGATATCAGCGTGAAGTCATCAAATTTGGCCTCAAGACGAAGCTTATCGAGAAAGTTAACCTTAATTTCCATAGGGGAATTCCATGAGTGCAAGAGAGGATTGGGGCGTTATTATCGGGGTTTTTGAGGGGGAGGCAAAGGTGTTAGCTATTCCAGCTGAATCGACAAACCAATCCACTGCTCCCATTCCGCCAACATCGCCGTCCCCATTTCCCTAAACGACGCATTGTCATCCAAATACAAACGCATTTCATCCGCTGCATGTTTGACTCCATCAGCCACTTCTTTTAACAATTCTTTCGCGCGTCCTTCGGTAATGTCGCAATGCGTACGGGCAAAGGCAATGAGTGATTTTGCTTTGGGCCAACGTTTTGTGCCTGCTAGCGTCAGAGCCAGTGTGTCTTTGGGGATGTAAGGTGTGGTGGAAACCATGTCGTAGATTGGGGACAGTCGCACGCTGCTTTCGGTGTCGTCGTATAAAACCCCAAAATTTTTGAGGTGTGCATCGCCATTTTTGATCGCGCATGACAAGGCCAGCGCCTTGAAAAAACTTTCCAGATTGGGCCGTACGTGTTCTGGCGATACGAAATCCTTGATGCGTTTGGTGATGTTTTCGTACGAGCCGGAATATTTATCAGCGGATGTTTTGCCATTCAAGACGCAAAAATCCTCAAATCCAAGGTAAACATTATTTTTGATGTCGAATCGCTCTACGATTAAAAAATTACCTTGTGCGGAAAGGGCTACTTTCGGCACATTCAGCTTGGCATGCATGGCGGCTCGCATACAAAAGTATTCATTGGCGGCCAATTGCGGATGCGTGGCGGCATTCCAGGCTTTGACGATATGCGTGGCGCCGCGGTGTGTGATACGACTCACGTCGGCATCCTCCGCACGCACCATCACTTTGGGTTGAACGCCTGCTATCCCTGAAAAAACAGCATATTGATCAAGCAAAGCGTCGAACAAGCCCTCTGCCCCGTCATGTTTGAGCAAATTGCTCAAATCACAGGTGGGTACGTCTGTTAATTCTTCACCTGGTGCTACAAAACGCAGCCGGCCAATCTGGGATTGGCCAACAATACGTAACAACACAAGATCGTCAAAATCAGGAAGTGCCTTACTGAATTGACTGCGTAAACGCTTCCCTAAATCGCCTTCTGGCAAATTCATGTCAAAAACAGGATGTAGAGCTTTGTGGTCAGAAAAATATTGATCCCGCATGACAGGCATGGTCAACGATACCGCCGCTTGCGGAGGGCATTGTTCGTCATAAGCAAAACAAAACTTGCTGCGCTCTGCCTCTGATTTAAACAAACTACCCGCCAATTGCTGTCCAACATGTACTTTAAGCATCGCTATTTTCCTTCATCAACTGTTGCAAAGTAGGACGTTTTGTCTTCTCTTGCGCGACTAATTCCAATCCAAGTGCGGCGCATAGTGACAATACTTTGCGGATACCGATTTCTGGAATGGTGCCGTTCTCAATCTTAGAAATCGTGGCGCGGCTCATGCCAAGTTGTGAGGCAAGTTGCGTTTGCGTCAGCTTTTTTCTTTTTCTGGTTTTGCCGATTAATTGGCCAATTTCATCTAAATACATTTCGCACCTTTTTGCATCCTATAAGATGCAAATAACTAAATTAAATAATATATGTATTGTATACGACTCATCTTGAGATTCATTTTAAATCTCATCTAATACATAAAAACACACGATATAAGCGCTGCTATTTTTATTCTTTCATGCAATCATATCGCCCCTTACATAGCGTAAAAAAGGAAAAACATGAACAAAATTTATCCAGATGCCGCCACTGCCTTGGCTGGCGTTGTTCAAAATGGGCAAACGATTGCGGTGGGTGGGTTTGGTTTGTGTGGGATTCCGGAAGCGCTGATTGCGGCGTTGCGGGATTCTGGTGTCAAGGATTTGACGGTGATTTCTAATAACGCAGGTGTCGATGGTTTTGGTTTGGGGCAATTACTGACGACACATCAAATCAAAAAGATGATTTCCTCTTATGTGGGAGAAAACAAGGAATTTGAACGTCAATATTTGGCGGGTGAGTTGTCGCTGGAATTTACGCCGCAGGGGACGTTGGCAGAGAAATTGCGCGCTGGTGGTGCAGGTATTCCGGCATTTTTCACCAAAACCGGCGTGGGCACGGTGGTGGCTGAGGGTAAAGAAGTGCGTGAATTTAATGGTGTGCAGTATGTGATGGAACATTCTTTAACTGCCGATATTTCTCTGGTGAAGGCATATATGGCGGATAAAGCTGGCAATCTGGTATACCGCAAAACAGCGCGCAACTTTAATCCTAATGTGGCAATGGCTGGGAAAATCACGATCGTGGAAGTGGAAAAACTGGTCGAAATTGGTGAAATCGATCCAGATCATGTGCATACGCCGGGTATTTATGTGCAGAGAATTGTGGTCAATGCCACGCCGGAAAAACGCATCGAACAACGCACCATTTTCGATGGTAATAACTTGGAGAAATAACATGCCCTGGACCCGTGATGAAATGGCGGCGCGTGCTGCGCAAGAATTGCAAGATGGTTTTTATGTCAATCTGGGAATCGGCTTGCCTACGCTGGTGGCGAATCATGTTCCGAAAGATATCGAAGTTTTTCTGCAATCTGAAAATGGTTTGTTGGGCATCGGCCCATTTCCGACTGAAGAGGAAGTCGATCCTGATTTGATTAATGCGGGTAAGCAAACGATTACAACATTGCCCGGCGCGGCGTTTTTCAACTCCGCTGATTCTTTTGCCATGATACGTGGCGGCAAAATCAATCTGGCGATTTTAGGTGCCATGCAAGTTTCAGAACAAGGCGATCTGGCGAATTGGATGATTCCCGGGAAAATGGTGAAAGGCATGGGCGGCGCGATGGATTTAGTCGCTGGCGTGGGACGGGTTGTGGTGTTGATGGAACACGTTGCCAAAGCCAAAGATGGATCCTTGTCGCACAAGATTTTAGAAAACTGCACCCTGCCCTTAACTGGCGTCAAAGTCGTCAATCGCATCATTAGCGACTTGGGGGTGATTGACGTTACGCCAGCGGGATTGGTATTGCGTGAGTTAGCACCTGGTGTGACGACGCAGGCGATTGTGGAGGCGACGGGTGTAGCGCTGGATGTTAGCTATCTTGTAGGGCGTCAATAAGCGAAGCGCATTGCGCCGTATGGTGGCCTTCGATGAAGGTGCAGTGCGCTTTGCTTACTGCACCCTACAAATTGCACCTACTGAGTAGACTACATATTCGGATAATTAGGACCCCCGCCCCCTTCAGGCGCGACCCATACGATGTTTTGCATCGGATCTTTGATATCGCAAGTCTTGCAATGCACGCAATTTTGCGCATTGATTTGCAATTGATCCTCACCAGCCTCTGTTTTGATGTATTCATACACACCAGCTGGGCAGTAGCGCGCTTCAGGTCCTGCGTATCGCGCCAGATTCACATTGACTGGCAAGCTAGCATCCCGCAACGTCAAATGAATAGGTTGATCTTCAGCATGATTCGTATTGGAAAGAAAAACTGAGGATAAACGGTCAAAACTCAATTTTCCGTCTGGTTTGGGATACACAATTTCCTGACATTCTTTTGCTGGTTTCAAATAGGCATGATCAGGTCGCTTGTGACGCAAAGTCCACGGCGCTTTACCGCCCAAAAGCAGCTGATCAATCCCAACCATCAGCGTACCTAAATACAAACCCTTGCTCATCCATGGTTTGAAATTACGGGCTTTATGCAATTCTTGATGAAGCCAGGAATCCTGAAAAGCCTGCGTATAAGACCTCAACTCATCATGCTGACGTTGCTGATTGATAATCGCATCAAACGCCGCTTCGCCAGCCAGCATGCCGCTTTTCATCGCAGCGTGGCTTCCTTTGATGCGGCTGGTATTCATAAAACCTGCATCACAGCCGATCAAAGCACCGCCTGGAAAAGTCAGCTTGGGTAAGGATTGCACACCGCCGGCGGTAATCGCTCTGGCGCCATAGGAAATACGTTTCCCGCCTTCAAAGAAACGTCGAATCGACGGATGCGTCTTGTAACGCTGAAATTCTTCGTAAGGCGAAAGATAAGGATTTTCATACGCCAGCCCCACCACATAACCGACCATGACCTGATTGTTTTCCAGGTGATAGAGAAACGAGCCGCCATACGTTTTGCTATCCAGCGGCCAACCAGCGGTGTGAATCACCAAACCAGCTTGATGTAGTTTGGGATCAATCTCCCATAACTCTTTGATACCAATGGCATAAGTTTGCGGATCCTTATCTTGATTGAGGTTGAATTTCTCCATCAACTGCTTGCCCAACTGCCCACGTGCGCCCTCGGCGAACAAGGTGTATTTGGCGTGCAATTCCATGCCTAATTGAAAAGCTGCGCTCGGCATGCCATCACGCCCTACTCCCATATTGCCGGTCGCCACACCTTTGACTGCACCGTTTTCTTGGTACAACACCTCAACAGCAGCAAAGCCAGGAAAAATATCCACACCCAATGCTTCCGCCTGCTGTCCCAACCAGCGCACCACATTTGCCAATGAAATAACGTAATTTCCCTGATTATGAAAACATTCCGGCAACATCCAGGCAGGTGTTTGATAGGATTTTTTTTCCGTTAAAAACAAAAATCGATCTTCACTAACTGGCGTAATCAACGGCGCACCCAACTCTTTCCAATCAGGAAAAAGCTCATTCATGGCAATCGGATCCATCACCGCGCCAGATAGAATATGCGCCCCCAGCTCACTCCCCTTTTCCAGTACACAAACTGAAATTTCGGCATTTTTCTCCGCCGCCAGCTGTTTTAATTTAATCGCAGCCGACAAGCCAGCCGGCCCGCCACCCACGATGATCACGTCATACTCCATCGTTTCACGCGGGCCGTATTGTTCAAACAGATTAGGGTTAGGAGTCTGGTTTTGAGTCATGGTTTGATTGTTTAGATTATTGA
>JAGKXA010000452.1 GCA_021151615.1 Cellvibrionaceae bacterium | reverse complement strand
GCGCTTGCCGATCTCTGCATTCACTGCCAAACCAAACATGGTGGCGAAACGAAATGCTTGTTCGTTGGCGACCGGCAGTGTGCCCGGAAGTGCCAAATCAATTGCACAGGCTTGAGTGTTTGGCTCAGCACCAAAAGCAGTGCTGGCGCCGGAGAAAATTTTGGTTTTGGTGGCGAGTTGTACGTGAACTTCCAACCCGATTACGGTTTCCCATTGCATGCTATGGCTCCTTACTCAATGCCAGGTGCAGATTGTTGGTGGAAGTTAGTCGCTTGTTGGAATTGATGCGCGGCATTCAATAATTGACCTTCAGCGAAAAAGTTGCCAATCAATTGCAAACCAACGGGTTTGTTATCCACCAGGCCGCAAGGAATTGACAAGCCGGGCAAGCCAGCGAGGTTAGTTGCGATGGTGTAAATATCTTCCAAATACATTGCTACTGGATCTTTGGTTTTTGAACCAAATTGGAATGCGGGCGAGGGCGAGGTTGGCCCAAGAATGACATCGACACTTACAAAAGCATCGACAAAATCCTGCTTGATCAAGCGACGCACTTTTTGCGCTTTGCTGTAATAGGCATCGTAGTAACCCGCAGAAAGTGCGTAAGCGCCAACCAAAATACGGCGCTTTACTTCTGCCCCAAAACCTTCACTGCGCGAGCGCATGTAAAGATCATTTAAATCTTTAGGGTTTTCACAGCGATGGCCGTAACGCACGCCGTCAAAACGCGAGAGGTTGGCAGAACATTCTGCTGGTGCAATCACGTAATAAGCGGGTACTGCGAGATGTGTGTGCGGCAAGCTCACACTGTGAATGGTTGCGCCCAAACCTTCGTACACTTTAATCGCATCTTCAACTAATTTTGCGGTTTGCGGATTCAGGCCTTCGCCGAAATATTCTTTCGGTACGCCGATGCGTAAACCTTTTAAAGATTTATTTAAATCAGCGGTGTAATCCGGCACATCGCGTTCAACGCAGGTGGAATCTTTTGCATCAAAGCTCGCCATATCGTTTAACAGAATCGCGGCGTCTTCGGCGGTGCGTGACAAAATTCCCGCTTGATCAAGGCTTGATGCAAACGCAATCATGCCCCAGCGCGATACGCGGCCATAGGTAGGTTTTATGCCGGTCAAACCGCAGAGTGCCGCAGGTTGACGAATTGAACCGCCGGTATCAGACGCTGTTGCAGCCGGTGCCAAATGTGCAGCAACTGCAGCAGCAGAGCCACCTGAAGATCCGCCCGGTACGCAATCAATCGCCCAAGGATTTTTTACCGGGCCGTACCAACTTGTTTCATTCGATGAACCCATCGCGAATTCATCCATGTTGGTTTTACCCAACATCACCACGCCGGAATTTAAATAATTTTCCACAATGGTGGCGTTGTAAGGCGCGATAAATTTATCGAGCATTTTTGATGCGCAAGAAGTGCGTACACCTGTGGTACAAAAAATATCTTTGTGTGCGATAGGTACACCGCAGAGTGCAGGTG
>JAGKXA010000019.1 GCA_021151615.1 Cellvibrionaceae bacterium | reverse complement strand
GCGATGGAATTATTCCAACACTGCCTTGATGTCTGACTCGCTCAGGATTACCAGCTCTTCGCCGTCGATGGTGATAGTGTCGCTACCGGCGTATTTGCCGAACACCACTACATCACCCACTTTCACATCCAGTGGACGCAACTCGCCGCTGGTCAATACGCGGCCATTACCTACAGCAACCACTTCACCTTGATTTGGCTTCTCTTTGGCAGAACCGGACAGAATGATGCCACCGGCAGTTTTGGTTTCTTCTTCTTTGCGGCGAACCACAACGCGATCATGCAATGGACGAATTTTCATGAAGCTATGTCTCCTAACAATCAGTTTTTAACTAAACAGGGAGTCTGGCTCAGGCTGGCTGAGCGAGGCGACTCCAGCGTGGTGTTTATAGGGATGACCTTGAAAGTTTCAAGGGCATCAGGATGGCCGCCGATACTCCAGGGCTACCCGGAAACCGGAGGCCGAAAGCGGTGATTCCCTATGTGGGGCTGGGTTTGGGGATTTCAACGGGGGAAGTGAAAAAATCCTGCATCAAGACTTCTTCGAACCGGTAGAGTCAGAATTATCGGTAGATAGACTGGTTTCCTGTTCAATCAGGATTCCCTCGCGCGCAGAGTCAGGGCCAGATTTCGCAGCGCCTTCATGCTCATAGACATTGCCCGCCCCGAAAGGCCCGGAACCAAAAGGAGATTGTCCAAACGGTGATCGGTGATGGGCAAAACCAGCAGCACGCACCGTCATTTTGGCCACCCAGCGTTTGATCAATAACTGGCGCAACCAGGGAATAAAACAAAACACGGCCAGGGCATCGGTAATAAAGCCGGGAATAATTAACAACACCGCCCCTATGGCTTTGAAGAGCCCATCGGCGATAGCAACACCGGGCAATTCGCCGGTGCGCATATTTTGCGCGACCTTGATCATGCTCGATGCTCCCAGATAACGCAGCAGGTTTATGCCTAGCACAATCATCGCCACCAGCCACAAAATTACCGGCAATGCCCCCAGCTCATCGCCAACTTCAAGCATCAGCCAAAGCTCAAGGAAGGGGAACAGTAACAGGGGCAAAATACGCATTGGAAATGAGTCCACAACAACAAAGGTGCCGTCAGTCTACCACTTGTAACTCACCCCCAGCGACATACGGGTATCTGCCCCCTTGCGCGCCGGTTGGGGTTCGTTATCCAACCAGTAATCTATTTTAAATTCGGAGTAGATACGTTTGAGGATCATCGAGCTCAAACCCGTTGTGGTTTTCACTCGCCAATCAGGTTTATTTTCGGTGGATTGCAGCACCTCATTATTGTGGAAAAAACCCACCCCCCAAGGCATGGTGTAGCGAAAATCCGTCGCCAGGCGTACCGCCATAAATTCATCGTCGCGAGCAAACTCACCGGTCAATTCCTGCGGAAAAATGTAATTTTCATCCATATATGCGGCGCCGGTTTTTAACGAAAATGCAGAGGTGCGATTCTCAAAAAATTGATAGCCCGCCCCTGAACCCATGCTGCGATAATTCGCCATACCACGCTGCGGCTCAGCACCTGCCAACAGACTGTTGTACCAAAACCATTGATCAGCCACAAACCAATCCAGTGAATAGCGACTATTCCATCGCTCTTGCGGCGCGGAATAATTCCAGGAGGCGCGCGCAAAATCGCCACCGATAACGTGGCGAAAATCAGCACTGCGCAATTCAATTTCGGTTTGCAAATTCCATTCATCGCGCACTTCGTTGCCGCGTGAATAAGCGCCCCACAAATTCAAACGCCCATGGTGCGTCCAGGCCCCCTTTTTGTAGTCGTCGTAGGGCATCAGCGTTTTAATGGTTAGCAGCGATGAACGGCGCACGCGGGAAGAATTTTCACATTGATAAACCAGCGCCACCCCATCCATATTTTGCAACTGGCAAGCGGTTTTACTGCCATTGATTTTTAACGGACGCGCTGACTGGATATTTTTGATGTTGGTTTTTGCGATCCACTGCTCACCAAAATTACTGGATTTCCACACCAGATGTTCCGCTTCTGTGCGGATCAATTCACCTTCCAGACGATCGCCATTGTGCAATTCAATTACACCTGCGCTGGCAGCAGCCGAACAAACAAGAGCAATCAGTATCAATATATATTTCACAGTTGCAGAATCCGGTTTTACCTGAGGACAGATATTCATTAAAGTAACCGGCAATTCCCGCTGCAATGTCAGAAATGTTAATAGTGTTAATATTGGTTAGACTTGGGTTTAGACAGGTTAATACCCGTCAATTTTCCGCAATTTGGGGATCACCATGAAAAAAACGGTAGCGACGCCACCAGCACTCCCCACTGATGACTCTGCTTTCGCACGTAATAAATCCGCCATTTACCTTGCGCTGATGAGCATCCCGGCGGGAAAAGTTATTGCCTATGGTCAATTGGCCAAGCTTGCGGGTTTGCCCGGCGCTGCACGCCTTGCGGGAAAAGTGCTGTGCGGATTGCCGGAAAAAACTGAATTGCCCTGGCACAGAGTCATCAATTCGCAGGGGAAAATTTCACTGCCTGAAGACTCACCCGGCTATAAAGAACAAAAACGCCGCCTGGAAGCTGAAGGCGTCGAATTTAAAAACAATAAAATTAACCTGCGTATTTACGGTTACAATAACTAATCCCCTATCAACCGAACCTGCCCATGACCTCATCAGACCCGAGCACCACCAACGCCCCGAATAAAATTGCGCCGCCCCATAAAATAGGCAGCAGCTACCAGGGCTGGAGCGGAATTAAACGCGCATTTGCCACGCCGTCGGCGTTGACTTTATTTTGTTTGGGAATTGGCTCGGGCTTGCCATTTTTATTAGTGGGTGGAATGACACTTTCCACCTGGTTGCGCGATGCCGGCTTCGAACTCAGTGTGATTGGCCTAATCAGTTACGCCGGTTTTTTTTATGTGCTTAAATTTCTATGGGCACCGTTAATCGACAAATACAGCTTGCCATTTCTCGGCAGACGCAAGGGCTGGCTGGTAGTGTCACAACTGGTGCTCATTGCCGCATTGGTTGCAATTGCCTTGGTAGGGCCAGAATCATCGCTCAGTATTTTTATTGGATTAGTAGCCGTTGCTGCATTTGCCGGTGCAACGCTCGATACCGTAGTCGATGCTTATCGCATTGAAGTTGCGCCTATCGAATCACAAGCGGCTCTGGCAGCGACTTATATTTTGGGTTATCGCATTGCGTTAATTATATCTGGCGCGCTGGCGCTGTATCTCGCCGAGCTATTAGGCTGGAGCAATGCTTATTTAATGATGGCGCTTTGCCTGCTTATCCCTCTGGCTGCATCAATTATTTGTAAAGAACCTGCTACCGAGCGCGCGCTTGCAGTGCGCGAGGTTCATCTAATTGATGCGTTTATCAAACCCTTTCAGGAGTTTTTCTCGCGCAATGGCGTATTGCTGGCACTGGCGTTGTTGCTCTTTGTCGGCCTGTTTAAATTGCCTGACCAAATGATTGGGGTAATGGCTGGGCCCTTCTATCTCGACTCTGGCTACACCAAAGCCGATATAGCAACAGTGTCCAAACTGTTCGGCGTCTGGGTGGGGATTGCAGGTGCATTTTTAGGTGGAATTTGTATCGCCGCATTTAGCATGCGTAATATGTTGGTGGTGGCAACCCTTTTGGTTTCGCTCTCCAATATCGCGTATTTATTAATGGCAAATAACCCTGGGCAGGCATGGGCGTTCTTTGCCACTATCAGCGCCGATAATATTTCGCAAGGCTTTGCGGGTGTGGTGCTAGTCGCGTTTATGTCCGGCCTGACTAACCAGAATTTCACGGCAACACAATATGCACTGCTCGCTTCATTGGCGAACTTACCGGGAAAATTTATTGGTGGCTTATCTGGATATATTGTTGAAGCGACCAGTTATTCCTGGTTTTATATTTTCAGCAGCCTGTCGGTAATTCCCACGCTACTCATTTTGGCCTGGCTTTGGAACCGGCTGCATAAATCCTGATTACTGGGGTAGCCCGTATGGAGCTTGCGTAATACGGGGTGTGATGAAAAATCGGCAATGCAGAAATTTGATGACAATCCCGTAATACTACGGTTGAAAAAACCTGTTCAACAAACAGGTTTTTGTGTGGCAAGTGCGAACTGAAAATTAATCACGGAAGTTTTCAAACTGCATCGGCATGCCTAACTCGACGGCGCGCAGTGCAGCGATGCACTCTTGCAAATCATCACGCTTTTTACCGGTCACGCGCACCTGTTCACCTTGAATGCTGGCCTGCACTTTCAGCTTTTTATCTTTCACCAACGCCACAATTTTTTTCGCCAGATCCTTATCAATACCGGTACGGACTTTAACTTCACGCTTCACTTGCTTGCCGGCACTTTTAACCTGGCCAATTTCCAGACAACTTACATCAATGCCATTTTTTGCCATAGCAGGCCTGAGTATATCCAGCATTTGATCCAGCTGCATTTCGGCATCAGCAGTAATAGTGATTTCGTATTCTTTCAGCTCGAAACTGGCATTCACGCCTTTAAAGTCAAAACGATTGGTAATCAAACGCTGGGCCTGATCGACCGAATTGGTCAACGCGTGTTTATCAACTTCCGAAACCACATCAAAAGATGGCATAACTAACCTCAAACTTTTTCAAATTAACGATTAAACAATCTCACACTCAACTCAAACAATCATCAAACGATCAAGGTGGCAAATGCGATAGCACAAACCCAAAACAGCAATGAGCGAGTATAAAGCGGCAAGCTGGATTTAATTAACGCGAAAGAATAGGCAGGCTCGGAGTGAGTGGTAATCACATCGCCCGTCAAATCCTCAATAATGTCCTGGGTTTCCTCTTCCATTTCTTCCTGCATTTCTGCTTTTTGTTCCGGGTTCATAGTCGCCATAGCTTCTGTAGAACACTCAGTGGGCGCCCCCAACGCACCGCGCAAACATTCATTGAGTACATGCTCAGAGGAACTCTGCACATCCAATAAATTTTTGCGCAAGGGACAGGTCTCAAAGTTGCCCACAAAGGCCCAAGTGACCCCCATTAAACGCACAGAGGGCAATTCCAGTAACCACAACCATTTGCTGGCAACTTGTGCTGCCTCACTGCCCGGCTCGGAAAAATCGCGATAGAGAACACTCAAACGATAGAGTAATGCGCCAAAAGGACCGGCGATAAAAAACCAGAAGAGCACGGCGAAAGTCCGTTCAAAACCGCGATAGGCAATAATTTTCAGCGCTTCACCGTGCAATAAACGCCAATCAGCGGCTTCGCCAGTAACAGGTTCAACATCGGTATTACCGCGCAATTTATCCAGCAATTGTACTGCAGCTACTGAATCACCGCGCGTGGCCAGGGCGATATATTCCTGTACATCGGCGATCAAATTGCCGCGCCCCAAACTGTAGAGCAACGCTAGCGAATACAATACAAATAACCCGAGCCAGGGATTATCAAATGCCTGATTGATCACCACAAAAATCAACACAAGAACCGCGAGCGGAATTAACAGCGCAACCGCCAGCGGCACGCCAGCAACCGACGACAAGCCAGGGACTTTTTGCAAGCGATTAATAATCCACTTAAACCAGCCGTCGAAATGCAACACACTGGCTGATCCCAACCAGTAAACAATACCAAGTACTACCACCAAACTGAGAAAAATCATGTTGTCCGACTCTTGCTAGACAAGTGAAACAGGAACTCAGGTTCCCAGCGATGCAGAATAACGCGACCAGTCAAATGCCGGTCCCGGATCTGTTTTGCGCCCGGGCGCAATATGATCATGGCCGGTGATGCGCGCAGGTGTAAGTGTAGGATAAGTCAGTAGCAGCTGGCGAGTTACTTTCGCCAATACCGCATATTGCTCATCGGTATAGGCCAAGGTATCTGTGCCCTCTAATTCTATCCCGATGGAGTAATCATTACAGTTGGGGACGCCATCAAAACTGGATGCGCCGGCATGCCATGCACGCTGATCAAACGCAACACATTGAGTCACTTTGCCATCGCGTTCGATGAATAAATGCGCAGAAACCTGCAAGTTGGCAATAGAGGCAAAGTAAGGATGCACACTTGCATCCAACTGGTTTTGAAAAAATTGCTGCACATAACCACCACCAAATTCACCAGGCGGCAAGCTGATATTGTGAATCACCAGTAAACTGATAGGAAGATTTTCCGGGCGCCGGTTGAAATTTGGTGATGGCATTTTATGCGCAATGTTTAACCAATGATCAACAATGGCAATTGGTTGCTCGTTGGCAGTTGTCATTTGTCTGGCTCGCTTTGTGCCCCGCACCTGCCGGGCACACCACTCGGATAGGAAAAAGATTACGCAGGAATTGTGCGATCTTCCGCCCAAATACGCAATTGCGTGATCTGTTCCGCCATAACCACCGACAAGGGGCTAGTCGCCGCAATCTCGCGCAATAATATTTCTGTCGTTAAGGGCTTTGCTTCTGCCGCTGCCGAATAGAGCGCCGCAATAATGGCCTGCTCAATTTCCGAACCCGAAAACCCCTGGGTGGCGGCACTTAGTTGTTCAAGATCAAAATTCGCCACTGTGCAATCGCGTTTGCGTAAATGGATGGAAAAAATATCCTTGCGCACAGCAGGCTCTGGCAAATCGACAAAAAATATTTCATCCAATCGGCCTTTACGAATTAATTCCGGCGGCAAACGCGATATGTCGTTACTGGTCGCCACAATAAATACGCGCGTGCGTCGCTCTGCCATCCAGGTTAACAAGGAACCCAACAAGCGCTGTGATACACCGTTGTCATTACCATCCTGCGCCATACCTTTTTCAATTTCATCCAGCCATAACACACAGGGCGACATAGCATCGGCCAACTTTAATGCCTCACGCAAATTACGCTCGGTTTCACCGTGGAATTTATTATAGAGAGCGCCCACATCGATGCGCATTAATGGCAAGCCCCACAATCCCGCCACTGCTTTAGCCGCAAGGCTTTTACCGCCGCCCTGAACACCCAACAGCAAAATCCCTTTGGGTCTATCAAGTTTGGAATCATCATCGTTAAACGCGTCACGACGAGTGAGCAACCAACGTTTTAAGTTATGCAAACCACCGACATTGGAAAAATCCTCGGTCTGCTGCTCAAAGCTCACTACGCCTTCCATATCCAACAGCGCAAATTTTGCTTTATTGATACGCGGCAAATCGTCTTCATTGAGCGAGCCGTCATTCCAGATAGCACCGCGCACCAGACGGCGCACATCGCTGGCATTCATGCCTTGCAAATTATTGACGAGTTTTTTTAGTGTGATGTTGTCGGTTTTTACGCGCGCACCAGCATGGCGATCCGACCAGTCTTTGGCTTCCTCGCGAATGATTTCCATAATTTTATCGTCATCGGGCAAGGTCAATGCGTAACTGGCACTGTAGCGCGACAACTCTGCGGGCAAACGCAATTGGTGACTCAGGAATACCAGGGTGTGGGGAATAGCAAAATGGTTGAGCGCGATATCTTTTAACAAGCGGACAATTTGCGGCTGATCAACAAGGAATGGGTGAATATCACAGAGTGCAAATATTCCCGGCTGCAATTGTTGCTTGATATGGCGAAGCATTTCCTCCGCCTCGTTGAGTTCAGTACCTTTGGGAACCAATTGCGGACCAAAATTCAACCGGGATAAACCGTCAGTTACCGACCAGCGATGCAAATCCTTGCCGTGTTTGTTGGCCACCTTCAGTAACACTTCCAGCGCTTTTTTTTCTTCGTAGGTTTCTATGACTAGCAGCGGGATTCGGGAATCCAGCAACAATTTGATCTCATCAACGTCTTGCACGCTTGTCTCCTTTCAACCGAACTGAATTCTCAGGGAGGCCCCCTTAGGCAATGGAAAACAAGCATGCAATGGTAAAAGCCTCCTTGCAATAGATTTTTAAGCAAATGACTAGGGCGTTATAACCTCAATCACCTGCCGCAACCGAATATCGCTACTGGATGAACCTATCTGGATTTCATAACGACCAGGATCAACAGCATAGGATTTTTTCTGCTCATCATAAATCAGCAAATCCTTATCAGGCTGCAAACTGAAATAAATCGACCGGGATTCACCCTTGTCCAGATGCACTCGCTGTACTGCACGAAGCTCTTTAATTGCGCGACTGCGTTGGGGTTGTACAGGTTTAACATACACCTGCGCCACTTCATCGCCAGCGTATTTACCGGAATTTTTTACCTGCACTTGCAGGTTTACTTTCTGGTTAGCAGCGATGCGCGACCGATCAAGTTTCAGTGCCGAATAATTGAAACGCGTGTAGGACAAACCATACCCAAAGGGATAAAGCGCTTCGCCGTTAAAATAACGGTAAGTGCGATTCGCCATGGAGTAATCATCAAATGGCGGTAATTTTTCATCGGCTTTGTAAAAGGTAATGGGCAAGCGACCCGCAGGATTCACATCGCCAAACAATACATCGGCCACCGCATTGCCCCCGCGCTGGCCGGGGTACCAACTCATTACAATAGCAGGCAGGTTTTTATCGGCCCAATCAATCGCCATCGCTGAACCACCGGTCAATACCATTACAATAGGCTTGCCAGTTTTATGCAGGGCTTCAAGCAACTTTTGCTGGATAGCGGGCAGGCGAATATCAGTGCGATCACCACCGGCAAAACCGGGATAATTCACTTTCATTTCCTCGCCTTCTACATCGCCGGTTAGTCCACCGACAAACACCACCACATCCGCATTTTGTGCCGCAACGACAGCTTCATCAAAGGGCGCTGATGTGCCCGGCATGCGCCACCCCAGGCGCACTTCGGCATCGCGAATATCTTCAAAGTATTCAAGGACGATGTCATAGGCTTTGCCCGCCTCCAATGCAACTGACACACTGTGATTGCGCAAACGCTCGGCCAATTGCCATTGATCAATAAGTTTTTTTCCATTTACGATCAAACGCACACCATCATTGGCACTGACATGAATCTCATAATTACCGGAAACCGGCGGCAACAATTGGCCCGTCCAGCGCACACTGTAGCTGTCGCTGGGCAAACCGGCATTAGCCGCAATTTCACCGCGTGCTACCAATGAATCGGTTGGCGCACCGCGATCCCAGCGAAACGCAATGCGCGAATCCACACGAGTCAATAATGGCGTGCCTGCCAGTTCTACGCCTTTGAAATACTCCCCACGCAGCCCCTGTTCAGTAGAGTTTGCCGATGGACGTAAATAAGCCGGATCAATAATTGGTGCTGCGCGCGGATCTTCACGGCCTTCCACTAAATCTACACCGCGCGCATAAACAACATTTGTGCCCGGCGAAACAGCAGAGCGAATACCTTCCAAAATAGTGACTGGCGCTGCAGGTGTACCGTAATAATTGCCCAGCAGCGACATCACCTCATCAGCAGTAGGGCCAACGACCGCAATATTTTTTAGCGATTTTTTGAGCGGCAAAATGCCATCATTTTTTAACAACACCAGCGATTGTTGTGCGACTTTGCGCGCAAGCTGGTCGTGTTCTGCAGATTGATTTACCGAATAGGGAATTTGTGCCCAGGGCACACTGCTTACCGCATCAAACATGCCCAAACGAAAACGCGTTAAAAATAAACGCCGCAGGGAATCATCCAACTCTGCTTCGCTGATCAAACCCTGCTTAACGGCATTCGACAAAGCATGATAGGTTTTGCCGCAATTTAATTCGGCGCCTTTTTTAACACCGAGAGCCGCTGCCTCTTCAGCAGTGTTAACAATTTTGTGATGCAGGAAAATATCTTCAATAGAATCACAATCGGAAACCACATAACCGGTAAACCCCCAGTCCTTGCGCAAAATATCAATCAACAACCGCTGGCTGGCCGATGCAGATTCGCCACCAACGCGATTGTAAGCTCCCATGACCGAGGCTACTTTTCCCTCTTGCACCAGTGCTTTAAAGGCGGGCAAATAGGTTTCATATAAATCGCGTTCACTGGGCGATACATCAAAGTGGTGGCGATCCGCTTCCGGTCCGGAATGCACGGCAAAATGTTTAGCGGTAGCATCTGTTTTGCGATATTTGGTCGTTGGTGCACCGGCATAATCCCCTTGCAAGCCTTTTACAAACTCCACACCCATACGACTGGTGAGGTAAGGATCTTCCCCATAGGTCTCCTGGCCTCGCCCCCAGCGGGGATCGCGGAAAATATTGATATTGGGCGACCAAAAAGTAAGCCCCTGGTAGCGCAGGCGTTGATCGCGACGAGCAAACTCATGATGCTTTGCCCGACCTTCATCACTAATCACACGTGCAACTTCGCCAATTAATGCGGGATCAAAAGTCGCCGCCATACCAATCGCCTGGGGGAAAACGGTTGCATCACCTGCACGCGCGACACCATGCAAGGCCTCATTCCACCATTCGTATTTAGGGACACCCAGGCGCGGAATAGCCGGAGCATCGTTAAGCATCTGTGCGACCTTCTCTTCCAAGGTCATACGTGCCACCAAATCAGCAGCGCGCATTTCAAAGGTCCGGGATACATCCTGATAAATGGGGGATTGCTGCTGGGCAACAGCAGGTAACATCAAACCCATGCCAAAGCAGGAAACTGACAGGGAACGCCAGAAAAATCGGGAAAATTTCATAAAACCAAATCCTGAAAAGCAAAATTATCGGGTTTGACTATAGTGAGGCCACCGCTTGTATACAAGTAAATTAGGGTTAAGCCCCTGCCAGATTTCTGCTTTAATAGCGCATCTTCTATGGAGATTAATCCCATGTCCCGACACCTCAGTCTTATCGATAACTTCATCATCAATGCTGATCGTGCGCTGCGTACACTCACGGCTGGCAGCGACATGACCTGCGAACGCCCTTCTCCCGCCAGACCGCTGAATGAAGCCGAACTGAGCGAGAGCGAGCGCAAACGAGCTGCAGCATTGATGCGGGTTAATCATACCGGTGAAGTTTGCGCGCAAGCGCTCTATCAGGGCCAGGCGCTGACTGCCAAATTGCCGCAGGTGCGCAGTGAAATGGAACATGCAGCAGCAGAAGAGATTGACCACTTGGTCTGGTGCCAGGAGCGAATCGATTCACTCGGTAGCCACACCAGCTATCTCAATCCGGTGTGGTACGGATTATCGTTTGCGATCGGAGCAGGTGCAGGTTTAGTCAGCGATAAAGTCAGTTTGGGGTTTGTCGCTGCTACTGAAGATCAGGTATGTAAGCATCTGCAAAGTCATTTGGAGCAATTACCCACCACTGATTTGCGCAGCCGCGCTGTAGTTGAACAAATGCTGGAAGATGAAGCCCGCCATGCGGATATGGCATTGAGTGCGGGCGGTTACAATTTCCCCACGCCGGTAAAAGGAGTGATGACACTGGTTTCTAAAGCAATGACGAAAACCAGTTATTACATTTAAAGACTCAGGCTACTCGGCACATACCAAGTTTTCCGGTGCGAGAATGGTTTCGAAATCATAGAGTCACGGATGACGAAATGAAGCCCCATGGGTGTAGTGCACATAAAGCAAAACATGTTTTGCGTGCACGGAACGCCAGCAATTTATTACTGGCAGGACCCGCTTGCGGGGTTTATGCGTTTTCGAAACCATTCTCGCACTGGAAAACGAACTACAAAGTGCAAGTAATCAAGCCTCACGAATCTCGTAAGAGTGCGTAATCTCTACGCCACCGGCCTCCAGCATAATTGACGCCGAACAGTATTTAGTCGCCGACAATTCCACTGCACGCTTTACCTGAGCTTCTTTTAATTCCTTACCAGTCACCAAAAACTTCATATGGATTTTAGTAAACGGTGATGGCACACCCTCTGCACGTTCTGCTTCCAGCTCGCAGCGGCAATCAGTTACCTGCTGGCGAGCTTTAGTCAAAATACTCATCACATCAAAAGAAGAGCAGCCTCCCAACCCCAGCAGCAACATTTCCATCGGGCGCACTCCAGTATTACGGCCACCATGGTCCGGTGGGCCATCCATTAATACCGCGTGGCCACTACCTGATTCACCCAGAAATTGGGCACCATCAACCCACTTCACAACTGCTTGCATAATTCATCCACCCGGTATTGACCGCTCATTCAAGAAAGGCGCGTAGCCTATCATATTAAAAGTGCAAAGCCGAAATGTCGCATTATTCAACATCAACTGTTAAGAATGTCATTTTTTGTAGACAATTCAACTAACTAGGCTTATAACTGCATCACAAATTTTCAGCTTGTTACGGCCTGTGTCTAGCCGCGCGGCGGCCTTGTCGTCATAATAAATTTCATATGTAAATTAATCATATAAAAACCCTCTCAACCATTACAAAATTCAGGAGCCACACCTTGGTCGCTGTCTCACTAACACCGCACATTAAGAATGTGGAAGAGTTTTTAATTCACTGTCACCGTCGCCGTTATCCCGCCAAAAGCACCATTATTTACGCGGGCGACAAGAGTGATTCACTGTATTACATCGTCAAAGGTTCAGTGACAGTATTGATTGAGGATGATGAAGGCCACGAAATGATCGTTGCCTATTTAAACGATGGTGATTTCTTTGGCGAGATGGGTCTGTTCGACGAAAAAGATTCCCGTAGCGCTTGGGTTCGCGCTAAATCCGAATGTGAAGTGGCTGAAATCAGTTACGCCAAGTTCCAGGAAATTTCTGAATCCCACCCTGAGTTCTTGTTTGCCTTGGGCAGCCAAATGGCTCGCCGCCTGCGCGCTACCACCCGAAAGGTTGGTGATCTCGCCTTCCTCGATGTGACGGGTCGTGTTGCTCGTACACTCCTGGAACTGTGCAAAGAGCCAGATGCCATGACTCACCCGGACGGCATGCAGATCAAAATCACCCGTCAGGAAATCGGCCGCATAGTTGGCTGTTCCCGCGAAATGGTGGGCCGTGTACTCAAGACCCTGGAAGATCAGGGCCTGGTATTGGTAAAAGGCAAAACCATGGTGGTCTACGGAACGCGTTAATTATCTGCTTCTATGAAAAAATAAAGCCCGCAATGCGGGCTTTATTTTTGAATCAAATTCGAGTAATCCAGTAATTGGGTTTCCGACTCTGATGCATAACAGCCAGTATAAAAATGGTGCTATCAATTTGCTTATACAAAACCGCAAACGGAAACCGGGCCAGCAAATAACGTCGCAAACCTTTTCTATAGATCGGCCAAACCTCGGGAAGTTCTAATATAGCTTGATAAGATTGTTCCAATTCAGCCATAAAATCCTGTCCCAAGCCATAAGCTTGAGATTCATACCATGTAACAGATTCGATAACTTCTTTTTGCACATCCGGGTGAAAAAGCAGCTTGAACATATTAGCGTTTTATTCCCTGTTTAATTTCATCCCAAGTAAGAGCCTTTACCTCACCGGATAATAGCTGAGCAAAACGCTGCTCCGCTATATCAGCCCATGCATCATCAACACCCTGATCGTGAACTTCATCAAGACTGGAGATCAGGCAATGCGCCAAGGTTGCACGTTCATGAGGAGTAAGCTCTTTTATGCTTGCAATAACTTCTTTCATCTTGCCTGTCATAATAACTTCCTCAGCTATTAGTACTATCAGGAGAAAAACTGCTGTAAGGCCAAACCAGGATCTTCCGCACGCATAAAGGCTTCACCAACCAAAAATGCATGGACGTTTTTATCACGCATTGCTTTTACATCCGCAGGGGCGAGAATGCCGCTTTCGGTCACTACGATGCGATCACTGCCGATTCTATCCAGCAACTTATAGGTTGTTTCCAGAGTTACATCAAAGGTATGCAGATTGCGATTATTGATACCGATTAGTTTATTAGGTAATTCGAGCGCAATATCCAGTTCACGTTCATCATGGACTTCTACCAGCACATCCAGACCAATATCATGGGCCAGCGTATTAAGCTCTTTTAGCTTGGCGGTTTCCAGCGCCGAAACGATTAACAATACACAGTCCGCACCCAATGCACGTGCTTCGTAAATGTGGTACTCATCCACCAGGAAATCCTTGCGAATCACCGGCAGGCTCACAGCTGCACGCGCTTGTTGCAAATAGGCGTCCGCTCCCTGAAAAAAATCCACATCAGTCAATATTGACAAGCAGGTAGCACCGCCTCTTTCATAGGAGCGCGCAATTTCATCCGGAACAAAATGTTCGCGAATAACGCCCTTGCTAGGCGATGCTTTTTTAATTTCCGCAATCACACCGGCTTTACCCTGAGCAAGCCTGGCTTCAATCGCTTTTACAAAACCACGTGCAGGTGCCTGAGCAACTGCACGCACTTTCAATTCATCAAGCGAAACTCGAGCTTTGCGCTCGGCAATTTCTTCCCATTTGCGGGTGATAATTTTGCGCAATACGGTTGGTGTATCTGACATGAAATTTTCCAACTTGCCTTTATTGAGATAAAAATTTAATAACAAACAGTAAGGAGCAATGATTTAAAAACAATTACTCAAGAACAATCACTCAAGATACTGGGTGAACGCAGCAAGCTCACGAATTTTTTCGCCAGCAAGACTGCTACCGATTGCATCGCGCGCCATTTCCACACCATCAGATAAACTACTGGCAACACCGCTCACATAAATCGCAGCACCCGCATTCAACGCAATAATATCCGCCGCTTTCTCGGCGTACTGTCCACGGCGATTACCCAAGGCATCGCGAATTAGCAGCAGCGAATCCTCTGCATTGCTAACACTTAAACCGATGAGACTCTTGGACTGCATACCAAAATCTTCCGGTTTGATAACGTACTCGCGAATTTCACCATTTTTTAATTCAGCGACTTTGGTTTCAGTGGACAGGCTTATTTCATCCAGACCATCTTTAGCGTGAACAACCATTACATGTTCACTGCCCAAACGCCCGAGCACTTCCGCCATAGGCTTGCACAGCTCGCCATTAAATACACCGATTACCTGACGCTTTACATTGGCAGGATTCGTCATGGGGCCAAGCATATTAAAAATAGTGCGCATGCCCAGCTCTTTACGCGGGCCAATCGCATGACGCATGGCGCTGTGATGCGCAGGTGCAAACATAAAACCCACGCCGATTTCTTTTACACAGCGCGCAACTTGTTCCGCAGTAATATCCAGCTTTATACCTGCTGCTTCCAATACATCTGCACTGCCGGTTGAACTGGACACAGAGCGATTACCATGCTTGGCAACTCGACCACCTGCGGCAGCAACCACAAATGCGCTGGCAGTCGATACGTTGAATAAATTGGCGCCGTCACCTCCGGTACCGCAAGTATCAACTAAATAATCAGTATCGATAGTTACCGGAGTCGCCAGTTCGCGCATCACCATTGCCGCCCCGGTAATTTCATCAAGGGTCTCCCCTTTCATGCGCAACGCCACCAAAAAGCCGCCAATTTGCGCCGGGGTCGCACCTCCCGTCATCACTATGCGCATGACAGAAATCATCTCTTCGGTGCTCAAATCAATTCGAGCCACCAGTTTTGTAAGCGCTTGTTTAATGTCCATTGCCCGTTACCTTTTTTGTTAGTGTTGTCCGGTCCAGGAACCGGTCTCCAGAGTTTTATGTCAGGTTGATTTAAAGTTTATAGGCTATTACTTTTTTGATAGATGGAACTAGTAAGCTGCTAAGAAGTTGCGCAACATGTCATGACCATGCTCGGTCAAAATGGACTCCGGGTGAAACTGCACGCCTTCCACTGCGAGGGTCTTGTGTTTCACGCCCATAATTTCCGCCATGCTGCCATCTTCATTTTGTGTCCAGGCAGTAATTTCCAAACAATCGGGAATAGATTCCTTTTCAATCACCAGCGAGTGATAACGCGTTGCCTGGAATGGATTCTTTAATCCTTTAAATACACCGGTGTTGTTGTGATAGACCGGCGATGTTTTTCCATGCATCACAAAAGGCGCGCGAATGACCTTACCGCCAAATGCCTGACCAATACTTTGATGCCCCAAACAAACACCCAGCAGAGGAATTTTACCGGCAAAGGTTTTAAGCGTTTCAATAGATACACCCGCTTCATTCGGCGTACATGGCCCGGGAGAAATTATAATTTTTTCCGGTGCGAGTGCAGCAATTTCCTCAACCGTAATTTCATCGTTGCGCACCACTTTCATATCTGCGCCCAACTCGCCAAAATATTGCACCAGGTTGTAGGTGAAGGAGTCGTAGTTATCAATCATTAAAATCATTTTGCACCACCTTTAACGGCTGCTTCACCAACCATATCCACTGCTTTAAAAATCGCACGCGCTTTATTCATGGTTTCTTTCCATTCCAGCGCAGGAATAGAATCAGCCACTACACCAGCACCCGCCTGAACATAAAGCTTGCCGTTTTTGATCACCGCGGTGCGAATGGCAATTGCAGTATCCATATTGCCGTTCCAGGAAATGTAACCCACAGCGCCGCCATAAATTCCACGCTTCTCACTTTCCAATTCGTCAATAATTTCCATTGCGCGAATTTTCGGGGCACCGCTCAAGGTTCCCGCAGGCAATGCTGCACGTAGCACATCCATCGCACGCAGACCTTCATTTAATTTTCCGGTGACGTTCGAGGTGATATGCATCACATGGGAATAACGCTCCACCACCATTTTATCGGTGAGTTTTACACTACCGACTTTTGCAACGCGACCGACATCATTACGCCCCAGGTCAATCAGCATTAAATGCTCGGCAATTTCTTTGGGATCATTCACCAATTCAATTTCCAGCGCTTTATCCTCTTCTGCAGTTCGACCGCGACGACGGGTGCCAGCGATGGGACGCACAGTGACCTCACCATCGTCCAGGCGCGCAAGTATCTCGGGGCTGGAGCCCACCACGTGATGATCGCCCAGATCCATAAAATACATATATGGCGATGGATTCAAATTGCGCAGCGCACGATACACATTGATCGGCTCACCACTAAAGTCAATCGACATTCGCTGCGCCACTACGACCTGCATAGTATCGCCAGCGAGAATGTACTCTTTGATTTTATCCACATAGCGATGAAAATTTTCCTCACCACAATTGGAGACAAATAACGGCTCACTATTACCATTATTGCCCAATGAAAGACTTGGAGTTGCAGGCGTTTCCCCACGCAGCTTTTTTTCCAATTCATCCAAACGCGCATTAGCTTTTGCAAAAGCGTCATCAATTTCAGGATTAGCATGAATTACAAAAATCAGCTTGCCTGCAAGATTATCAAACACCAGAACCTCATCGGAAACGCTTAACAATATATCGGGCGTTCCTATGACGTCCTTTGGGGCACTCGCCTTTAAATGAGGCTCAACATAACGCACACAATCGTAGCCAAAATAACCAACAAGCCCACCGGTGAAACGCGGCAACCCCGATAATTCCGGGGCGCGATAGCGATCCTTAAACTCTTCCACAAATGCCAGGGCATCTGCACACTGATGAGTTTCGACCACTTTGCCATCACGCTCAACAGTGACTGTTTCCCCGAAAGCTTTTAATACAGTGCGCGCAGGCAACCCGATCATGGAGTAACGCCCCCACTTTTCACCACCTTGCACAGATTCAAATAAATAAGAGTATGGGCCAGCGGCCAATTTCAAGTAGGACGATAAAGGGGTATCCAGATCGGCCAGTACTTCGCGCATAACCGGAATACGGTTGTAGCCTTGTGCGGCTAACTCGATAAATTGTTCGGAGTTCATGACATTACCTTTAAGCTCCCCCGCTCTGTTCATAAGAGGCAGCAAGCAGCTTCATATTTATTGAAATCGGTTCAGGTTCTCGTTGCTAACACGGCTAACTAAAAATCCATAGCGCAACAGAGAAAGGGCGGACTTCGTTCAGCGACCAAGCGGCCGTGACAAAGCGATAGGAACTAGCGACGCCATCGGGCGACGAGGTGGGTAGCGCACTCTGTAGTGGTAAAAGTTGCGTGTATCACGAGGAGATTTCCTGTTTGAACTGAGGGCCAGTGTACTGAATTATTCCTCAACTGCCTACCCTCAATTCAGCCAATAACGGCGCTTATTCAACCAACGCCAACTGTGCGCGCATCTCTGCAATTACTGCCTCATAACTAGTCGCATTGAAGATTGCAGAGCCGGCTACAAAAGTATCTGCTCCCGCTTCAGCAACCGCGCGAATGTTCCCTACCCCCACGCCACCATCCACCTCCAGTCGAATGGGTAGGCCGCTGGCATCGATTAATGTGCGAGCTTCACGCAATTTATCGAGCACATAGGGGATAAACTTCTGGCCGCCGAAACCGGGGTTTACTGACATGAGTAAAATCATATCCAGCTTGTCCATAACATACTTGATCTGCTCCAGCGACGCTGCCGGATTTAGCACCAAACCCGCCTTGCAGCCTTTATCTTTGATAAGTTGCAACGAGCGGTCCAGATGACGAGTCGCTTCCGGGTGAAAAGTAATATAGGTTGCACCCGCATCGGCGAACTGGACGATCAAGTCATCCACAGGCTCAACCATCAAATGCACATCCATAGGTGCAGTAACGCCATAGCTGCGTAGCGCCTTGCACACCATAGGCCCGAGCGTCAGGTTGGGCACATAATGGTTGTCCATTACATCGAAATGGATGATATCCGCCCCTGCCGCCATTACCGCATCAACCTCTTCCCCCAGCCGCGCAAAATCGGCCGAAAGAATAGAGGGGGCAATTTTGTAATCCCGCTTAAATTTCTGCATAGTTAAAGTTCTTTGTGAATGTCCCGATATTTGTAGTAGCTGGCGCGAGTTGATTGTGAGCGTAGCACCATTTATCTGATCATTTTACGTGATAAGGTTTATAACCAAAACCCAACAAGCGACGAGAATGCAACCATTCCTGCTGTCCATGCCAATAAAACACCTCAATGACTGTGCAAGATTTTGCCTTTGTTTCAGCTTGGGCTTCCTGTTGAACCCGGTTGCGCAAGCTCAGCAGCCTGACGTGGAGGCGCAGTCCAGCGCGACCAGTGCAAGCACGCAATCCAGCGCGGCCTCATCGGAAGCACCACTCTATGAATCGCGTGCTATGCGCGACAAAAGCCTAATCGCTGAAGCAGCCGGCGAGCAGGCGCAGTGGCTGGATACTGAATATGGCAGGTTATTGGCGTTCTATCGCCCCACCGAAGCCAAAAAGACACGCGGTGTTTTGGTGCTGTTTCACACTGCGGAAGATCCTCAAACCTGGCCCCCGATACTGGAAAACCTGCGTGCCAACCTGCCACGCTACGGCTGGGAAACCCTGGCCGTGACCTTACCCCGGCGGTATCCTGCTCCGGTACCAGAGCGCGCGAGCTCATCGAGCGCCAGTTCAATTACCGCAACTGAAGCCACCAATGCCGAAGCACCCGCTGCTGAGACAACATCGGCCTCATCAGTTGCAACCAGTACGGCTCCAGCGCAGTCCTCCTCCACATCATCTATAGTCCCACGCGACACGCTTATTCAGGCCTATGTAGCCGCCACCTTTGACTTCCTGCAAAAAAAGGGGCAATTCAATGCAGTCTTGTTGGTGGATAACAGCTCGGCCAATCCAGTACTGGCACAGTTGCTGCCACAGATAAAAGCCAATGCAAGAGACCCGGCAACTATCGATGGCCCAATACAAGCACTGGTCATGACCAACCTGCAAAGCCAGGAGCCACTCACCAGCAGCGAACTAACCGCTATTTTCGCCAATCAGCAGCTACCAGTGCTGGATGTATTTTTTAGCCCGGGTGATGCGCAGCAAATCAAAGCCCGCGATTTACACAGAGCCATTGCCATGCGGCAGAAACTCGACAATTACCTGCAAGCATTGCTCGATAGCCAACCCAAAATTGTAGAAACCGACCCACGCAGCTTTCTCGCCGCTCGGGTACGCGGATTTATGCAAAGGCATGCGAGTGGCACCGAAGTAAAAGGTAATGATGGAATCACGGGCACAACTTCCACTCCATAAAACTCACAACCGCAGAAACCCCCAACCAAGAAACTTCTACTCCCAACTCATAAAGAAAAACGGGATTAACCTTGCGGTTAACCCCGTTTTATTGATGTGCCCTCGGTGCGTCCTGCACAAACCGGGCAACCTCTCTCTTGCATGACATTCAACTTAGAGTGAAGCAAAGAAATTAGGCGCTTCCCTTGACCCTACGTGGTCAACCTACCTTCCCTGACGACCTCCCTGTTAGAAGCCATTTTCAAGGAAAGACCCTTGCGATGATAGTCGCAAAATTCGGTTAATTTTGTAGGAAATCTGCCAGTAGCGGCGGCGGTGATCCGCTTATAACCCGCAGACACACACCATGCAGCACAACGCTATAACGAACCGGCTAGAGTAATTGTGCAAGTCGCGCATGCACTTCTCCCGGCTGCGGCGGCACGCAGGCGCGGGTGGCAAGGTAATGCAAGTTAAACAATTGAAAATAATCCCTAAGTGTCTCAGCAATCATTTGCTCATTGGCCAATTGCAAACACAATGCAGCAGCCTCGGCAGTTGAAAGATAATTATCCTGATGAGACTTACGCACTGCATATCCGCGCCCATCGGCTTCGGGCAACACCACACAAGGAAAATTATCCAGCCAACGACTTAGATGAAACATCCGGCCACTCTGCTTCCAGGTACCATCCAGCAAGATAAAGGTGTTAATTTCGTTATCGCCCGGCAACGCATTTACCAGCTCGCGTGATTTTGCTGCAGCCTCATTTGCCTCTTCCGGAAATACAATTAAACAGCGTCGACGCGGATCGCCCAGCAGTGCCAATAAAGCGGGATCCGGCTGAGTACGGTTCCAGCAAAATACATGGGTATGTGCGGGCAATAGGTCGGCAATTAATCGCCCAGTGTTAGTCGGCTTTAGCACTTCATCACGATGCATCAGCAAAATAAATTCACTGCGTGATTCAAAGGTTGGCCGCCAGGGGCAAATACACGCGTAAGTGGCTAATGAACACTCTTTACAACGAATGACCGATTTGCCACGCGCAAGAAACTCGCGCGTAGCTTCCGCCAGACGTTTATCGCGCAGTAGCGAAAATTGATTCGGGGGGCGAACAGACGACATACAAGGGGAAATATTTTCATCAACTGGAGAGCCTCGCATCTTAACACAAGGCTTTAAACGACTTTCGGTACCAAATGTATACAAATCAAGCTGATCTGAAAAATCACCACCCATATGGGTGGGGAAATTACAAAATATGATCATTGATACTGCGATGTCATCCTTTATTTGACATATATCGGGTTCAGGAAGAGCCCAAGAAACATTATTAGTTTAATAACAACACTCATCCGTGTATCTGTAGCAGTTTTTAAGGAGCGAACTCATGAAATCCATCGCTGTATGGGCCTTGCCAATTGTCAGTGCCCTGCTTCTCACCTCCTGTTCTGACCATCCCTGTGGCAAAGGTTCCGGCAATGTGCTGGACGAAGCAAAGTGTGTCGGGAGAACACCTGAATCACTTAAAGCCGCCGACGAAGATTACTATGCCGATATGGACTACGGCATCACCAAAAACCCCGCTGAACTAGTTCGCCGCCTGACTCCTTATGTGCCCGGAATTACTGAAGCCCAAGCCGTAAAAGCTGCCGCTGAAGGCCGCAACAACTGGATAGTCTGGACTGCCGGTAACGATACCCTGTGGGACGAAATTGGCCGTGCCAGCGTAGGCAACTCCGACCTGCTCAAAACCATTTCCAACCATCCTGCGCTCGGTTATTCGCGCGATAACCGCTGGCAATATCTGGGTGTGGTTAATGAACCCTGCTTCAAAAAAGGGGACAAACCCAACCCTGATCGTTTTGGACTCTATTTGGATACGCGCGACCCAAGTTGCGCTGCAGATCCTTTTGAAAATGAAGAAAAATACCCGGGTATAGAAATCGGTGCACGCGGGAAAACCGTACCTGTTGGCTCCTATTATGGTTATGCAACCGGCATCGTAGGCCTGCGTCTCTTCCCCAACCCGGATTTCGACGAAGCAGCTAAAGCCAAGTGGGATCCTGAACGCTATTACACAGATCCCTCTTACTATCAGGACAAAAATTTGATTCGCCCTTACCGCGTAGGTATGTCGTGCGGCTTCTGCCACGTTGGGCCAAATCCCACCAATCCGCCATTAGACCCAGAGAACCCCACCTGGGCCAACCTGAACTCCAATCCTGGAGCCCAGTATTTTTGGGTTGACCGTATCCTGATGTTTGCACCCGATAAAACCAGCTTCCCATCACAACTGTTCCACACATCCCGTCCAGGCGCACTTGATACCTCGCTTATTTCCAGTGACTACATCAACAACCCACGCACCATGAATGCCATTTACAATCTCGGTGCGCGCGTAGAGCTGGCGACCAAATTCGGTAAAGAAACGCTGGGTGGCGGCAGCCTTAACAACAAGCAGTTCAATCAACTACCTGAAGTTCCAAAAGAAAGTCCACTGAATAATTTCTACAAAGAGCCTGATACTGTATTCACGCCACGTGTATTAAAAGATGGCGCCGATTCGGTGGGTGCTTTGGGTGCGCTCAACCGCGTTTATATCAACATCGGCTTGTTCAGCGATGAATGGCTAACCCATTTCCGCCCATTACTCGGCGGCAAAAAAATTACACCATTTGAAATTGAAGTTGCACGCAAAAACTCCAGTTTTTGGGTAGCTAACGAGCACCAGACACCCAATCTGGCACTGTTTTTCCTTGCCGCATCCACGCCTGACCACCTCAAAGATGCACCTCAAGGGCAAACTTACCTGACCAGCGACACCGCCGTGCTGCAAAAAGGTAAAGAAGTTTTTGCCAAAACTTGCGCGCGCTGTCACTCCAGTAAATTGCCGGAGAAAGCCTTTAGTCACTTCCCTGACCAAGGTTGCGTCAATGCTACCGGCGATAAAAATTACCTGACCTGTTGGAATGATTACTGGAAATGGACCAAGACTGACGAGTTCAAAACTGCGATGACTGAAATTGTGTTGAAGGATGACTTCCTCAATAACAATTTCCTCTCCACCGATTTGCGCGTGCCAGTCACTTTGCTTGAAACCAACGCGTGTAGCCCACTGGCCAGCAACGCAATACGCGGCAATATTTGGGACAACTTCTCGTCGGAGTCGTACAAGAATTTGCCATCAGTGGGCACCATCAATATTCAAGACCCCTACGATTTTAGCGTTAAGCAATACACACTGCCTGGTGGCGGGCGCGGATTTACTCGCCCAGCCTCTTTAGCCAGCGTCTGGTCAACAGCACCCTTCTTTGTTAACAACGCCCTGGGCAATTTTTACTGGACGGGCACAGTGGAAGACCGTATGAAATCGTTCGACGATTCCATTGAAAAATTACTCTGGCCAGAAAAACGCAGCGGCAACATGACTGTGGTTACCAAAAATGGCTTGACGCACCCAGGCACCATCGATCGCACCACAGCGCCGAGTTATTTGCGCGTACCTTCAGGCTTCCTGCCTGAATTCCTCCAACCGTTGGAAGGTTGGCTAAGCCGCATTGCGCCCTGGGCATTTGGTGATGATGGAGTACAAATCGGCCCAATCCCTGCTGGCACACCAGTGAATCTCCTGTCTAATATCGATATGGAACAACACGACAAGGTATTGCCGTTGTTGTTGAAAGTTAAAACGGCACTGAAAAATATTCCTGAAAACCCCACGAACGAACAGGCAGAAAAAGCTTTCTCCGATGCGAAAGTCGTTGGGCCATTACTGGAAGTTAGCAAATGTCCTGATTTCGTAGTCGATAAAGGCCACTACTTCGGTACACAGTATTTGCAGGATGACGAAACGCCACTCACGGATGAGGAAAAACGTGCGCTGATTGAATTTGTGAAAACTTTCTAAGGAGCGACGAAGATGCAATCAGCGTTTGAATATATTGTTGTAGGCTCTGGCGCGGGGGGCGGCACGCTTGCCGCCCGCCTCGCCGAAAATGGTAAAAAAGTATTGGTATTGGAAGCCGGTGGCGACCCCACCCAACTCAAGGGTGGCGACCCGCGCGACCCGGAAAAAAATCGCTTGCCAGAGCAATATCAGGTTCCCGTATTCCACGCACTATCCACCGAAAACTCGGCCATGCGTTGGGATTATTTTGTACGTCACTACTCAGATCAAACCCAACAATTGCGCGATAGCAAATACACCGAAACCTTTGAAGGTGAAAAGGTAGATGGTGTGCTTTATCCACGTGCGGGCTGCCTGGGAGGTTGCACCGCCCACAATGCAATGATTACGGTTTACCCACACAATGCCGACTGGGACTACATTGCCCAATTGACCGGTGATGATTCCTGGAATGCGGATAGCATGCGCAACCATTTCCAGGCACTGGAAAACTGTAAACACCGCCCGATTTACCGTTTCCTGAGTAAATTGGGCTATAACCCAACACGTCACGGTTTTAATGGCTGGTTGAGTACTGAAGCGGCACTCCCGCTGGGTGACATTGCACGCGATGAGCAATTAATTAAAACCGTTCTCGAATCCACCGAAGAGGCATTTAAACATCTTGGTGAACCTGCCGAGCGCGTACGCTGGCAGAAATTGGGCTTGGCCGATCCTAATGATTGGCGTCTGGTAAAAGACAATGCCTTTGGTTTGCGCTATCCCCCCTTGGCAACCAGCAATCACAGCCGTAACGGTACACGCGAGCGACTGCTGGATGTTGCCGCACGTTTTCCTGGCAATCTTTCCATCGAATTAAATGCAACCGTTACGCGCGTATTATTTGACGATAACAACCGCGCGATAGGCGTGGAGTACTTAAAAGGCGAGCGCCTGTACAAAGCCCATTCTTTACCACGCAACACTCAGGCTGAAACAAAAACAGTTTACGCCAGCAAAGAAATCATTCTTTCCGGCGGTGCGTTTAACACACCACAATTGTTGATGCTTTCCGGCATTGGCGATTCCGCTGAATTGCAGCAACACGGTATTCCCGTCCGTGCACACCTGCCCGGTGTTGGTAAAAACCTGCAAGACAGATACGAAGTCGGTGTGGTAAACCGCATGAAATTTAATAGCTGGGAAGTGCTGGATGGTGCGCGCTATGAAAAAGGCGACCCGCAATATGAGAAATGGGAAAAAGAACGCAAAGGCGTTTACACAACGAATGGCGCCGTACTCGCCGTCATTAAACGCTCGGTAAAAGAGCGCCCCTTGCCAGATCTTTTCTGCTTCTCATTGCTCGCACTCTTTAAAGGTTATTTTCCCGGATATTCCAAAGTCATTACCGAGCACCTGAATTATTTTACCTGGGCAGTATTAAAAGCCCACACCAATAATTCTGCCGGCTATGTCGCGTTGAAATCTGCTGATCCCTTGGATACCCCACATATCAACTTTCGTTATTTTGATGAAGGCAACGATACTAGCGGGCAGGATTTGCAATCGGTTGTCGAAGGCGTGAAATTTGTGCGTGAGCTCACCAAGGATTTAATCGCCTCGGGCTTGATCGCTGAAGAGGAACTGCCTGGCAAACAAGTGCAAAGCGACGCTGAAATTGCGCAATTCGTGAAAGATAACGCCTGGGGTCACCATGCATCATGTACTTGCCCGATAGGACCAGACAGTGACCCTATGGCGGTATTGGATAGCAATTTCAAAGTTCGAGGTGTCCAGGGGCTGCGCGTTGTAGATGCGTCAGTATTTCCGAAAATCCCCGGCTTCTTTATTGTAAGCGCGGTCTACATGATCGGGGAAAAAGCGGCTGATGCAATACTCAAAGGTAGATAGCCTCATAGGATGATAACCGACAAGGAAAATACATAGTCGCCTCTAAAATATTCTTGGGAAGGTGACTATGTCATTTTTTAACAACCTCGTCGGCCGTATAAAACAGATTTTCAGCGGCGTTAGTACTATTGATAGCCACGCATTGATTGCGAAAGAAAAAAAAGCGGTGGAGACAGAGTTCTCCGCCGCTTTTGATAACCAACACACCGGTTACTTGAATAACAACTACCAACCTTACATCCGCGACAGATACACAAATTACGTTAAGAAAACTTACGATTACATAGATCCGGATGCTCACCCTGCAAAAGATCGTCCCAACTATGCGCTGGCGTTATCCGGAGGTGGAATAAGGTCAGCCGCATTTGGAACTGGCGTTCTGCAAGCATTGCAAAACAAAGGTTTTGCACAACCAGGCCAGCCAACGATTTTTGAGAAGCTACAATATCTGTCCACCGTATCGGGTGGCGGGTTTGCGGGGGCTGCACTGTCGTGGTTTATGAAACATTGGGGGACTTTTCCTTTTGGGAATCTGGATAATTTTTGCGGCAGTAAATCCAGTACCGAAATTCTTAACCAGCAAGAGCACAACGCAGCTGAATCCAATACTGCTACAGATTCAAAGAACTTCTCTAATAAAATTCTTAACTATATAAGACTACATGGTAATTACTTAACGCCGCCCCAATTGCCGCTACCGGCATTAGCTGCTTATGTCATAGGCAGTGCAATTCATTCATTTTTTGCATACCTGTTTTTTTTCAGCTTGGTTTTTATGCTGCTCATTTCAATTGTTTATAGCGAGCTTTTGCAATCCCTGTTACAAGACCTGCCAACCCATGATTGGGTTTACAACCAACTGAATAACCTTGTCGATTTTGCCATTAACTATGATCAAAAATACAACTACACATACACGGATGAAAGAATAAATTTTTTCCTATGCTTTGCAGGAATTGCAGGAATATTTGGAGTTCTCTTTTTAGCCTTACAAGTTTTCTATGGGCTAAGTAGCATACTATCTAAAACGTTTTCCCGGAGTTACGCTTACCGTGTTCATGCCCAAGCAAAGCTGGGTTGGTTATTGACGCTAGGTGTAAGCAGTTTAATTCTTGCACTTGTGCCATTGCAGTCGCTCCTTTTCTCACGCCTCGAACTCGGCAATCCTGCCTTCTGGGGCTCAGGTGGAGCGAGTTTGATAGCGATGTTTATGGCAGTGAATGAGTTTCGGAAGCGGCTACAACCTACACTTGAATCAAATTCCCTGTTAGCAACCTTATTTAGCAATGTAATTATTATTGGCTTTATATTTATTATCATCAGCCTCGCTTATTGGCTCGGCGAAGGGCTGTATCACCTGAGCTTACAAGCTAAAATCAATCGCCCATTGGATGGATTAAGCGTTAATTACTATATCGTTGCGATCATACTATTTTTATTACTAGTCAACATCAACTATATATCACCGCATAAAATGTATCGCGACCGACTGATGGATACTTTTTTGCGCGACCCCGGAGTTTCACCCTACGCAAGTCTTGCAAAAAAAGGGGACGCCGCGAATAAATTCCGTCTCTCAGAATTGAAGAACCAACACGGATGGGCTCCTTATCATCTGATCAATACCAATATTATTCTTAACAAATCCAATAACCCGCGTTACCGCAGTCGCTTGGGAGATAGTTTTATTCTTTCACAAAGCTATTGTGGTAGCGATGCAACCGGTTATGTTGCAACCGAACACTTCGCACTAAACACAATGACGCTGGCAACTGCTGTAGCCATTTCTGGTGCAGCGGCCAATCCTCACGCTGGAGTCGGTGGTCAAGGCAATTCAACCTCACCACTATTCTCTTTTCTGATGACATTTTTTGGACTGCGTCTGGGATATTGGGCCAATAATCCAACCCACTTCTTAACGCGCTTTAAATCAGTATTAAAACCCAATTATTTACTACCGGGCACAAACAGCTTGCTTAATCTTGGACACACAGAAACATCATCGCATATTGAGCTTTCTGATGGTGGCCACTTTGACAACACAGGAATTTATGAACTAATTCGCCGTCGTATTCCCTGGATTATTCTTTCCGATGGTTCAGCCGATTTAACGACTACTTTTGAAGATTTCGGCAATGCAATTTCGCGTATCCGAGTAGATTTCGGCGTTACCATCCGATTTACTGATGATCAATTTGGTCTGTGTGGGCTTATTCCCTTCAGCCAGGACTCCTCTATTGCTGATAAAAAATTTGAACTCTCCGAACGCGGCTATGCGATTGGCGACATAGTTTACCCGGACACAGAAACTGAAAAAGGTTTTGTCGGTACTTTTGTCTATATCAAAGCCTGTATGACACGCGACTTGCCAGTCGACATCTATGCCTACAAAGCACTTAATACCCAATTTCCCAATCAACCCACTGCCGATCAGTTTTTTGATGAGCGGCAATTTGAATCTTATCGCGAGCTGGGTTACCAACTCACCAAGCAGTTATTAGTTAACAAAGACGCGATGGCGCGTTTGCCATAATTTTTCACCGTTTATTTAAAACCTATAAGGATTTGACCATGAAAAAACATAAAGCCATTAATCGCCCTGTGCTGGCTTCAGCGCTTGCGCTTGCGTTGTTGTGCGGTGCACTCCCCACACAGGCTGCCGACCACAATGACCCTAATGCGGTAAACTCTATTTACGATGATGTGCCGCTCAGCCCCGCTGACCTCTACGATATTTTTGGTTATCCCAGCAGTGACACCAGCAATGGTGAAGCGCTGGTTGCGCAATTGACCTTTGCTCCTTTACCTGCAACCGGAAAGTTTGATCCGGATATGATGTACAAAATTCACCTTGCAGGTGCCAAACGCGCATCGGATTACAAAGGTGAAGAAACACTGGAAGGCATGCTGACCTACGTGGAAACACTCAAAAAAAGCTTACTGGATTTCGATAACGGCGAAATTAAAGTAACGTTTAACGGCAAAGATCAAGCGCGTGTGGACTTTTTAAATTTCCCCGAAGGCGATTTCCATCAAATTATCGACACCAACAAAGTAGTGATCATTACCAGTCCTAAGGGCAAAAAAATAAAGGCCTTTATTGGCGGCCGCGATGATGCGTTCTTTAATAACTTGCCGGGCTTTTTTCGCTCCATCAACTACGCACCGCAATTTTACAAAGTCCCGGTAGAAAAATATAAATCCCTGGCGGAATTACCCATTCCGAAAACACTGCTGGAATTGGAAGGTAATGATTTATTTAATTTCAATCCACAAAAACCTGAATTAGGTTGGACTTTAAAAGAACAATTACCGCCCGGCCCCTACGAGTGGAAAGGTAACGCCTACAAGAAAGATGCGAATGGGAATTACCGTTTTGTTTACAATGGTGTGGATGCCCAGGCGGGCCGCAATATCAACACAGTTGGTTTTGAAATTCCCCTCGCCTTCATCAGCAAAGATCCAGCAACAGATCGTATAGTGCGCATGTGGGGTGGCAGCTATGTCCGCAAGGCTTCCAGTCTTGTTCCAGCCTATGCACCTGGCGCCTGGGATAAAACCTGGTTAGGTTTCAAAGGTATGTTTACTAAGGGTACGGAATTTAATACGCGTGACAGTGATTACAATCAAGTCGACCATGACGGTGTACCCTTCTCCGATGCTGCACTGAGCATGCGCTACGACAGCCACGTTGGCGTAGCTAATCTCAAATACTTGCGCGAATTTACCACACGCTTTGCGCATCTGGGTTGGGGTTTTGGACCATCAGTTTCTACCCTGGGTTTGCCAACTTGCTTTGATCACGACAATTCGCCGATTCCAGTGCACAAAACTTACAAGTTGGCGACCGAAGCATTCCCACGAGTAAAACACTGCTTCTTCCAAAAATTGCGCATGCCCGACAATAGCTGGAACAAATCCGGCAAAGATATCCCACTGCGTCGCACCTTTGAAATTTTTGTGCCCAACTTAACCGCCGTCGATATGGATACCACCGGTACCTGGCCATTTGGTCGTCGCCCGGAAGACCAGGTTGCTACCCGTTTCCTCGCCACCTTTTTGGATATGGATAAAAACTGCGGAAACGCACCTTGCAATGTAGAAACACTCAACCAACCTGCACTTTGGGAAAGCGCACCGATTGAACCAAAAACCGTACCCAACCCGCTCAAAAATGACAAGGAATTTTTAGCTGAATTCCCGTATTTAGCTGATCCTTGGCCAGAAAAATCTCATTACACGAAGCACTAAAATTAAAGCGCCCCAAGCGGGCGCTTTTTAATTTTTACGGAACAGATCAAGATGAACAACATAATTTACTCCACTTATTCTGAAAGGCCCGCATCACTGCACCGCTGGCTTTTCTTCGCCGGTGGTCTGTCACTACTAATAGTTTTGTTGCTAGTGGTAGCGATTAGCTACTGGCGCGGTGCACAATTACCGCAAGGACCGAGTTATCTGCAAGATTTGCAAGAGCTTGAAGAAAAATACCGTAAGCTCAGTAAGGCGGATCCACAGTCTGCATTTGTGTTTTATCAACTGGCCAAACATACCGGCAATTTCACAAAGACTCACGACGCAGAACAGGCATTGAAAACTTTTTCCCAGGATCGCGAATTAAATTTGATTCGCGCAAAACTCCTGCTCTCTATGCATGAAGTGGTGCGTGGCAAAACGCTGCTGGAGACGCTGGGTGATCCCCGTCATGACTCGCGCTGCAGTATCCCGCCGCACGAATTCATTTTTCCCTCGCCAATCAAATTTATCCCGGGCACTGGCTAATTGAAGAACATTTGGCTGAAACCCTGGCACTACTGGGAGATAACGGAGAAGCGATTGAACTCTACGAAGCTGTCATTCAAAAATCCGACAATCCTATGTATTTTTTTGCATTGGGCAGTTTACTGGAAAGCACTGACCCGGAACGCGCTCAACAGTTAAAACAGGATGCTGAAGTACATTTTGTAAATCGCTACAAATATTATCCATTGGCAGCAGCGGGCCATTTGCTCGATGTTTGGATTGAAAAGCAAAAAGTACAACCAACAGCCGAAAATCGTGCACGCTTGCTGGAATTATCGAAAGCTAATGTGCTGGCCAGACCCAATGCCGAAGCGCTGATCCAGCGCATCCGGGTATTACAGTTGGAACAACAAAATGACGAAGCGCAACAGCTCGCCCAACAACTCGCTGCAACCCCCTGGCGCACAGCGGATGTGATTCAAATTGCCAAAACCTATGGAATACCACTGACGCAACCAGATGTTTTATCCACTGCACCACAATTGTTGAAAACGTTATCCATGAGGGACTAATCATGCGCAGCCATAGTCTCCTGAGTTTAGCGTTATGCACGCTGCTGTTTTGTATTGGTTGCACACCCAATACACTCTATCGCAACAATTTTTTGCTCTGCCAGGCAAATGAGGAAGATTGCAGTAGTAGTTCGGTAATCCATCACGCACAAAGTTCTGCGCGCGAGTTTTATTTGGGATTTACCGAATTCGATGATCAGGGACAGGTCTATGCAAGGAATCAATTGGAGAGCCTGATTCAGACTTACACCGAACTTGCCGGTGATGAAGATATTATTCTCTCTGTGTTTGTTCACGGCTGGCACCACACCGCTAAGGCCGGAGACACCAATATTGAATCCTATCAAAAACTGCTTGGCGATATTGCTGCCAATGAAAATGCCATGGCACCCTTGCTGAACCGAAAACCGCGTAAAGTGCTGGGCGTTTATCTCGGCTGGAGAGGAGAATCCCTCACAACGCCGGTGATACACCACCTGACTTTTTGGGATAGAAAAAAAGTCGCGCATGAAGTGGGACTGCAGGGCGTCACCGAAGTACTGATAAAACTTGAACAAATCGTCAATGTGCAAAACACGCGCACACCGCTGCACGACAGTCGCATGATTAGTATTGGCCACAGCTTTGGTGGGGCAGTATTGTTTACATCGCTGCAGCAATTAATGGTGGATCGTTTTTTTGATAGTCAGCCAGGCAAGAGTTTTCAAGGTGATGCACGTGGTTTCGGCGATTTGGTACTGTTGATTAATCCTGCATTTGAAGCCATGCGCTATTCGACCTTGTTCGATATAGCACAAGACCATTGTCGGCGTTATTTTTCCAGCCAAATGCCTCGAATGCTAATCCTCACCTCTGAAGGTGACGACGCCACCGGAACCGCATTCCCCGCCGGGCGATTTTTTAGCACGCTATTTGAATCGCACAAACATTTATCGCGCTATGAGTGCGTGAATGGCAAGCCGCGCACGCGCAAAATTCGCGAAAGCAGTGCAGACAGAATTGCCGTGGGCCACTTTACGCCGTTTCACTCTCACCTGATGAAACCTCAGAATAAAATCACAACGGGCGATACCATGGCACAACTCCTTAAATTGCAGCTGCAGTGGCAAGCACAGGAAGAAAAAAGTACCCTGGATTTTTCCAGCGTAAAATTAACGCATCTGGGTATAACTACGCCGTTCAATCCTTATCTAAATGTGTATGTCGATAAAAAAATAATTCCCGACCACAACAACATTTGGGGCGAATCAGTCATACAGTTTATTCAGGAGATGGTTCTGGTCACAACCAACAATGAAGCAACCATGCGTGCAGGGTTTGTTCCCGCTACCACACAACCTTAAGTACACTTCTCCCACCCGCCTTCTCCCCTTTTTGCGCATTGCAAAAAGGGGATATGCTCGCAATAGCGACAAAATCGCGTAGAATTGGCGCCGAATTTTCTTGACCCGGATTACACCATGACTTCTGCGTTAACCCCCACTCTGCAACTTGCTACTGATCTTATTCGCTGCCGTTCGGTAACCCCGGAAGATGATGGCTGCCAGGAACTGATGATCCAACGCCTGGAGGCCATAGGCTTTAAAACCGAGCGTTTGCGCTTTGGTGAGGTGGATAACTTCTGGGCAATCCGCACTGGAGCCGACGGAGACGCAGGGCCGATTTTCGCATTTGCCGGCCATACCGATGTGGTGCCAACCGGTCCGGAAGCCAACTGGAACAACCCACCGTTTGAACCGCAAATTATCGACGGCATGCTCCATGGTCGCGGTGCTGCCGATATGAAAGGCTCGCT
>JAGKXA010000451.1 GCA_021151615.1 Cellvibrionaceae bacterium | reverse complement strand
ACCACGCCACCAATCTGCCAAATACAACCCCATGGCAATCAACAATAAGCCGGCCAACCAACGCAGCCAGACACTGGCGCCCCACTGGGCCAGTTCATTTGCCATAGCGCCGGCGAGCAAGCCAATTAGACCATAACTGGCAATGCGACCAAGGTTGTAACACAGGAGTATCCACCAGCGCCGTGTTTTGGCATGGGCGGGGATGGCCATGCTCAAAGCACCCATAATGCCGCCGCACATACCCACACAATGGGCGCTGCTAAAAAGGCCGAGTAAAAACGCGGCCGCAAGTGAAGACCAATCAAACATACTTAAGGATTCTTGCTATCGGAAGCCTGTGACTCGGCATTGGGAGAGGAGTTGTTGGTTTGGTTTGCCTGCTCAGCTTTTTTAGATTGCTCGGCTTTTTTGGATTGTTCAGTATCAAACAAAATACGATGAGCTTCGGTATCCAGATTATCGTACTGGCCACTGTTGAGGGCCCAGAACAAAACCTTGATTGCCAAACCAATAAATATCAGCGCACAGGGCACCAGAAAATAGAGACTTTCCATCGGGATTAATCCACCAGGCGTAACGCGTTGAAAATCACGATCAGGGAACTGGCCGTCATACCTATCGCTGCCAGCCATGGCGGAATCATACCAGCCGCCGCGAGCGGCAAGGCGAGTAAATTGTACATCAACGAAAAGCGCAGATTTTGCCGGATGACCGCTTTGGTGCGACGCGCCACGTCCAACGCATCGCCGATAACCGCCAACTGGTTATTCAACAACACCGCATCGGCGCGGGTTTGCGCCAGGTCCGATGCGGACGCCATAGCGACCGACACATCAGCCCCCGCCAACACAGGTACATCATTAATACCGTCGCCAATCATCAGCACTTTATCACCCGCCGCCTGACGCGCACTCAAGTGTGACAATTTGTCGCCCGGAGTTGCACAAGCAGCAAATGTTTCAATTCCCAATTGCTTGGCTAAATGGCTGACCGCAGCAGGTTGGTCGCCGCTGAGCAACTCTATGGCAATACCCTGCTGTTTCAAATGTTGAATAAGCGAATGAGCATCGGGTCGGATTTCGTCGACCAAACCAATCCATGCCAGTGGCTGGTTTTTATCAGCCAGCAGCAACCAGGTGTGATGGGACTCATTAGGTGGCTGCGATGATGCTTTGGAGTCAAACCACTCGCTAATAAATGCAACAGTACCTAGACGATAAAATTTATTATCGATGCTGCCTTCTACACCGGCTGCAGTAATTTGCCGAATATCCTTAGCGGTTAATTGATCGCGCCAGGGATTAAATGCTGCTGCCAATGGGTGATTGGAACCTGCTTCCAGTGCAGCGGCTATAGCGAGTATTTCATCCTGCGAAGATGTTGTAGCAGGAGCAATAGGAATTATTTTTTCGACAACAAATTGGCCGCGAGTGAGCGTGCCGGTTTTATCGAAGATAACGCGCGTGATGCTATCCAGAGTTTCAATCACATGAC
>JAGKXA010000180.1 GCA_021151615.1 Cellvibrionaceae bacterium | reverse complement strand
GTGTAGAGGATAATAGTGGGCAACACCACTATGGCGCCGTACAAAATAAACATTAACGATTCCGGGGCGCTGGCGGCTTGCCAGATGTCGAGTTGGGCGGGAACTACATAGGGGAAGAAGCTGTAGGCCAGGCCGATAAAACTCAGCAAAAAAATCATGCAGGCAGAGGCGAAAGGAATCCAGCAACCGAAATCTTTTTCGTAGGGGAACAGGCGCAGGTAGCGATCAACAATAAATAGCAGCACAAAACAAAACACGGGAATAATTAATAAAATAAGAAACAGTGGGCTGCCAAACCACTTATTAAAAATCGTATCGCTTACCAGCGGGTTCACGATCGATACTGCCACTATTCCGAGTGTCATCAACCAGGCACAGCGGCGTGCCCACCAAGCCGCGCGCTTTTGTAAATCCCCTTCGGTTTTCATCACCAGCCAGGCGGCGCCAATAAATGTGTAGCCCGCAGTGACGCAAATTGCACTGAGCAGTGCAAAGGCTTGGGCCGCCAAACTTTGCTCAAAGCCCATCACGTAAATGCCGAGCATATAGCCCTGCGCCAGGGTCGCGAGTAGTGAACCGGTTTTAAATACCTTATCCCACAAGTCTTTGTGATCGGCGGGTGCTTTTGCGCGAAAGTCAAACGCGACACCGCGCAAAATTAATCCGGCGAGCATGACCGTAACGGGCAAATACAAATGAAATAAAATCATGCTGTGGGCAAGCGGGAAAGCGATAAGCAAAATGCCGATTCCCAATACCAGCCAGGTTTCGTTGGCATCCCAAAAAGGACCGATGCTGGCGATCATGGTGTCGCGCTGGGCTTCGGAATCCTTGGGCAATAAAATGCCCACCCCCAGATCATAACCATCCAGAATGGCGTAGATAAAAAACGCGAGTCCCATCAAACCGATAAAAATCACGGGTAACCAAAATGCTGCGCCGGTCACTTGAGTCAATTCGTTCATAAAATTTCTCCTAGGCGGTTTTGGTGAGCAGTTGATCTTGCAGGGTTTCGATTTCTTCGGGACGATCTACCAATACGGATTTTTTCGCCATCAGAAACAAGGTGCGTATATAGGCAGTTAGCAACACCACATAAAGTGATAAATAAATCGCGAGTGAAGTACCCACATTGGTGGCTGGCGTTTTTGTTACCGCATCTGCCGTTGCTAACACGCCTGTCACCAGCCAGGGTTGGCGACCAATTTCGGTAACATACCAGCCGGCGAGGGTGGCGATCCAACCGGAGAAAGTCATAGCCACCAAAATTTTTAATAGCAGTGGCGGTATTTCTTTTTTGCGTAGATAAATCAGTGCGCCCCACCAGGCGACCACCAGCATCAACAGGCCTACACCCACCATAATGCGAAAGCCGTAAAACATAGGTGCGACCGGTGGGTGGGCGTTGGGAAATTCGTTGAGCCCTTTGATTTCACCGTCCGCGTCGTGGGTAAGGATTAAGCTCGCGAGCTTGGGAATTTCGATAGCGAATTTATTGCTTTGGGTTTCTTTATCGGGAAGCGCAAATAACACCAGGGGTGCGCCTTTTTCGGTATGCCATACCGCTTCTACCGCTGCGATTTTTGCGGGCTGGTATTTGAGCGAATTCAAGCCGTGCATATCGCCCAGGAAAATTTGCAGTGGAATTAACATCGCTGCCGCAATCACTGCAGTTTTCAAGGCAAGGCGTGGCGCCGGTTTGTGATCGCCTTTTAATAAGCGGTAAGCCGATATGCCGGCAATTAAAAATGCCGCCGTTAAGCCGGATGCAATCAACATGTGCGCAAGGCGATAAGGCATGGAAGGATTAAAAATAATAGCGAACCAATCGAGCGGATAAGCTTTGCCGTCGCGCATTTCAAACCCAACCGGTGTTTGCATCCAGCTGTTGAGCGCAATAATCCAGAAGGCGGACATGGTGGTACCGAAGGCGACCAAAAAGGTGGCGATAGTGTGCATGCGATTGGAAACCCGGTTGATACCGAACAGCATGATTCCCAAAAACGTTGCTTCCAGAAAAAATGCAGTGAGCACTTCATAGCCGAGCAGTGGTCCGGCAATATTGCCTACGGTTTCCATATAGCCCGGCCAGTTGGTGCCGAATTGAAAACTCATGGTGATGCCGCTGACGACGCCCATGGCAAAGGTCAGTGCAAATACTTTTACCCAAAAACGATAGGCGCGCATCCACACATCGTCACCTTCGCCCTTGTAGCGCAATTTGAAGTAGAACAAAAACCAGCAGAGTGCGATGGAAATAGAGGGAAATAAAATATGGAATGAAATATTGGCGGCGAATTGGATGCGGGAGAGGATGAGTGTGTCTATGGCTGATGGATCTAACATGGAGAGTACCTCTATAAAAAGATAAAAATCCTTTTGGGTAAATATCAATTAATAAAATATTGCTCCGTAGAAATTTTTGGTGCGTTTGGCGAGATGGTCATGTTGGGTTACGGTGCTCGTTGTACTCGCACCTAACCTGCGCGGCCCGACCCAACCTACGTCCTTACACCAACAAATCATTTTGTTGATTCTTTTTTGGTGGAACCTAATAAACGGTCTTTCATGTCCAGCACTTTGCCAATGCTGTTGCCGAGCTTGAGGAGCTTGCTCAGTTGGGAGGAATCCAGGCGCTGGATTTCCTGGGTCCAGAGCGTGAGCATTTCAATCAGCTCGTGCATTTCGCGCATGCGTTGTTGGGCGTAAGCCTCGGCATCATTGGCCGGGGTGTCGATCAGCAAATTGCGCAGGGTGGAAAGTGTAGGATCAATCTCGCGTTTGCGGCGCTGTTCAATCAAGGTTTTGGCGATATCCCAGACATCGCCCGGCGCGGAATAAAACTCTTTGCGCTCACCCGGGCGATGCTGGAGTTTTACCAACTCCCAAGACATTAATTCCTTCAATCCCATGCTGACATTCGAACGGGAAATCCCCAGGGCTTCGGTGATGTCATCAGCGCACAAAGGTTCTTTACTCAAAACCAGCAGGGCGTACATCTGGCCTACTGTGCGGTTAATCCCCCAGCGGCTACCCATCTCGCCAAAATGGAGGATGCAGGATTGGATCATCGGGGTAAGGTTTTCTGGCATTTTGAAATTCCTGAATTTTCAGTATATTCTGAAATTACAGAATTATTTGACCTGGGTCAAGCAAAAGGATGAAAAAGCGATGCAGAAGGAGCTGTAACTTACCCTCGCGGCTGTGAAGGATTGGTTGGATACAAATGAATGACAGGGTTGACATGGGTTGATAGGAGTTTGGAAGCTGTGGTGTGTAGGCTTGGTTATCCAAATAAAGAATACCCGACAATTTGTCGGGCATTCTTTCTTATATGCTTATTTCAAATTCATACAGCTCGCGTAGTAACTTGTACTGGCTTTTTTCTAGATAGCCATCATATAAAATTCAATAAAATCAGTGCCTTAACTTGTTGTTTGCGATCATTTATTTTGTGGAATAATATATTGAGTAAATTTACTCAGTAGATTATTCTTATGCTCTTTGAACGAAGCCAGGCTCAGATCCTCCGCCAGCGATTAGCTGAATCACCGAGATTTATGGTCGTGGTGGCAGGCCCGCGCCAGATCGGGAAGAGCACCTTGGTCCGAGGCGTTTTGGCTACATTTTCCTCAAGCTTTATAGCTGTCGATATGCCGCAAATTGGTATTGATGGACCCTTCAATTCAGCCTTTGCTATGAGTTCTCGTCTTATTCCGGGGGCAGCGCCTACCGCCGAATGGCTGGTTGAGCAGTGGGCGGCTGCCAGGGCCAAAGCCAAACAGCTGCCTGTAGATAAATGCCATGTTCTTGCTATCGATGAAATACAAAAAATACCTCGTTGGTCGGAAGTGGTAAAAGGCTTATGGGATGCCGACCGGGCTGCAGGGCTAAACATGCATGTGGTGCTACTGGGGTCATCGCCCTGGCTCATGCAGCAAGGGTTGTCTGAAAGTCTTGCCGGGCGATTCGAGTTAATTCACATGACCCACTGGTCATACCCTGAAATGCAAGAAGCGTTCGATTTTACATTGGATGAATATATTTACTTTGGTGGCTACCCTGGTGCGGCCAAGTTCATTCGCGATGAGCGCCGTTGGCGGGATTATGTGCGAGGTGCGTTGATACACCCGAATATCGAAAAAGATATTTTGCAAATGACGCGCGTGGATAAGCCTGCGTTACTCAAATTAATGTTTGAGCTTGGATGTTCCTATTCTGGTCAAATTATTTCCTATACAAAATTACTTGGGCAGCTACAGGATGCAGGCAACACAGTCACGCTTGCGCATTATCTGGCGTTACTTTCGCAAGCAGGGTTATTAACAGGGTTGGAAAAATACGCAGGTCAAAAACATCGCCAACGCAGTTCGAGTCCAAAGCTAAACGTTCTTAATACCGGGCTAATGTCTGCCTTGTCTGACTACTCATTTAGTGAGGCTAAAGCCGACAGGTCTTACTGGGGGAGATTGGTTGAGAGCACTGTTGGCGCGCATCTGTGTAACTCGGCAATGGATACGTGTGCAATTCAATATTGGCGAGAGAGCCCTGATGAGGTGGATTTCATTATTGCTAATAGTCGTAAGTTGGTTGCGCTGGAGGTGAAAGGTGGTTCCAAGTTTGTGGCACCCAAAGGTTTGGATGTGTTCAGGGGTAAGTACAGCGACGCGAAGCTGATTCTTGTGGGTGAGGGCGGTATAGCGATAACCGAATTTTTATCACATCCGGCGCAATACTGGTTGGAGTTGTAATTATGAATGCGACTTCCAATAAATATATTGCTCCCAGAAAAGTGGTATTGCTTAAGGAAGATAGCTCCGGGCAAGAATTACCTAAATCACTATCTGAGCATAGTGATGTTCACTCATGGGTTCTGCTGGGTGAACCGGGCGCTGGAAAAACTGAAGCGCTCAAGGATGAGGCAAATACCTCTGGTGGCATCTATATAAGAATTGCTGAGTTTGTAGATACAGATTTAAGTGAGGAATGGAAAGGTAAAACGCTTTTTTTGGATGGATTGGATGAGGTTAGGGCTAGTGGGCATGCGACAAGTGTTTTACAAAAAATAGCCAATCAATTAAAACTATTAGGAAAGCCAAGATTCAGGATCGCATGCCGCGCTGCTGACTGGAATGCGGTGGATAAGCTTGACTTGGGGCAAGTTTCTCTGGGTGAGCAAATTTTAGTTCTAAAACTTCTTGAGCTTGATGAGGATGATGTTGCTGAAATTCTGAAAAGAAATTTCTCCAAAATTGACGGTGTTGATTTTCTTGAAGAGGCGAAACGGCAAGGTATTTTTGAGCTAATGAAGAATCCTCAAACTTTGGCATTATTTACGGATGCCTTTGTTGGTGGGAGATTTCCTGATTCACGTCGCGACACCTTTGAGGTTGCTTGTGAAAAGCAGCTTCAGGAAGAAAATGATCGCCATCGTGTAAGCAATAAAAATAATGTGTTTTCAGCTGAACGATTGATGGATACCGCTGGGCATGTATTCGCTTTGGTTTTGCTGTCAGATTCTCTAGGTATTACCAGTCGCAATGGGTCGCTAAATAAAAAGTTCCTGCAGATAGATAAAATAGAAGATGTTGATCAAGGTTATATCGCTAAAATTAAAGATAGCAGGCTATTTATTATTGACTCCAATGAGAGTTGGGCTCCAAGCCATAGAACCATTGCCGAGTTTCTTGCTGCAAGATGGCTAGCTAAGCAACTTGATGGTAGTAAATTATCCAAACGCCGATTATTTAACTTGATGCTGGGTGGTGATGGTGGAGTCATTACCAGCTTGCGTGGCCTTTATGCTTGGCTGGCAGTGCTGAGCAATAGTGTTCGTGATGAGTTGATAGCAAAAGACCCGCTTGGGGTTATATTTTATGCCGACCCAAAAGTTCTTTCCGTTAATGCAAAGATTCAATTGCTGGATGCCTTGAAGGTTCAGGCCAATAGAAATCCTAATTTTTATTGGCGCTTACAGGATTATTCTCCGATGGGAGGGTTGGCTGCACCTGAGTTGGTTGGTCACTTTTCTGCGGTTTTACAAGTAAAAGATTACAGGGCGGAGCATCAAGTATTGGTCTGCTGTGTTCTGGATGTGTTGAAGTATGGGGGGGCAATTGTTGAGCTTATTGGTGATGTGTATTCATTGATAATTGATACCAATCATCCTTCATGGGTTAGGTCTCCTGCTTTAAGTGTTTGGCTGAAATTGATTGGCGATAAGGAGCATGCCGTAACCTTACTAAATAAAATGAACGCCAATCAATTGAAGGATGATAAGGATGAGCTTGCTGGTCTTCTATTATCAGAACTCTATCCATCTGTTATTAAGCCTGAATCGCTTGCACAGTATTTTCATCAGCCCAAACTCGATCATTATACTGGCGCTTATGTGATGTTTTGGTGTTATGAGTTGGTTCGTATTGCACCTGACGAACATGTTCCTATTCTATTGGATGCTCTTGTAGAGGTCGATGATTTAAGAGATGCACATCGCGTGCATTATCGGATGTCGTCTATGGTCGATAGAATACTTGAGAAAGGTGTACAGTTGTTTGGTGAATCGGTTAGTTCGGAGAGATTATTTGCATGGCTAGGGATTGGTCAGGATGAATATGGAAGTGTTTATCATGAAAACAAAATTTGGAATTTTTTATCACAGTGGTTTTCAGGCCGAACATTAGTCTACAAGAAAGTGCTGGGCGTTGTGTTTAACCATGCTGAAACGGCTAATAAACCTGAGGACGCTTATTACAGACTTTCTAGGCGTTTAAGCGGTATTGCTGTATCAACTGATATTGCTCTGTGGCATTTTCAGCGGATTTCTGGGGTTTTAGATGAGGCCTTAATCAAAATTCATTTGCGTGCCTGTTTTGATGTTTTATTTAATCGACCTGAATCTTCTAGCCTATCCTTGGAGCAACTAGAGGATTGGGCGGATAATGATTCAATAAGGAAAAGTTTGCTAGGTCAATTTTTGGTATCCCCTCTGGATAACTGGCGCAAAGAGCAAGCGCAGCAAGAAAAGAATAGACAGGCAAGAATATTAAGCGAAAGACATGCAAGAACTCGATTGGTAACTCCGCATTTGGCTAGCTTATCGAGTGTGGCTGCTTCAGCTGGATTGCTCAATCAGCTTGCATATCTGTGGGCTGATCATTTTTATGATATATCCGGTGATACCGTAGAGCAGCGCTTTAATAACTATTCTGAAAATGGAGGTGAAGTTCTTGCTGCAGCAAAAATCGGATTTCAGAAATGTATTGAGCGCAAAGACTTACCATCGGCAAAAGATATTATTTCAACACATTTAAAAGGCAAAGAATATTTGATTGGATATCCGTGCCTGATAGGTATGGAGCTGCGTTGGAATAATGGTGAAGATAGCGTTTTGTCCTTGGATGATCCTTTGTTAGAAATCGCGGCTGCATTTTTTTTGGTTGGAATTGGTCAGCTCAGTGATAGTTGGTTTGTTGGCGTTGTTAAGCATAAGCCTGCTCTTATTGCGAAAATATACTTACAGTATTTTAACGCAGTGATTAAGGCCAAAGAAAGTGATCCCAGGTTGGTATATGAGCTAACAAACAATGCGGATTGCCGTGCTTTAACTTCCATCGTCGCGACAGAAATACTTAATGGCTTTCCACTCCGTGCTAACAATAATCAGCTAAAAATTCTTAGGAAATTTATTTGCTGGTCTTATGAAAATGAACCAGATTCATTTTATGATGTCGTGAGCAAGAAATTTAGTATAGTAAATAGTATGGCTGATTCACAAAAAGTGTATTGGTTGTTTTGTACAAATTTGTGTGGTGGATTAATAGCCGAAGAAGAGTTTTGGTTATTCATTGGTCGCTCGCAGGCAAGATTGGGGCACCTTACTGCACTACTTGAGTCCAATGTTTTTAATTCAAAACTGTCGGCTCGGTTTCTGAGAGTGCTTATTGAAAAAACATCTTGTGTGGCAATTATTGATCGAAATTATACTAGCCATGTTTCTGTTGCCGAGCAACTTGGTGGTCAGTTGCGAGGGTGGATTAATCAGCTTGCATCGATAATAGATGAGGGGACTGCGATTGAACTGAATTCACTTATCCAAAATCCGAAATTGCAAAAGCTACACGCGCTTTTGAAAATCCATCTATATGAACACGAAATAAAAAGGAGGGAAGCGCTATTTAAATTTTCAGATTTTAATCAGGTGCAAGAAGTGCTTGCTTGTAAACAGCCTGCGAATATCGCTGACTTGCAGGCTTTGGTATTAGACGCTCTTGATGACGTTGCTAAAAAGCTACGTACCAGTCACGCCAACCTATATAAGTTTTTTTGGAAAGATACGAGTGATTCCTCGTATATTAATCAAAAAATTGAAAATGACTGTCGTGACGCGCTGTTAGGGCTGCTTCTAGAAAAGTTGCTGCAACTTGGTATAGATGACGTGCCCGAAGCGCAATACTTCAATCACAAACGTACCGACATTCGGCTTGCCTATGGTGCCAGTATGGCTTTGCCAATTGAGGTTAAGCGGGATAGCCATGATGAACTTTGGACTGCATGCGAAACCCAGCTTATAGGAAAGTACGCTATAGATCCCAAGGCGCAAGGTTACGGAATATATTTGGTGCTTTGGTTTGGTGGCGAAAAAATGAAAAAGATAAGGGATGGCGGCAGTAGTCCAAAATCAGCTAGTGAGCTGGAACAACGATTAGTCGCCCAATTAGATGAGAGGTATAGACCGACTATTGCGATTAAGGTTTTGGATGTTAGTTTGCCTGGATGATTGTAATTGTCGAGTAAATAAAGAGCCTGATCATCATTGATGGTCAGGGCTCTTTATTTTTTATTATTTCTTGTTATTTCAAATTCATACAACTCGCGTAGTAACTTACGCTCGCTGGCCAGTCGGAGAAAATTCCGATGACGCCGACATCTTTTGCCAGTACATGCAGGGCATCCATCATGTCCCCGTCGTTGTTAATCGCCGGGCTAACACTTTGGTAA
>JAGKXA010000450.1 GCA_021151615.1 Cellvibrionaceae bacterium | reverse complement strand
ATTGAAGGATGTGATCACGGCGATTGCACAGGATGCAAAACTCGACACTTATAAAGTGGAATTTGTAAAACGCCCACTATCCCCCAAAGAGGAATTCCTGCGTTCACTCACCGAAGGTCAAGCCGGCACACTCGCGCCCAAAACACTACTGGAAAAATTTGCATCACTCAGCGTGTTAAACGACCTGGCACCCGCACTGAAACCACTGCAGGAAATTCAAAGCCTGAATGACCCGCGCGGTATTTATGTGAAGTGTTTTGAGTGTGTTGCGCCTTGATCTTGCACACAAAGATCAAGGCAAGTTAAAACGCTATTTACGTGAGAAAATATCTATTCAATGGACCTGACAATACTGGTTAGCCTGTTAAATGCAGGCACTCTATCAATCGCGGGGCTGGGGTGTTTGATGTTTATCATAACCCCGGCTTACCGCGGTATCTGTGTGCTGTTGGCATTGGTAAGTCTGGCAGCAGCGATCAATCTGTTGGAAGACCTGCATATCTCACGTGAGCTGCATTTAATCTCACCGATTTTTGTACTTGGTTATGGACCGGCCCTTTACCTTGCAGTCAAGCGATTAATTTCCGGGTCTATGGAGCCGAATTCGTTGTGGCATTTTTTGCCGATGTTTTTGCTACTGCCCTTTACTACCCACGTACAAACGGTTATCGCGCTGGGCAGCCTCTGGCGTGTTGCCTATGCACTATTAACACTCAAGCTGATTATTGAATTCAATCGACAACTCCCCATGCAGCGCTCTGATGCGACCGAGGTTTCCTTAAGCTGGCTGGGTTGGTTAATTGGCACATCAACCTTGTTCAGCGTATTTGATTTGGTACGACTTAATTTTCAACCGGAACTGGGCCCGTATCTAAACATGATCGGCTATGCAGCAAGTTCATTCGTTTTTTTCATCGTTATATTGCTGCTGGTATGGATACTTAACAATCGTCGTACTGAGTTGGAAACTATTGCCGAATCAGTAATAGTTGCGCCGCCGTTAACCAATACCACTTTATTTAATACAGACAGTATCCATGTAAGCACTGCCAACAGCTCCAATAAGCGAACTACAGAATCTGCTGCTGACTACCAAAGCCTGTTTGTAATTCTAGATAGGGAAATCCGGACACAAAAATGGTATTGCCAACCTCGTTTAAGCCTCAATCAACTTTCCGATTTATCGGGCATGACACCGCGAGATATTTCCCGAAGTATTAATTTGGTCGCCGATATGTCATTCAACGACTACATCAATCACCACCGCATTGACCAAATCAAATTTGCTCTGCAAACAGACAATAGCACTAACATTACTGATCTTGCCCTTGCCGCCGGCTTTAGCTCAAAAGCCACCTTTAATCAGTCATTCAAAAAAGCCACTGGTATGACGCCGAGTGAATTTCGCCAGATGAAACTCGCACAACAAGTCCAGAATCACGCTTCCAGCCAGTTAATATCAAGCGACTAGACGATTACGGAGAGTATTTTTGTAAC
>JAGKXA010000179.1 GCA_021151615.1 Cellvibrionaceae bacterium | reverse complement strand
GGTGAGGCACCATTTTTAAGTTCTTCACGAATACGCGAGTGAATAAGTACGTTCGCATCTACCGCCATACCAATCGTTAACACAATACCAGCAATACCCGGCAGGGTTAGCGTTGCGCCAAACATGGTCAACATAGTGATCATCATCACCAGGTTCAATGCCAACGCGATATTGGCAAAAATACCAAATACGCGATACGCAAGAATCATAAACAACACCACCAGACCGAACCCCCACAGGGTTGCATCAACGCCGCGTTGAATATTGTCAGCACCTAATGATGGACCAATGGTGCGCTCTTCCACGAAATGCATGGGCGCGGCCAAGGCACCGGCACGCAATAACAATGCAAGTTCAGATGCTTCTGCCGGGCTATCCAAACCGGTAATACGGAATTGCACACCCAATGCACTTTGAATAGTCGCCAGACTAATTACCTTGCGCTCAACATATTGGGTAGTTTTTTCTACCTCTTCACCAGCAGCGTTTTTAACCGTTTGAGTGCGGGTTTTGTACTCGATAAACAAAATGCCCATTCCACGACCAACATTGTTGCGCGTTACGCGGTGCATGTGAGTGCCACCGAGACTATCCAGCGTAATATTTACTTGCGGCTGATTAGTTTCAGGATCAAAACTGCTGGTGGCATTGGAAACACGATCACCGGTCACGATGATTTGACGCTCAAGCTCGGCATTGCCGCGCTGCATTTGCATCAATTCATCTTTGTAAGGGAAGGATTCTTTATTGGAAACCAGCGTCTCTTGTGACGCACCCAAACGGAATTCCAAATTAGCAGTTTTGCCAATGACACGCTTTGCTTCTGCCGGGTCTTGAATACCCGCGAGCTGCACAATAATGCGGTTACGGCCTTGACGCTGAACAATAGGTTCAGACACACCCAGCTCATTTACACGGTTACGCAATGTGATCAGGTTTTGACTGAGCGCATAGTCTTCAATTTCACGCACACCCGCTTCAGTGAAGTTTGCGTAAAACGAAAACTCGTTTTGTTCGTTATCAGGGGTGGTAAATACCAGCGTCGGAAAATCGCCTTTCAACAGCGAGATAGCTTCGTCGCGTGCATCGGCTGAACGAAAACGTGCATGGATTTGATTGTCTTTCAACGCCGCTACACCCGCGTAACGCACTTTGGCTTTACGCATTTTTTCTTTCATATCGTCAGCATTGATTTCCTGGCGCTTGGCAACCGCTGAATCAGTATCAACCTCCAACAGGAAGTGCACACCACCTGCAAGGTCCAAACCCAGCTTTAATGGGTTAGCACCAATCGATTGCATCCAGGCGGGTGTCGTTGGAGCAGTATTCAGCGCAACGACATAACCATCACCCAGGGATTTTTGAATTATTTTTCTGGCAATCAGTTGCTGCTCTACATCGCGCACGCGCAATGTCGCAGTCTTGGAGTTTACTTCACCACCAAAGGCTTCAATGTTGGCCTCTTTTAAAGCGGACTCCATTTTGGCCAGCACCGGGGCATCAATAACCTTGGCACTGGAGTCGCCAGAGACCTGAATTGCCGGGTCCGGCTTGTACATATTGGGAATTGAATAAATAGCACCCACTACTGCGAAGAAAGCCAGCAGCAGGTATTTCCATAGAGGGTAGCGATTTAGCATAGGGATTTCCCACTTTCGATGGCGATTTACTCGCCTTTCTATTACTTGCGCACAGCCGTTGCCCTGGCTGCGGTATGGTCAAGGGCGCCGGATTATACCCTTTAATTCACCGGCAACAACGGTGAAACACTCATTGTGGTGGCGCAGGTGGTACTTCGAGCCCCTGGCGCCCATAAAACTCGCTCAAAAACTCATCAAATGTGCTTTCACTGAGCGCTTTACGCATATCCGCCATGACACGCTGGTAATAGCGCAGGTTGTGGATAGTGTTTAAAGTTGCCCCGAGCATTTCGTTGCACTTATCCAAATGGTGCAGATAAGCGCGCGAGAAATTTTTGCAGGTATAACAATCGCATAAAGGATCGAGCGGGCCGGTATCTTCACGGTATTTGGCGTTGCGCAGTTTGACCACACCCTCGCTGGTAAACAGATGCCCGTTGCGCGCATTGCGTGTCGGCATAACACAGTCAAACATATCTACACCGCGACGCACGGCTTCCACTATATCGCCAGGCTTGCCCACACCCATTAAATAACGCGGCTTATATTTGGGCATCTGCGGGGTTAAATTTTCGAGGATGCGCAACATATCTTCTTTCGGCTCACCCACCGACAAACCGCCAATGGCATAGCCATCAAAACCAATTTCGGTCAGACCGCGCAGCGATTCACCACGCAGGTTCTCATACATACCACCCTGCACTATCCCAAATAATGCAGACGGGTTATCGCCATGAGCAATCTTGGAACGTTTGGCCCAGCGCAAGGACAACTCCATGGAATCCCGTGCTTCGTGGATGCTTGCCGGATAAGGCGTGCACTCATCGAAAATCATCACTATGTCCGAGCCCAAATCGCGCTGCACCTGCATGGAGGTTTCGGGGTCGAGAAATACTTTGCTGCCGTTAATCGGCGATTTAAAAGTCACACCTTCTTCTGTGATTTTGCGCAATTTACCTAAACTAAAAACCTGGAAGCCGCCTGAGTCAGTCAGGATCGGGCCTTTCCACTGCATAAAATCATGAAGGTCACCGTGGGCTTTTACCACTTCTGTGCCGGGGCGCAACATTAAATGGAATGTGTTACCCAGAATTATCTGCGCACCTATATCTTCTACATCGCGCGGAGTCAGGCCTTTTACCGTGCCATAGGTTCCCACTGGCATAAATGCAGGTGTCTCCACCGTACCACGCGGGAATTTCAACCGGCCACGACGCGCACGCCCGGTTTGGCCATCCAATTCAAATTGCATAAAGCACTGACGAGTAGCACCAGTACTATTCACATCAGGGCCAGCCTGATTTAGGTCGAGATCACTCACGGTTTATTCTCTGATTGCATAGTGCCAACTTTTTGCAAAGCGGCGGCAGGATTGCGGGTAATAAACATGGCATCGCCATAACTGAAAAAGCGGTATTGCTGCGCAACGGCTTCTTGATAAGCCGCCATGGTAAAACGAAAGCCGGCAAAGGCCGACACCAACATAATCAAGGTGGATTCCGGCAAATGAAAGTTGGTCACCAGGGCATCGACTACCCGGAACTCATAACCCGGATAAATAAAGATACTGGTCTCACCCTGATAAGGATAAATCTCACCGCGCTGACTCGGGTTGGCATAACCCTGGGCGGCAGATTCCAGACTCCGCACACTGGTAGTACCTACAGCAATCACGCGCTTGCCGGCCGCTTTGGTTGCACGTACCAGCGCGCACACATCTTCCGATACATCCATGATTTCCGAATGCATTTGATGTTCGGCGATATTATCCACACGCATATTCTGGAAAGTACCCGCGCCCACATGGAGGGTCACAAACGCAATCTGCACACCTTTGGCTTTCAGATCCGCCAGCATTTGCTCATCAAAATGCAACCCGGCAGTAGGTGCAGCTACAGCACCCTGTTTTTCACCGTACACGGTTTGGTAGCGCTCGCGGTCAGCAGCCACATCATCCCTATCTATATAAGGAGGAAGTGGCATATGGCCGATGCGATCCAACACAACCAACACAGGGTCATCGCCAAGGAATTCCCACTCAAACAACGCATCATGGCGGGCAACCAGGCGCACCCGGGTTTCATCCTGCAACACAACGATAGAATCAACTTTCGGCGCTTTACTGGCGCGGGTATGGGCCAGCACGCGACGGTTATCCAGCACCCGCTCTACCAGTATTTCTACCTGCCCGCCTGAAGTCTTTTGACCAAACAAGCGTGCGGGAATCACGCGGGTATTGTTAAACACCATCAAATCACCCGGCTCGATCAGGTTTAGCAAATCGGGAAATTGACTGTGGGTTAACTGGCCAGTTATGCCATCCAACTGCAATAACCGACTACCCCGCCGCTGCGCTGCCGGAGCACGGGCAATAAGTTCATCGGGCAACTGGTAGTGAAAATCCTGGCGACGCATAACAAATAGGCAACTTGATGGAGGTTGGCGTAAAAAAGGCCGGCAGGTTAACTCAAATTAGGGGAGTTGCAAAATGATGTATGGCAATAGGGACTGTTAAAAGGCACCGGATTTTGAATCCGCTGCGCCTATTGGCTGCAACCAACAGGCGCCAAGCCATAAACAGGCTATTGCATAAACCGCTTTTTGAGCAACTTGCTTACTTATTGAAAGATTTAAAGAAATTTCGAAATTAGTGTTTGACAGCCAAGCCCAAATCATTAAAATGCGCACCACTCGCCAGTGTGGCGGAATTGGTAGACGCACCGGATTCAAAATCCGGCGCCCTTAAAAGCGTGTCGGTTCGAGTCCGACCACTGGCACCAAATCCGAAAGGGCTTACAGCAATGTAAGCCCTTTTTTATTACCCCCAATTAGCCAAGTAAACAATTTACTCAATCATTTTTTGCCCGCGCTCCGCAAACTGCTTATCATAACCACCTTACCCTTGCCCACCAACCAAATCACGGATCGCATGAATCAACATAACCAACCTCAAGCCATTATGTTTGCGGATGTTTCCGGCAGCTCGGCGCTTTATAAGCGGGTTGGGAATGAGCAAGCCAAGGCGATTATTGATGAGGCTGTGCATTTCATGACAGCAATTACCATCGTGAATGATGGCACAGTCGTAAAAACGATTGGCGATGAAATTATGGCGCGCTTTAATGAAGGCTATCAGGCCTGTGAAGCGGCCATCGCGATTCAACAACGCTGCATAAAGGAACCACATTTAAAGGATTTGGGCATCAGAATCGGCATTGCTTATGGCGATGTGTTGATTACCCATAACGATGTGTTCGGAGACAGGGTCAATGATGCCGCTTGCGTGGCGCACATTGCCAGAGCGAATCAAATTGTGATCACTCAATCCATAGTGGACACCCTCGGCAACGCACTAAAACAAGATTGTCAAATGTTTGACCGCATTAATATAAAGGGCGAAACCGAGCGCACCCTGATTTATCGCCTGGAATGGGAAAGCTCAGGCAAGGATAATCGCGCAACCATGGTGATGCCGATTCATGATGTTGCCAGCTTTGTCGATAAATTCCAGTTAGTTCTCAACCTAAATGACCGCGATATTTTTTTGCTACCCGAGCAAACTCCCTACCATATAGGCCGAGACCCGGTTAAAGCTCATTTAGTCGTTGAAAATGAATTGGCCTCACGCGAACACTGCCACATTGAATTTCGCCGTGGCAAATATGTACTGATCGATCACTCCACCAACGGCACCTATGTGTATCTGGAAGAGCAAAACCCCATTTATTTGCGTCGCGAAGAATTACCACTGCAAGGCAAAGGCCAAATTACCTTAGGCCAAAAGGTTGACTCGGCCTCCAGTTGCACTATTCGCTTTAAAGCTTAATTCCCGTCATGAAAAAAAAATCGCCAGCCCCAAAAGCAACCCCGGAATTTGCAACACCAAGTTTGATACGCCGCTTTGCCGCCATGGTTTACGATACATTATTATTAGCAGCAGTGAGCATTTTGTACGGTGCAATCGCCACCGGAATTAATATTGCAATCAACGGTGCACCTGCAACCGGCGAGCGAGTTAGCTGGGGCGCATTCGGGATTATTGTATTTACTGGATGGATATTAACACTGGGGTATTTCTTTTGTTATTTCTGGAAAAAATCCGGCCAAACACTGGGCATGAAAACCTGGCGAATGAAAATGTACGATGCCCACAGCATGCAATTACCAAGTTACGCACAATGTGTTATTCGCTGCTGCTGCGCACCTTTCTCTCTGCTGTTATTCGGTATAGGTTATTGGATAATGTATTTGAGCCCGGAACACCAAACATTGCATGACAAGCTAAGTAAAACGCGGATCCTGCTGCAGGAAAAAACTAAAAAATGACCTTTGGGCGCGCATCAGCGCGCCCGATTCAGCAAATAAATACCCAGAGCAACACATAGCAGTATAGGAATCATGACTGCAATTAATGGCGGAAACCCAAACACCAAACTGGATGGCCCCAACAATTTCTGCAGCAATAAAAATACAATTCCAAACACTACCCCAGTAAAAATTCGCTGCCCCATAGTTACACTGCGCAATGGGCCAAAAATAAACGAAATTGCCACTAACACCAAGGCCGCAGTCGCCAATGGTTGCAGAGCTTTTTGCCAGAAAGCAAGGCTATAACTGCTGGATGTCAAATTCTGTTTATTCAGGTAATCAATGTAGTAATGCAGGTTGCGCAATGAAATATCCTCTGGCGCCAACACCAGAATATTAAACAAATTGGGAGTAAGGTTGGTTTCCCAGCGACGCGATGGGATAACCTCATTGCGAATTGAGTCGCCAGCCAAATAGGTAATGGAAATATCTTCTTCCTGCCAAAAATTATCCTGATAAGTCGCCTGCCGGGTAAAACTCGCTGACTCTAATTGATGCTGTTCATCAAACTGGTAGCGAGTTAAGCCATAGACAACACCATTCGGCAGCACCGCATTAACATACATAAACTCGCTTCCTTCGCGGTTCCACATATTTTGCGGTGCTTTTTGCATTGCATTATTGCGCAAAAAATTACGGCGATTGTCAGCCATCTGCTCGGTATAGGGTGCAACAAACTCCCCCACCGTCATAGCAATCAAAATAAACACTATTGCAGGGCGCAGGGCCATCCAGGCAATTCGTTTTACCGATACACCCGCTGCACGAATAATCGTTAGTTCGCTGCTGCTAGCCAGCAATCCCAAACCAGCAAGGCACCCAATCAAACACGAGTAAGGAATATAGTCATACAACTTGCGCGGCATGGTAAACACCATGTACTTAAACGCTTCGAATGACGTGTAATTCTCCGTGACCTTTTCCAATTGGCTAATAAGGCCAAAAATAAAATCCAGCGCAAGAAATACCAACAGGGTTAATGCGATGGCAGTAAATACTGTGCGTGATACATAACGGGTAATTTTATCCATGAGCCACCTTCACTGGCCTGTTGCGCACTTGCATTAACGCCTGCCAATTCAACATAAATAAAGCAATGACCAAAAAGGGCAAATGCACCACCCACAGACCCAACCCTGGTGCCAAATCGCCCTCTGCAATCGCGCCACGCGCATTAATCAAAAACGCCAGATAAAACACGTAGATCAAAATAGCCGGCAGCATTTTTAGATAGCGGCCCTGGCGAGGATTGGTTTTACTCAGCGGCACCGCCAGCAAGGTCGCAATAAAAACCATCAGCGGCATGGAAATGCGCCACTGCAAGGTCGCCTGACTATCTGCATCTGTTGCACCGAATAGCTGCGCAGTAGTTTTTGCATCTGACTCGCGCTCAAACTCTGCCACGCTGGTGGTTGGCGGCAGGTACCTGCCCCATTCATTGAATTGCGTGACTTTAAATTCGCGCGTACCCGGGCGCCCCTCATAGCGATAGCCTTGATGCAACACCAGATAACGCTGACCATAATCACTGATGTAAGCTTGCTCACCCGTCTTGGCCACCACCACAGAGGATGCGGTATCCGAATCGCGTTGTGCGACAAAAACCTGATCGAGACGTTGATTATCATCACTGACATTTTCAACATAGGTCATCACCTTGCCTTGTCCGATTGCCTGAAAGCGCCCCTCCTGCAAACTTTCAAACTCACTGCGGTTGCGCTGCTCAGCCAGTGTTTGCTCGGTCATCTGCGCCCCGGCCGGGCTTAACCAAAAACTGAATACCGCCACGATTCCCGCCACCAAAGCCGCCGGAACAAGCGTAATACGCAACAACTGCCAATGGCTCATTCCACAGGCGGATAACACTACCATTTCACTCTCAATATACATGCGTCCATACGCCAGCAATATGGCAAGGTAAAAACCAAGCGGCAGAATTAACTCGAGCAAGTACGGCATACGAAAAGTAACCACCTTGAACAGTACATCCACCGCAAGCTTTCCTTCGGCTGCGTCATCGAGATACCGACTGAAGTTGCTGGTGAGAAAAATAATTAACAAGACAGAACTCACCGCCACACTGGTGATCAGCAAATCTCGCATAAGATAACGAAAAATAATCAACGTGATATTCCTACAGGCTGATGCTTACAAAAAACGATTAACCCTTGCCCGCTTAAAACTTGCGCAACAAAAAATAAACAGGTCTTAAGCACGACGTTCAATATCAACTGAATCATCAACTACAATGGCATTACTGACTTGCATTCAGCGACGGGGTTCCGCTTTTTAACGCAATTTCGCCGCCATAGTCGCTAAAAATTGTGGCATTATCACGCACAACGCCCGATTTGTCTTGAGCGAATTATTGATTGCCCTCCCCTCAAGGATTCACTATGACTTCTGCTTCCAGTACCACCAAAAAAGCTGTTAAAAAATCTGCTGAAAAAACAACCAGTAAAAAAGCAGCTACCACCAAATCCGCCAGCATCCAGTTTTCCGCCAAAGTGATTGACCCAGTAACGCACACCAGTCAATGCCTGGTGGTTGGAGTTTATGAAGGGCTTAAATTATCGCCAGCTGCAAGCAGTGTCGATGCGGCTGATGCCCACCAACTAACCACCCTTTTAAAGCGCGAGGGCTTTCAAGGCAAAGCAGGACAGAGCCTGCTGTTGTTGAATCCCCAGGGCATTGCCGCTGAACGTTTGCTGGTGCTGGGTTTCGGCAGCCAGAAGGATGGCAGTGTTAGTGTCGACAACTTCCGTCGCGCTGCACAAAAAATTGGCGAATCGCTCAAACCCACACCTTGCACTGAAATCACCATTGCCCTGGATGATATCAGTGTGACCGGCCAGGAAATTGATTGGCAAGCGCGCCAAATTGCGGAAAACCTGGGCCAATTGGAATATCGCGCCGATGGATTGAAAAGCAAACCTGCGGAAATCAGTCTGCAATTAAAAAAGGTGCTGTTGGGCACAACCAAAAATCAGGTCGCAAAAGCTACC
>JAGKXA010000018.1 GCA_021151615.1 Cellvibrionaceae bacterium | reverse complement strand
CCCATAGGGCGCTGCACATTGGCATTGCTGATGGCGTTGCGCACTTCATCCAGCGCTATGCCATAGCTGGACAGGGCATTGGGGTTGAGCTGGATACGTACCGCTGGCAAGGATGCACCATCGATACCCACTTGCCCCACGCCTTTAATCTGCGCCAGTTTTTGCGCGAGTATGCTGGAGGCGGCGTCATAGAGCGCACTGGGCGACAGGTTGGGCGAGCTCAGTGCCAGTGCCATCACCGGCGCTTGCGAAGGGCTGATTTTGCGATAGCTGGGGTTGCCCGGCATGCCAGCGGGTAACTGGCCGCGCGCCGCGTTGAGGGCAGCCTGCACATCGCGCGCGGCCGAGTCCAGGTCGCGGTCGAGGGTAAATTCTACCCAGATAAACGTGCTGCCCTGGGTGGAGTTGGAGTTAATCGCTGTCACCCCGGGAATACTGCCGAGCGCGCGCTCCAGGGGTGTAGCTACGGTAGCCGCCATACTCTCCGGGCTGGCGCCAGGGAGTTGGGCGAAAATCTGCACCGCCGGGAAATCCACCTGCGGCAGGGGAGCCACCGGCAGCATCCGCCAGGATAAAAGCCCGAGCAATACAATCCCGATCGCCAGCAAGCTGGAGGCGACCGGACGTTTGATGAAGGGTTCTGCAATATTCATAGGGTGATCTCACGTAGGTTGGTGCGGCGAGATGGTCATGTTGGGGTTCGTTCCTCACCGCCAACTTACGTTGGTGCCTCCTCGGAGAGTTGATCTGCGGCGGGTTTATTGACCCAACGATCAAAAAACAAGTACACCACCGGCGTGGTAAACAGGGTGAGTACCTGGCTTACCAGCAGGCCGCCTACCATTACCAAACCCAAGGGCTGGCGTAACTCGGCACCGGAACCACTGGCGAGCATCAGGGGAATGGCGCCAAACAGGGCGGCGAGGGTGGTCATCAATATAGGGCGGAAGCGCATCAAGGCGGCGCGATGAATCGCCTCGCGTGGGCTCATGTCCAGTGTGCGTTGGGCATCGAGCGCAAAGTCCACCATCATAATGCCGTTCTTTTTTACCAGCCCGATCAGCAGCACCACGCCGATAACCGCGATCAAATCCAGCGGTTGCCCGGTCAACAAGAGTGCGAGCAACGCACCCAGGGTGGCGGAAGGCAGGGTGGAAAGAATCGTCACCGGGTGGATAAAGCTTTCGTAAAGTACGCCCAGCACTATGTACATGGTTACCACGGCGGCCAGCACCAGCCAGAGGGTATTGCTGAGCGAGGCGCGGAAGGCTTCGGCTGCGCCCTGGAAGCGCAACTCCACAGCGGCGGGCAAATCCAGTTCGGCGCTGGCCGCTTCTATCGCCGCTATCGCCTCGCCTAAAGAGGCATCCTCCGCGAGGTTGAAAGAAATCGTGGTCGATGGAAACTGGCTTTGGTGGTTGATCAGCAAGGGTGTTGGCCGCTGGCTGATTTTGGCGAGGGTGGAGAGCAATACCGGCTTGCCGCTGTTGGAATTCACATAGGTATTTTCCAGCGCTGTCAGGCCCTGGGCGTAATCCGGATCTACCTCCAGTACCACGCGGTATTGATTGGCCTGGGTAAACAGGGTGGCGATCTGGCGTTGCGCATAGGCCGTCTGCAAACTGCTGGCAATATTGCTCACGCTCACGCCCAGGCGCGCGGCTGCATCCCGGTCGATCTCCACATAGGCCTGCAGGCCGCGGGTTTGCAGGTCGGCGGCCACATCGGCGAGCGCGGGCTCCATGCGCAAACGCTCCAATACCCGTGGCAGGGTTTCATCCAGCAAGGCGATTTCGGGTGCGGTCAGGGTGAACTGGTACTGGGTGCGGCTAACGCGATCCTCGATACTCAATTCCTGCAATGGCTGGAACCAGGCGGTAATGCCGCTGATACCGGCGATTCGCTCTTGCAGGCGGCGAATAATGTCGCTGGCATGGTCATCGCGCTCGCCGTGGGGTTTGAGGTTGATCAGCAACCGGCCGGAGTTGAGGGTGATATTGTTGCCATCCACGCCGATAAATGACGAAATGCTCACAACATCCGGGTCTTGCAGAATCAGCTCGGCAAGCTGTTGCTGGCGCTCGGTCATGGCGCTAAAGGAGGTATCCTGGGGCGCTTCGGTAATCGCCTGGATGGCGCCACTGTCCTGAATCGGGAAAAAGCCTTTGGGCACAACTAAATAGAGGCCGGCAGTCAGGGCGATGGTACCTAGCATTACGCCCATAGCAGCGGTTTCGCGCTGCAGCACTTTATCCAGCAGCTCGCCGTAGCGGCGTATCACCCTTTCCAGAAAATCCGGGTTGTTTTCGCTGTGAACCGGTGCGTGCTTGAGCATACGCGCGCACATCATGGGGGTGAGGGTGAGGGAGACAACCAGCGAAATCCCTATGGCTACCGCCAGGGTAATCGCAAACTCCTGGAAGAGCCGCCCCACCAGATCACCCATGAACAGTAGGGGGATCAACACGGCAATCAGCGAAATCGTCAGTGACACCAGGGTAAAACCAATTTCCCCGGCACCTTTGAGCGCCGCATCCATCGGCGTCTCGCCCTGCTCGCGGTGGCGGGCGATGTTTTCGAGCATCACTATCGCGTCATCCACCACAAAGCCGGTGGCGATGGTGAGCGCCATGAGCGTCAGGTTGTTGATGGAGAAATCGAGGAAATACATAGCGGCGAAAGTGCCGATCAGTGACAGCGGCACTGCCAGGCTGGGGATGATCGTTGCTGGAATCGAGCGCAGGAACACCAGCGTCACCGCAACTACCAGGAAGATTGCAAAGATCAGCTCTTTTTGCACATCACGGATGGAGGCGCGGATGCTAAGGGTGCGGTCGCTTAATACATCGATTTTCGCGGCGGCCGGCATGGTTACCATCAACTTGGGTAGCAGGGCTTCGATACTGTCAGCCACCTCAATTACATTGGCACCGGGCTGGCGTTGGATGTTGATTAACACCGCCGGCTGTTTGTTGGCCCAGGCGGCGAGGAACCTGTCTTCGGCGCCATCTTCCACTTTCGCCACGTCACCCAGGCGCAGTGGCGAGCCATCGCGGTAACTAACAATTAAATCGCGATATTCCTGTGCTGAGCGGATCTGGTCATTGGCGTCGAGCATGGTGGAGCGATATTCGCCGTCAAAACTGCCTTTGGGTTGGTTGGTATTGGCGGTGACGACGGCATTGCGCACCTGCTCCAGGCTCAATTGGGTATTGGCGAGGGCATTGGGGTTAACCTTGATGCGGATTGCCGGACGCTGGCCACCGGCCAGTGTCACCATTCCCACACCGGGTAACTGGGCAATCTTCTGCGCCATACGCGTATTCACCAGATCATAAACCTCTGGCAGCGGTAGGCTTTCCGAGGTGACGGCGAGGGTCATGATCGGCGCATCGGCCGGATTTACCTTGCGGTATATCGGTGGGGTGGGCAGGTCATTCGGTAGCAGGTTACTGGCCGTATTCAGTGCCGCTTGCACTTCCTGCTCTGCCACCCCCAGATCCATCTCCAGCAAAAACTGCAGGGTGATAATGGAGGCGCCGGTGGAACTGGTGGAGGAAAGCTGTTTTACGCCAGGGATCTGCCCCAGGCTACGCTCCAATGGTGCGGTTATTGTGCGTGCCATGACATCGGGGCTGGCACCAGGGTTAAAGGTAAAAATCTGGATAATCGGGTAATCCACCTGCGGCAGGGCGGCCACGGGTAATAAGCGATAACCCAGAATTCCAGCCAGCAAAAACGCCAGCATCACCAGGGAGGTGGCAACCGGGCGGAGAATAAAGGGGCGGGAAATACTCATGGCTTATCTCAATTCGCCGCTGTCGGCTGTTCAATCACCTTCACATCTTTGCCTGGCCAAAGGCGATCAACGCCCTCCAGTACAACCTGATCGCCTTCAACCAACCCTTCCAGCACGGCAATATTTTCGCCTTCCAATGCGCCAAGTTTGATTCGACGCATCTCTGCTTTGTTGTCCTTTATCAAATAGACATAGGTACCTTTGCTGCCGTACTGCACTGCATCAGCGGGAATCGTCACCGCGCCATCAAGTGTCTCCAGATGCAGGCGCGCGTTGATAAATTGATTGGGAAAGAGACTGTCATCCGTGTTATCGAATTCGGCCTTCAGGCGCAGAGTGCCGGTGGTGGAATCGATTTGGTTATCCAGCGTCGTCAGTTTGCCGATGGATAGCAGATTGTGTTCGCTGCGATCCCAGGCTTCCACCGCCAAGGATTGTTTGGCAGATAGCGCGGCAGAATGAGCCTGGCGTACGGCGATCAACTGGTTTTCCGGAATGGTGAATACCACCGAAATCGGTTGGGTTTGGGTAATGGTGACCAGGCCTGTGCTGTCGTTGGCGTTGACCAGATTGCCCACATCCACCTTGCGCAAGCCAGTGCGACCGGAAATAGGTGCAGTAATGCGGGTGTAGGACAGTTGCAGGCGCGCATCTTCCAATTGGGCGCCATGGCTCTTCAGCGTGCCGCGCAATTGGTCTACCAGTGCTTTTTGTTTGTCGAATTGCTGTTTGGCAATAGAGTTTTTGGTCAGCAACTGCTCATAGAGTGCCAGGTCATCTTCAGCATTCTTCAGTTGGGCTTTGGTTTCTTGCAGCGCGCCCTCGGCTTGGTGAAGTTTTACTTGATAGGTTGCCGGGTCAATTTCTGCCAGTAGGTCACCGGCTTTAACCGATTGGCCTTCGGTAAATTTTACGCTCAGGATTGGGCCGCCTACTCGTGGCCTCACGGTCACGGTATTTAACGGACTGACACTGCCAATGGCCTTGATGTGTACCTTTAAATCGCTTTTGCTAACGCTAACTACATGTACTGGTGTTGGGCCCATCCAGGGATTGGGTGGCGGCGGGCGTTTGGCCTGGGGTTCACGAAGCGCGAAAAACCATACCAACAACAAAATCACAGCGACACCAGCAGCCAGCAACCAGCGCTGGCTGCGCGACAGGCGATTTACAGAAGCAAACATGAATACATCCAATCAGTTGATTAATTTGAAGCAATTGAGGGTGCGCACTGGTTATAACAAAACAGCTTTGAATCTGGCGCATTGAAACCGCAGGCTAGTATGCAAGGAATAAGCCTGCAACGGCATTTACATTTCTGGACGATTGATTACAAGTTTGGCGAAAAAAACGTGCGAATGGATGCGGCAAAACCCCGGCATAACAGGAACTAAATTTATTATTATTTTGAATAGTAAAATAAATTTTCATTTGGAAAAATTATTATCAAGTGTTAACTGGTTCTCAGTATTTCGCTTTCGAAAGCACAAAAATGACAGCGCTGTCTTTTTAGGTAAGACAAATAATAAATATAAAAAAATTAAAGATTTAAGCGTCAAATTCAGCTTTCCAATCCAATCATCCATGTCCCAGCTGTAATCGGGGCGAATTAATTTTTCGGCGTCGATGTTTACGCCATCCGTAGTAAATGGACCACCTTGCGGTGTGGCTTTCCAGTCTCCGCCGTTTGGCTGTTTGCATTGCAATCGACAGGAGTGGATGTACCAAAAAGCTCTCTCAGGGCTTGCTAATAACGAACGTTCGTCCTTTTCATCCAAGTCTCATCCAAGGAGATAACATAATGGCTACTCCGAACAAAAGCATGCGTCTGACCCTGATGGGGTTGGCAGTGCTGGCGGCTAGCTACACCAGTACTGCGTCAGCAGCGTGTAGCTACGTAATTACCAACGAGTGGAATACCGGTGCAACCGGTGAAATCCGTATTACCAACTCCACATCGGCAGCGATTAACGGCTGGTCAATCAATTGGCAGTATGCCTCTGCCAACCGCTTGTCCGGTTCCTGGAATGCCAATCTGTCTGGTGGCAACCCCTATACAGCGACTAACCTGAGCTGGAACGGCAGTTTGCAGCCTGGTGGAACAGCGACCTTTGGCTTCCAATTGAATAAAAATGGCGCAGCGGCAGAGATTCCAACGATCAACGGCGCCGTGTGTAGCGGAACACCGACTTCATCGGCTCCGTCTACCTCGTCATCGGCACCTTCGAGATCATCGTCATCAGCCCCTGTTTTGAGTTCTTCGAGTTCATCGAGCTTGCAGTCCTGTGTGCAGCAATGTAACTGGTACGGCAGTCCACAGCCTTTGTGTGTAACCACCACAAGCGGTTGGGGTTATGAAAACGGTAGAAGCTGCGTCTCACGCAATACCTGTGCAAGCCAACCTGCGCCATTCGGCGTGACGAATTGTGGAGCGTCGTCCAGTGTGGTGATCACTACTAGTCGTTCCAGCTCATCTACTCCGGCTACCAGTTCGAGCTCGATCCGTTCGTCCAGCTCTGTTCCTGCTACCAGCTCAAGCTCCATTCGCTCGTCCAGTTCAGTGCCGGCTACCAGTTCAAGTTCTATTCGCTCGTCCAGCTCGGTACCTGCTACCAGTTCCTCCATTCGTTCATCCAGTTCAACCGGCACCAACTCTAGTGCAGGCGTATTCCGCGTCAACGCTCAGGGCAACCTGACCAAAGATGGACAACTGTTACCAGCGCGTTGCGGTAACTGGTTCGGTTTGGAAGGTCGTCACGAGCCATCTAACGATTCTGCTAACCCCAGTGGTGCACCTATGGAGTTGTACGTCGGCAATATGTGGTGGGTGAATGACAGTAAAGGTTCTGGCCGTACTATCGATCAAACCATGAAAGAATTGAAGGCCGCTGGTATCACCATGCTGCGTATGCCTATTTCTCCCCAAACTCTGGATGCCAATGATCCACAAGGCAAAGAGCCAAACTTGAAGAACCATCAATCCGTTCGCCAGACCAATGCGCGCCAGGGCATGGAAGATTTCATCAAGATTGCCGATGCCAACGACATCCAGATCTTTGTTGATATCCACTCTTGCTCTAACTACGTAGGTTGGCGTGCAGGTCGTATCGACGCTCGTCCACCTTATGTGGATAAAGATCGTGTCGGTTATGACTACAAGCGTGAGCAATATTCCTGCGCGACCACCGATAATCCAAGCAGTGTGACCAAAATCCACGCGTACGACAAAACCAAATGGTTGGCAACAATCAAAGAAGTGGCTGGCCTGTCAGCGAAGCTGGGCGTAGACAACCTGATCGGTATCGATATTTTCAATGAGCCATGGGATTACACCTGGGCGGAGTGGAAATCTCTCTCCGAAGAAGCTTACGCGGCGATGAACTCGGTGAACCCGAACATGCTGATTATCGTGGAAGGTATTTCGGGGAACGCCAACTCACAAGACGGCACACCGGACACCAAAGTGGAAGTGCCGCACGGCAGCACCGACACTAACCCCAATTGGGGCGAGAACCTGTTCGAAGCGGGTACCGATCCAATCAATATTCCTAAAGATCGTTTGGTATTTTCTCCGCACACCTACGGCCCATCCGTGTTTGTACAAAAACACTTTATGGATCCTGCGCAAACCGAGTGTGCTGGTTTGGAAGGCGATGAAGCTGCACTGCACAAGTGCCGTATAGTGATTAACCCAACCGTGTTGGAAGCGGGTTGGGAAGAACACTTCGGTTACCTGCGTCAACAAGGTTACGGTATTTTGATTGGCGAATTCGGTGGCAATATGGATTGGCCCAACAAAACCAGCCAGGCAGATCGCACTACCTGGAGTCATATCACCACTAACGTAGATCAACAATGGCAAACTGCCGCCGCGGCTTACTTCAAGAAGAAAGGCATCAATGCCTGCTACTGGTCAATGAATCCGGAATCTGCCGATACCTTCGGCTGGTACCTGACTCCATGGGATCCGGTCAGTGCTAACGACAAATGGGGGCAATGGACCACGCTTGATCCACGTAAAACCACGCTGTTGAATAACCTGTGGGGGCGTTAATTCAACGAGATTGAATTAATTGCCATCAAGCGCCCGGATTCAAATACTTGAGTCCGGGCGTTTTTGTTTTTAGCTAGGGTGTTTCTGTGCTCGCAAGTTTTTGAATGGCACGGCTGTGTGCGCCAGATCTCAAAATGGAGGCTTTTTTTGCGAAATTTTAATGAGTGGCTATTTGTAAAAAATGATGGCGCAAATATTGTATGTTATTTTTTGCCGGGAAATGCGGCGCAAAAGATAGGTGACAAGTAAGCGGATGTAACCTGTGTGTACCTGAAACATGGAGTGATAAATTGCAAGGGCAAAATAATTTTCGTCTTGATATTCAAGGGCTCAGGGGAATAGCGGTATTACTGGTGGTGTTATATCACCTGGATGTACCCTGGCTCACGGGCGGCTATATCGGTGTCGATATATTTTTTGTTATCTCTGGATACTTGATTACTGGTCATTTGGTTGAAGCCTTAAATAGCAATCGTTTTAGTTTCATTGAGTTTTATTTCCGCCGGGTGCGCAGGATTATTCCCGCATCATTATTTGTGTTGTTCTGCACCATGTTGGTTTCTTGTCTGCTATTACCACCGTTGCTAATTCCAAAGGTGATGAAAGAAACTATTGCCACTGTTCTCTATTTGCCCAATATTTTTTACGCTTACCAGCAAACTGATTATTTAGCGGAGACTGCTCCCTCGCCACTGCTGCACTACTGGTCTCTTGGCGTTGAGGAACAGTTTTATTTTATCTGGCCCTTGCTGTTATTTTTTTGCTGGCGTTTATTAAGGCACCAAAAAAAATATTTAACAGGTTTTCTGATAATACTGCTGTGTCTTTCCTTTATTGGTTGTATTTACCTGACCCAATCCAGTCAGCCCTGGGCTTTCTTTCTGGTGTTTACCCGTGCATGGGAGTTGGTTTTTGGGGGGCTTTTGGCTTTTTGGTTGATCGAAAAAAAATATACCGGTCATAATCCACTAGCCCCGTTTGCCCCAATAATCGGTTGGTCAGGGGTATTGCTCGTCGGTAGTTGCGCAATTCTCTACAACAAATATACCCATTTTCCCGGTGTTGCTGCGGCGTTGCCGGTAGTGGGCGCAGCCCTGATTTTACTGGCAGGGTCAATTGGCAAGAACACTGCGTATCTGAACAAGGTTATGGGGATTCAACCTCTGCAATATATGGGATTAATTTCCTATTCGCTCTATCTGTGGCACTGGCCTGTTATCGTTTTCGCGCAGGAGATTTGGCCGGAATTTACCGGTATTCACGCCATAGCGAGTTTATTCATTGTTTCGGTTCTTATGGCTGACTTGACTTACCGTTGCATCGAACAACCTTTTCGCAATGCTTCTGGAAAATTCTATTTGCCGACTAAGCCTGCATTAATTAGCTGTAGTACTGCTTCGATATTTCTTGTGCTTATTGCTGGAGGCTATGGTTGGCAAGTTAAGTCCCGGCCTTTGTTTTCTGATCAGCTTGCGCAGGAGTACGTACCAGATACCAGCCCGGAGTTCACCGGCTATGTTCCCAGGAATCTTGCACCTGCCTTGCGACAAGTAACCCATTCTGTGCCGCCGATTTACAACGATGGTTGCCATGATGATTTGTTTACAGAGGTTGCTGCCGGTTGTGTTTTTGGCGATACAAATGCGCGCAAAACCTATGTGTTATATGGTGATTCTCATGCAGCACAATGGTTTCCAGCCTTACAGAAATATTCAGAAAAAAGCGGTGTTAAATTGGTTTCGTTTACTAAAAGCTCATGTCCTGCGACTGATATAGAAGTGATGTGGCGGGGTAGCGAATATACCACCTGTGTTAATTGGCGCAAAAAAGTACTGGAAAAAATTAATCTGCTTAATCCTGATGTGGTGATAGTTTCCAGTTATTATGGAGCGAGAGCATCATTGGATGTGGCGGATGCGTCAAAAGAATGGATGCAAGGTTTGGAACGAATGTTTACGTATTTTCCCGAAAAAACACAGGTGATTATTATTGGCGATACCCCCAGTTTTGCTCGTACTCCAGCACTGTGTTTATCCAAGAATTTGTCAGATACGGATAAATGTGCAGAGCCAAAAGAGCAAGTGGTGGATTTGATGTTTGCCAGTATGGAAGAGAAAACCGTGCGCGATCATCGTAAACATTACATAGATATGAACCATTATCTGTGCACTGATTCTACCTGTGGCCCCATTGTTGGTAATGTGCTTATTTATCGTGATCGGCACCATATTACCGTTGAATTTAGTGAGAAACTGTCAGAAGCTCTGGGGGACGCGATAGATAGTAAGTTGATTCCTCCAGTCGCACTACGTAACTGATTTTCCCTAAACCATTGAAGTATTCAAATCGCTGTATCTACGGCTGCTTTGGTTGGTCGGCTTCGGTTAGCTCAAAATATTCAGTTGCGGAAATTTTACACCAGAGGTTGGGGAGTTGTGGAGCAATCAGCAAGTAAAAGTCCTCCAGCTCAGGCTCCGGAAGTTCTTGCGCCGCTAACAGCGCTTGAAAAACCTTTAGCGGATTACGGTCAAAATGTAAGGTCGCGACACCAGATATCCGCGTCGGCTGATTGGTAATTCCTACCGAATTTTTTTTCAGTGCTGATTGATTGTTGCTGATCTCGGCACTTAGTTGGCTAGCATTTTTCATTGCCCATTCATAGGTCACCGTCGTCTTGGTAAATACATCCACAGTGTGTTGCTGGTGTAGAAAATGTTTGAACTGCTCAGCTTCGGCTGCGAAAAATAATGTGCGTACAGGAGCGGTAGTAAGGTACTCGATAATGAGATGTTCCTGCTTGTGACGCTTGAGCAGTTCCACCGTAAACGGGGTTGCAATGGTCAAGCGGCTCAGCCGCCACCAGCTTTGAATATCCGCGGTAACAGAGAGCCCGGGTGCCGTCTTCAAACTATTCAGCCAGCCCTTCTCCTCCGGTGTAAGTGGAATTTCATCGGCTATTGGGCGATGGTCTCCACGCGCTAGCCTGACCATACAGTCCTGTACTTCAGCAAGTGGCATAACCTGACTCCTTGGTGTTGGTGTTGGTGTTGGTGTTGGTGTTGGTGTTGGTGCTATGCGGGGGTGCGCTGTGGATGCTGCAGTATTTTTTCCATGCTGTTTGAGCGAGCGCCAGTTGTGACAGAATTTTTTCTTCGCCCAGCAAGGGTAATGAAAACTCCAATAATTCATAGGTGATTGCACAGAGATTGGGGGTGTGGGGCAAGAGTAATTCCAGTAAATTCCATACTGCTTCCGGCACCAAATCACTGTGCACATCCAACAAAAAACCTTCATGAGTGATACCGCCGGCGATATGGATTTCTACCACTCGATCCAATTGCAATTGCATTAATGCGGCGGCCGGATCAAAACCAAAATTTAGCGCATTGCAATAAAAATTGTAGAGATCGAGTAAAAGCCCACAGTCAGTGCTATTCAGTAATTGATTGAGAAATTCGACTTCGCTCCAGTCATTGCCAGTAAAATCAGGAAGGTAGTAGGTAGTGTTTTCAATCAGGAAGGGCACGCCGTAGCGTTTGCACAGGTGTTGAATACGTGGTTCAAGCAGCGCGAGTGCTTCGCGCGTAAATGGCAGGGGTAAAAGCAATCCAGCATGGTCGTCGCCCGCACCTTCACCTTGCGCCAGGGTGAATCCCATATGCTCACTGTGCCAGTAAAAATGTTGCTGCTGCGCATACTGATCAAGCATTTGTATGTAATCCTGGTTCCAGCTACGCGCCGAACCTATGGATAAACCCAGACCGTGAACTATTACGGGGAATTGTTGTGCCAGCTGCTTGAGGTTGGCTAATTTACCTTCATCGAAACGCAGGCATCGACGGCCATCCGCTAAAATTTCTTCGCATAACATATCCGGGCTGACTTCAATAAATTGAATCAGCTGTGGGTTACGTGTGATTAAACCGGCAAAATCCCAATGATAATTTATTCCTACGCCTAATTTGGGCAGATTTTCCAATTTGGATTGGTTCTTCAACGTGTATGAGTGCTGCTTGCTCATTATGATTCCTCTCCATAATGAATTACCGGCGGATGTCGAACTGATTCCCTGAGAAATAAAAATGCCGATGCAAAAAATGCATCGGCGTGCTTGCAATTAACCTATTACGCTTGCTGCAACAGGCACACGCGCCGTTAGTTTAATCACGGGATTAATACGGAAGCGCAAATCAAAGCCATTAAACCCGCAGGCCAGGCAGCCAGTGAGTCCGCCAAGTTGTTTCAGGATGCTGTACATATCATCCAGGGTGACGTCACTGCTGTTAAGGGCGACATCAATCACTTTGGGGGTGGCGGTGGTTTTGATTACGTTGCCATAAGCGTCATAGCAGGTTTGTGCATTTGCTCCCTCGGCGGCAACCAGGGTGGCTACAGCACCGGCAGCGAGCATTGAGTTGCGCAAAAAATCGCGGCGATCTTTAGCACTATTGTCTTCAGATTCAGTAGTGGAAATTTTTTCGTCTGACATGATCCTTCTCCTTAACGATTAGTGGGGTAAAAGAACACTTATCGGAAGCTCCTTGGGTGTTCTTGCTATCAATCATCTGCCTCCGCGGCGATTTATCCAGCGAAAAATGAATCCGGATTCCTGTGAAATATTCACCCGGCGGAGGGGGTATTTCACACAGAATTTTTGTAGTAAGGGGAGTAGGGTAGATGTGAAAAAGGAAATTTGCCGATGCCCCCTCTCTTTGCTTTTCATTGCCGTTGAATTGACATTGCGCTATTGAGCCGACTCAGCAACTTTCCTCGCTCGTTAAATTGCTTTTCAACCTGTACTTACAGGCCTGACAATTTTCTTGAGAGGATAATTCCATGAAATCCAGTTTTGATAACCTTCGTATTCCCATTAGCTTTGGCGAAAAGCCAAGCGAAGATGTTGCGCTAAATGCCTATTTGTTTTCGCGTTCCGGTAAATTGCTGGAGACATCCCCAGTGCGTGGGGATGCGGTGGAGTTTAAAACCGCTGGCGTAAACCCGCGCTTATATCGCGTATTACTCGCTCCTGCAAACGACAGAAAAGGCGATGCCATTACCAGCCTGGCTGAATTGGAAAGTTTAAAGCCCTATGAGTTGGTGCTGGACATTAATCGCGAGGGATTCATTAATCCGGCGATTATTCCCGGTGATTATTCCCGCTTATGGTTGAAGCGCTCCTGCCGTGTGCGCGGCCGGGTGATTAAAAATTTTGCCATGGGATCAATCCAGCAGGATCGCGGCATTTGCCATGCGCGCGTACATATTTGTGAAGTGGACCGGATTCTATTCTGGATCAACCGTATTCCCGATCGCATTATTAAACGCATTCCGGAAATCGTGGTGACACCGCAATGGCCTATTCCTATTCCCGAACCCGATCCGGAACCCTTCGATCCAGTTTTTGATCCCGGTGTTTCCGGCTTGGCCGAATTAAATCCACAACCACTACCACCAGGGCCTGCTAACCGTTCGCGATTTGGATTTAACGCGCAATCAGAATTTACTGCGCCGGTTGATGCTGATCTGCAAGCGCGCGTCAGTCAATTAAAATCGGCGCCGGCAGAACTGGCAACGGCGCAATCGGCAATTCTTGCCTCGCCGCGCCTGCTGAGTGTGTTGAATTCCGGCAATGTCTCCAGTATTCGCAAAACGATTGTCGATAACTTCGCTCTCTTTCATCCGTATTTTTGTCTTGTGCCCTGGTTATGGCCCTATTTTTATCGCTGCGACCAGGTGGCTTTAACCTATACCGATTTAAACGGTAACTTCGATATCACTTTTAAATACTATGACACGGGCGATAAACCGGATTTGTATTTCTGGGTTGAAGTATTAATTGATGGGGTATGGACAACAGTTTATAAACCACCAATTCCCTGCAATACCTATTGGAATTATGTGTGCGGAAGTGCAGTGACTATTCGCGTAACCGATCCACGCGTGCGCTGGGAGTGCAACGATATCATTGACGGCGATATTGTCTGGATTAAAACCATTGGTTCAGCGGCCAGCGTCAGTCATATCCAACAAACTGATGCAGTTACCTTTATTCAGGGAAAAAATTTCAATCATATTGGCCTGAGTGATATTTTGAATGTTGGCAGTATTTCGCCGAATAAAAAATTATCCCCCTTTGGTGGTAATTTACACTTTGTTGTGCAATTCGGTAGCGGTTTACCCGTAGCGGGGATGTATTACTACCGCTGGAGTTATCGCAAATTGCGCAATGCGGATTTATCACCGGCCAGTGCACTTCCACCCGCGTCCCTGCATCAAGGGCAAGCATTGTATAAGTCTTATACCTATGAGTATTACGATGCGCTTATGCATAAGCACTTCGGTCAAAACTCATTTAAGTTGGGGCCGAATTCGGTTAACGGGCAAGATGACTTATACATAATTCCACCGGCTATGCCTGCCGATAGTCCGGTCAATGCCGTTGAACTCAGTCCGCTCTGGGATCAAAATACATTAACGATCGATCTGGATTCAACCAAACTCGATGAAGGCTTGTACGAATTTATTTTTGAGTTGTTTGATGTGAATGGCAACAAACTCAGTGCACTGCCCAAACATTTATTCCAGGTGCCGCATTACAACAGTTTCGCGCCTTCTGTGGATGCGCCGGATATTAATTTGCTGGTCAATGGCGCTACTGCCGATGGATTTAAAATGAAAGTGCGCATTGATAATGCCGGCTGCGGCGCGAATGTGTACAAAATCAAAGTGAATGGTGCGGAAGCCAGTTCAGATTGCTGCGGTTTCGTTCCTTATCCGCCGGGGGCAGATATTCAAATTGCCTATCGCGCCTATCATCCACAAAACCTGGCGACCTTTGGTTTTAATGTACAGAAAGGAACCTGTAATGATGCATTGCAACAATCCTTTACCAATGCCAGCGGTATGGTGATTGGCAATGCGGATGGATACACCCGCGATAGCTTCAGTATTTATCGTAAGGACTTTTCGCCCGCCCAATTATTGGGTGTGTGTGCCGCTGGCGGTAAAGCAGCGTTCGCCGAGCATTTGCATGTCTACGCCCTGGCAACCAATGGCTATTCGCGCCTGACGTATTTGGACGCGTCGGGATTAGCAGCCTTTGCGCTTGAGCCTGCATAAGCGTTAAAAATTTTGTGTGTGGCGCTCCCTTGTTTTGGGGCTTTGTACCGGATGCCAATCGGCATCCGTTTTTTTTATTTTTTCAGCAGCGGTTTAAATAACCCGTAACGCCAATTGCGAATTGCAAACACCACGCTGACGCCATTGCGCTTATCCAGCGGCAAGCTGCTGTCTTGCTGGTTTAATTCTTCAAACTCGCGCGCAAAACGTTTTAACTTGCGCTGGAATTCCATATTGCTGGCAGGTGAGAGCATGCCATTTAGTACGAGCAGGCATTCATCATTTCCTTCAAAGCGTGAGTTAAAAAATTCTTGCGCTAATTTATCCTGAAAAAAGCGCTGGATTGGCCCGCCTTCGCGCCAGCTGAAATTGTTGGCGACGCGTAACTTGATTTTATTTTTGGGTAATAGCTCGATGATATTTAATTTATCCAGCTGGATAAGTTTTTGCAGGCATTCGCTTTCGCTGAGTGTGTACCACGCCAGAATTTCATCAAATGTCCAACGGTTAAGGACGCACACGGTGATGAGTAGCAGGGTTATATCCCGGGTGATTTCCTCCTCCTGCTCCTGGGTGAGCTGCTGCAATTGCGGCTGCTGGTCATTCATCAATTGCACCAAATCTGAAATTTCCATTTGCATCATCTGGCAAATCTGCTCCAGCCGCTGCAGGGAAATCTGCTGTTCGGAGAACAGTCGCTTCACGCTGGCTTCGGTCAATTCCAGGTGCGCTGCGACCTGTGCATAGGTCAGGCCATGGCTCTTAAGGGTTTTTTTCAGGGTCACCAGCAGATTATTGATTTGGGGCATAGGGTGCATTTACCGCGTAGTTAGGCCAAGTTTGTGCCAAAGGTAGCAAAATGTGCGACCTTGTGGCCAGATAAATTCGACTTTGCAGAAAAAGGTAGAAAGTCTTTGCGGGCTTGGGCATGCTGGCCGGGCGTTTTAATCTCCCCCGGCCCCTCTTTATAAAAGAGGGGGGATTCAAGCTCCTCCCTTTGGTAAAGGGAGGTTGGGAGGGATTTAACTTCAGGGTTGTTTTTAAAGGCTATTTTTAAGGAGATTACATACCGTGCTGCCACTGTTCCGCATTAAAGGTTTTATGCCTTACCTGCTGGTGTTGTTTGTAAATGCCTTTATCGATTTGGGTCACAAAATTGTGATCCAGAATACGGTGTTTAAAATTTACGATGGCAATACCCAGGTCATTTTAACGGCGCTAGTCAATGCGTTGATTCTAATTCCGTTTATTTTATTATTTTCACCCGCCGGATTTATTTCCGATAAATACCCCAAGCACAAAGTCATGCAGTACAGCGCCTGGGCCGAGTTGGCGGCGGTATTGGTGATTGTGCTGGCTTATTATCAGGGGTGGTTCTGGCTCGCGTTTGCGATGACGCTAATTCTTGGTATCCAAGCCGCAATTTATTCGCCCGCAAAATATGGTTATATCCGCGAATTGGTCGGCGATAATAATCTCGCCAGTGCCAATGGTTTGGTGCAAGCACTGACCATTATTTCCATTCTCGGTAGCACTTTTGTTTTCTCGGCATTGTTTGAAACTTTATTGAAAGATGTCGTCATCACCGATGCGAATTCAATTATCACGCATATTGCCCCATTGAGCTGGGCGTTAGTGGCTTTCACCTTGATTGAATTATGGATGGCCTACCAGTTACCCAATCGCCAGGGCGAAACTGAAAAACAAACCCAAACCTTTAAAGTGGGAAAATATTTACGTGGTGGTTACCTTGGCCAGAATTTAAAAACCATCGCCGCCAAACGCGCCATCTGGTTGTCCATTATTGGCCTTACCATGTTCTGGGCTATTTCGCAGGCGGTGTTGGCTTCATTCCCGGCGTTTGCCAAAGATGTCTTAAATGAAAATAACACCCTGGTGATTCAAGGCATTCTCGCCTGTACCGGAATCGGAATTGTGATTGGCTCCCTGGTCGCCGGTAAATTATCAAAAAATTATATTGAGCTGGGTTTGATTCCAATCGGCGCCTTGGGTTTTGCTTTGCTGCTTGGTTTATTGCCCGCGCTGGATTCGCGCTTTGCCATGGCCATGACTTTTATGGGCTTAGGTGTACTCGGTGGACTATTTATTATTCCGCTGAATTCCTTGATTCAATATCACGCCAAAGCCGATGAGGCCGGCACTGTGTTGGCCGGTAATAACTGGGTGCAAAATATCGGCATGATTGGCTTCCTCGGCTTAACCATGCTGCTTGCCAGTATCGGTCTTTCATCGGCGCAGCTTTTTATAGTGTTAATGCTGGTCGCCTTGGCTGGTGCGGTGTTTACCGTTTATGAGTTGCCGCACTCCTTAACACGTATCGGTGCTGCATTTTTGGTGCAAGGTAAATATAAAGTCAGCGTAGTGGGTTTTGAAAATTTGCCCAAAACCGGTGGCGTGTTGCTATTGGGTAATCACATCAGCTGGATCGATTGGGCCATGGTGCAAATTGCTTGCCCGCGCCCGGTTCGTTTTGTGATGTTGCGTTCCATTTACGAACAGTGGTACTTGAAACCTATCTTTAAATTCTTCGGCGTGATTCCGATCAGTGCTGGCCAAAGCAAGGAATCACTGGAAAAAATTAACGAGTTATTGATCGCCGGTGAAGTGGTGTGTTTGTTCCCGGAAGGTGCCATTAGTCGTACAGGTTCGCTAGGTTTATTTCGCACCGGCTATGAGCGCGTCGTGGAAGGGGTAGAGGGCGTTATTGTTCCCTTTTATTTGCATGGCTTGTGGGGCAGCCGTTTGTCGCGCGCGCGCAGTGAAAAATTGCGCAGAAATACCGCGCGCGGTTTGCGTCGCGAAGTAGTAGTGACCTTTGGTAAGCCACTGCCGGTGGACACCAAAGCCGAACAGTTAAAACAAAAAGTGTTTGAACTTTCCTTTGATGCCTGGGAGCACCAGAGTCAGGAGTTTGACCCTATTCCCCTGGCCTATATTCGTTCTGCCAAGGAGCATCTGGGGGCAACCTGCGTTATAGATACCAACGGCACTGAATTAACCAATGCCAAAATGCTCGCCGCTACCGTGGCGTTTGCGCAGCAAATGCGCAAGCTGGATCGCGAACAAAACGTAGCGATTTTATTGCCCGCCAGCAGTGCGGCGGTGATTGCCAATATGGCCGTGTTACTGAATGGCCAAACCGCCGTCAATGTGAATTTCACCACCAGTATCGCGGCGATCCAGTCCGGGGTAAAAAATGCGGCGATTAAAACCGTTTATACCTCAGAAAAATTTATCGATAAATTAAATGGTCGCGGGTTGGATACCGCTGCCATGTTGCAAGGGATGAATGTTGTCTATCTGGAACAGTTGAAAGAGCAGTTATCCAAATTCCGCTTTATTACCGGATTTATTGCAGCGCATATTTTACCTGCTTATGGGTTCTATCGCGCCTTTGGTAAAAAGGTTAATGTGAATGACCCGGCGGCCATATTATTTTCCAGCGGTAGTGAAGGAACACCCAAAGGTATTGTGTTGAGCCATCGCAACTTTATGGCCAACATCAAGCAGATCAGCGATGTATTAAAAACCCGCGACGATGATGTGGTGATGGGTAGCCTGCCACCTTTCCACTCCTTCGGTTTAACGGTGACCACATTCCTGCCGTTAATTGAGGGGATTCCGGTGGTGTGTCACCCGGATCCTACGGATGTGTTGAATATTGCCAAAGCAATATCGCGCAACAAAGTCACAGTGATGTGTGCAACTGCAACCTTCTTGCGTTTGTACAGCAAAAACAAAAAAGTGCAGCCGTTGATGCTGGAGTCGTTGCGCGTGGTAGTGGCGGGCGCAGAAAAATTGGCACCGGAAGTACGTGAGGAATTCCAACAGCGGTTTAATAAAATTATTTACGAAGGTTATGGTGCAACAGAAACTACACCGGTGGCCAGCGTCAATATTCCTGATCAACTTGATCCTAATGATTGGCATGTGCAGTTGGGTAATAAATTGGGCACGGTAGGGTTGCCCTTGCCGGGCTGTTCTTTCCGCGTGGTTGATCCAGTGAGTTTGCACACCCTGCCAGTGGGTGAGGATGGTTTGATATTAATTTCCGGCACCCAGGTAATGCTTGGTTATTTAAATGATCCGGAAAAAACCAATTCTGTCATTGTCGAACTGGATGGGCGCCGTTGGTATAAAACCGGTGATAAAGGCCATGTCGATGCCGACGGCTTCTTAACGATTGTCGATCGCTATTCGCGCTTCGCCAAATTGGGCGGTGAAATGATTAGCCTGGGTGCCGTTGAACAGGAAATCAAAAAGGTCATTACCGAGCCGGATGTAGAACTGGTGGCAGTAAATATTCCCGATGAGAAAAAAGGTGAGCAAATTGTATTGCTGACTACCCTGGCAATAGACGCGAGCGAATTGCGTCAGCGCTTGTTGGCGATTAATAGCAACCCGATGATGATTCCTGCCCAAGTCCATCACTGTGACGCTATCCCCAAATTAGGTAGCGGCAAAACGGATTTTAGCGCGGCTAAACAACTGGCGTTGAATATCGCCGAGCCTCGACCCGTAACTACTGAATAATAGGATGCTTATCGTGAAAAAATTATGCGCTTTGAGTTTAAGTTGTTTGGTGATATTAGGGCTAGTCAGTTGCGCTAGCCAGCAAACTGGAAGCAAAAGTAGTGTGGTGGAATATCTGTATCCAAAAGAAGATGCTCCGGTTATCCAGCCATCCATTCCTGTGCTTAAACTGCCAATTAAATTGGGGGTTGCCTTTGTACCGGAGCAAGCAAGTCTTGGTGGTGGAACCAATTTCTGGACCGGGCGTAGCTTGGGTTCGGAAGGATTAACAGAAACCAGAAAAATGGAAATTCTGGAAAAAATTGCCAGCCACTTTAAAGCACAAAAATTTATCGGTGAGATCCAGACAATTCCATCCGTGTATCTGACACCAGGTGGCAGCTTTACCAATCTTGATCAAATCAAAACTATGTACGGCGTTGATGTGATTGCGCTGGTTTCCCATGATCAGGTGCAATTTACGGATGAGGGCATGTTGTCCCTGAGTTATTGGACCATCGTAGGTGCGTATCTGATTTCCGGGCAAAAAAATGATACCAATACACTGATCGATACGGTGGTTTATGACATTGAAAGTCGCAAGATGTTATTCCGTGCTCCCGGTACCAGTATCGTAAAAGGTCGCTCGACCCCGGTTAATCTTACTGAAGAATTGCGCGATGACAGTGTTAAGGGGTTTGAGTTATCAACCAATGAAATGATTAAAAACCTGGACGTGCAGTTGGCTGCATTTCGTGAAAAAGCCAAACAACGCCCGGAAGAAATTAAAGTAGTTCGCTCATCGGGTTATTCTGGCGGCGGCGGAGCTATGGAGTGGGTGTTGATACTGTTGCTCGGTGCACTGTTGTTCACTCGCCGTCGTAATAAATCGATTGTGGGCAAATAGTAAGCTGCGTACATCCTGCGAATCAAGGATGTACGCACATCTTGAATGCTATGCAGGAGGCATTTCATGTTAGGTTCAATTCATAAATCGGTATGGGCTTTTATTTTTCAGTTGGTTGTTGTGTTCATTAGTCCGGTGATTTTCGCTCATGACCTCGATGTTAAACCTGCTGGAAAAACCATTATCGATTTCCATGCCCACGTTGCAGGGTTGGGGTATGGTAATTCTGGCTGTTTTGTTAACGAAAAAATGCGCAACAATTTTCGCTTCCCGTTTTATTTAATGGCTATGGGCGTAAGCCATAAAGAGCTGCGCGAGCAGGGTGATGCGATTGTGTTTAAAAAAATTAGCGACGCTGTTGCTAATTCCTCCAGTGTGAATAAAACCGTTATTTTGGCGATGGACGGAGTGATTGATGCTGAAGGTAATCTGGATAAACAATTAACCCAGATTTATGTACCTAACGATTATGTGTATGAGCAAACACAGAAGTATCCCAATCTGCTCTACGCGGCGAGCATTAATCCCTACCGTAAAGATGCTATCCAGCGTCTGGAGCAGGCCAAGGCGAAGGGGGCGGTGTTAATTAAATGGTTGCCATCGATTATGTATATAGACCCTGCTGACCCAGCGTTGATTCCGTTTTATCAAAAAATGATTGAACTGGATATGCCGCTGTTAACGCACACTGGCATGGAGAAATCCTTCAGCAGTGCGCGCGATGAATTGGCCGATCCACAAAAATTGACGCTGCCGTTATCCATGGGCGTAACCGTAATTGCCGCACATATTGCAACAACAGGTAAATCCCACGGTGAGGATAATTTTGAGCGTATCTTACCAATGTTTAAGCAGTATCCGACGCTCTACGGTGATATTTCCAGTTTAACGCAAGTGAATAAACTGGGCTTTATGCGCAAGGTGGTTACAGCGCCGGAATTACAAGGGCGTTTGATTTACGGCACCGATTGGCCTCTGCAATTTTTCCCGCTGGTGTCGGCCTGGTATCACCTGGGCGATATTAATCTTAAACAGGCTCTCGCGATTTCGCGCATTCGTAACCAGTGGGATAGGGATGTCGCCTTGAAAAAAGCGATGGGTATTCAGGATGAAGTATTTGCAGATGGGACGCGCGTACTAATGTAGTTGTGTTAAGTGTTCTGTTAATTGGCCGGCGCCGCATACATAGATCTGTAACGTTTAATAAACTCGTAGGCAGCGAGAAATTTTTTAAACTGTTCGGTTGCGCTTTGCAATTGCTCCTGGGTTAAACCCTGGCTGGCCAATTTATCCGGGTGGTATTGGCTAGCCAGTTTTTTGAACGCTTTGCGAATTTCTTCTTCGGTCATTCCTGCATTTACGCCGAGCGTATGGTAAGCCGCTTGTAAATCGGCGCTTTGGTGGCCCGGCTGATTGTGGGTTCTATTTTTTCCTGAGTGGCTGTAGGTTTGGTCACTAGTGGTTTGCGATTTGGGCGGCGCCGTGTAAGTGTGTTGATGCGGTTCGTTGGCTTCGGGTGTGTTGATTCGGGTTATTTGATCCTGTGTGTAAATCATGCGCAGCAAATGATTAAACACCACACTTTTGTAGCCCAGCTCCCGCGCCAGCCACAGTATTGCATGCAACTCTTTTTTGACTAAACCGCCATCTGCACGCGCCATGGTAATTAAATGCACCAACAATATCTGCACCAGTTTTGGCGTTGTCGTCAGCCGAAATTCTTTTATCGTCTGGCTGGCGTTGAAGTCTGGCCGCGTGCCGGATTTGAATAAATAAAGTGCCTTGCGTTGTTCCAGTTCCGATAAATTCATTTTTTTCATATGAATTTTAACGCGCTTTATTTCATGGCGATTAATCTGCCCATCGCTATGGGCCACATATCCCAAAAGGCTAAATACTGCCTTTAGGAATGCCGTGCGAATGATTTGGCTCTTGTCGGACATGGAAATAGTAGTTCCTGATTCTGCCGGGACCCGAGGGGTGATAATCCGGTTGAACTATCAGTGTAGCCGCCAAAATTGCTATCCACGACCTATTTTTCGCAGGCGCGAAAACACAGGCAAAAGGCCGCGCATTGCGGCCTTTTGTGTTGAGCATTAATTCAAACGATTAATTCGGTTTTGCGGGCCGGGCGCAATTTGCACTCCGGGTTGGGAGGAATCCGCGTCGTTCGCCGTGTTTTTAAAATACGCTTCCAGCGCATCGACATCTTGCGCGCCGCCCAGGCGTTGGGTGCCTTTAGCGAGTACGTAAAATTTATCGCCGCCGTCTGCCAGAAAATTATTCACAGTAATGCGATAGCTCTGCAATGGATTAATTTCAATTCCATCGAGTTGAATAGACTCGCGCGCAACTTTATCGCATGCGGCGCCGGCGGCAGACCAGCTGTAAGTAAATCCCGCTGAAATTTGCAGAATGCGGTTAAACGCTTGGCCGGTGGTATCCGTTGCCGGGTAATTCCATTCCGCTGGCGCATTGCCCGCGTGGCAACCGGTGAATTGCTGCTCCAATAAAATATGGATTTGTTCGCCGGTTAAGGTCAGTGTTGTGAGGCTATTGCCAAAGGGTTGTACGGTAAATACTCCGCCGTAAGTCACCTTGCCATCACCTTCCCCTGCGGCGCTTGAGGCATACAACAAACCGGGCGAACGAATACCGCCGGGGTTCATAAATGCAACGCGCGCATTACCTTTTTCCGCACTGGCGGTGGCTTGTAATTGTGCATCGGCAATCACATCACCCAATGCAGATTCGCCCGCGCTGTTAATGCCGGAGTCTGGCATAGCGGCGGTAATATCGCCGATCACCCGGTTGGCAATAGGCATGGCAAGCGTGCGGTATTTGCTGACCAGCGCGGCGATGTTCGCATTGGGTACTACGCCAGTCGTGGAACGATCCACAAGTTTATTTTGCGCATTAATCGCCGTGACGTCTCCGGTTTTGTCGTTGATGGTCAGGCTGATGTCGGTGAGTACCCGGCCAATGCTATTGGCACTGGTCACTGAAATGGAACGACCTGCGCTATTTTTTACCCGGCAGTTATAGGCTTGATGCGTGTGACCAGAAATCACCAGATCCACTTCGTCATGCAAACGATTCACAATGGATTCGACCGGTGTGCCGGACAATCCGCCCACACAGGAATTGATGGTATCTGCTGCTTGCGTAACCGGTTGTGTTCCGCCTTGATGAATAAGTACCACCACAGCTTTCACGCCGCGTGCGCGCAATTTGGGAATGAGCGCATTCACTGTTGTGGCTTCATCGGTAAATTCCAGGCCGGTAACGCCGCTGGGTGAAACTATGGTCGGAGTTTCTTTCAAGGTCATTCCAATAAACGCAACGCGAACTTTGCCAAAGGTTTTTATCGCGTAGGGCGCGAACAGGGTGTTGCGATTACTGGTATCCAACACATTCGCCGCGAGAAATGAAAAGTCTGCACCTTCAAAGGGAACCTGCGTTCCTACCGCCGCGCCCTGGCAAGAATTGGCATCCACCGGGTGGCAGCCGCCGTTTTGCATGCGCAATAACTCCGCGCGGCCTTCATCAAATTCGTGGTTGCCCACTGCATTAAATTCCAACCCCAGGCGATTCATCGCTTCAATGGTTGGCTCATCGTGAAACAAGGCAGAAATTAACGGCGTCGCGCCAATTAAATCGCCCGCAGAAACAACTGCATTGTTGGGGTTCTTCGCCTTCAGGAATTCCACGTAACCTGCCATCCACTCAACGCCGCCCACCGGAATGGTGGGCGAAGCCATTGCCGCATTTGCGCGCAAATTACCGGGTGCTTCCAGCTGCCCATGAAAATCATTAAACGCGATAATTTTCACTGGAACTTCAGCGGCGAATACAGCGCAAGAGCTGGCGGGGATGCACAGCAGTGCGAGTAATTGATTGATCAGTTTCATAGTGCCACTCCTGGATTGTTAGTCGCGCGCAACGCGTATTGACGACGCAGCCCGAATGCCAATAAACCAAACCCTATTAACAGAATTGCACCCGGCTCATCGGCCTCAACGATTTGCAATGCGCCAACAGTGGCCATGTATGCGAGCCCCATTTCATCCTGTGCGGATTGCTGTAAAAATCCGCTCACAGTGTAAGTGCCGGGTTCAAGCAGTAGCGACAGGCGACTAAATTCCGCAAGCGACCAGGCGTAATCCGCATCTATACCCGCAAAATTGCCTGAGTCAGCGGCAACATTGGACGTAGTGAATTGCTTACCGTTAATCACCACGGAAAATATATCGCCTGCAATACCTGCATCGACGATATTTAAATAGCTGCTGGTCAGCAGCGAAAACGAAAATACCAGGGGTGATCCATCGCCCAAATAGCCGAGCGTTTCATCGCTCTGGGCATCAATCCACCCGGTATTTCCCGCTTGGGCGACGAGCGGATCTATATCAAATAAATACCAGTTACCATTAGCGGGAACAATTTCCGTCGCCGTCGAATGAACAGCAACAACGCTGAATAACAAGCTGCTTAGCAGCAATAAATAACCACGCATATCCTTCTCCGTTAATAAATACCAATATCGCACCCCTATGGCGCGCTCCGGCCAGATGTTGAACGAGGGATATGAAAATTGCTTGATGAATTAATGACAGTTTTTATATTGTAGGGCCTTCGTAAACCCAACCTCGGGTTTACCGCAGCGCGGAGGTTAGGGTTGCCAACGCATACCGGTAATAGGCTGTAATATATGCCAGCCCCGAATTTGGCTATGGTCTTCGGTTGGTTTGAAGCGCGGGTTGGTTTTACTAACTGCTATCTTTTCAAACGCGCTTATGTGCCTGTGGGTTGATTCGGCCAGCGAAGGCTGAGCTTGCTAGCAGCAACAGTTTGGGGCGGGAATGTGTGCAAAGCGGATATTCGCGAGCCAAAAAATGCCGAATATCAATCTAACCGTATTTTTCCGGTTTTATTTTCAGATCGTAGCGAGACCGTTGATCTGACCACGCTGCTTAAGGCGTTAGGTAGTTTTACATTTACATCGTAAATATACGGTGAGATTCGTGGAATAAAATTTTTTTTGACTTTTAAGGATGCATTGTGAAGATCGAGAAAATCAGTATTAAAAATTGGAGATCAATAAAAGATCAGGTCATCTATGCTCAAGATTTGATGGTGATAATTGGTCAAAACAACCATGGGAAATCGAACTTATTGTCATCAATACTGTTTTTCTTTGGAGAGATTAAACATCATGATTTGGATTTTCATAGAGGCGCCACGGAATTGTTTGTTGAGTTGCAGTTTGGAAGCCTAGATGAATCTGATAGTTCAACCTTCAAAAAATATTTAACCTCTGAAGGCAAAATTGTTGTTAGAAAGACAGCGTACTTAAGTGGCAGCTTTGAATATCGTGGTTATATCGAAAATCCTACAGAGGAATGGCTTCAAGAGGCAAACGCCAGTGCATACACAAAAAGAGAGTTGGCAAGCAGTCTACCATTCCACCCATATCTTCCTGATACAGGAAGAATTTCAAAGCAAGACATCATTGATGCTCAGGCTACCTACATTGAACAAAATAGAGGAGCAATAAGTTTTAGCTATGAGCTTGAGACTACAAATTTTCTTGGTCTAAAGTCGGTCGCTAGTCGAATATTTGGAGAGGTATACTTCATTCCGGCGGTCAAGGAAGCATCAGACGACTTTACCTCGAAAGATTCAAGTGTCTTCGGAAAAATGTATTCAGACGTTGTTGCATTAATGTCAGAAGGCAACGAAGAATGGAAGGCAACAAAAGAAAATTTAGGGAAACTGTTCGCAACACTGAACAAGAAAGACAAAGATGGCAATTTAAATGAGGGACGCCCTAAACAACTTTCTGATTTTGAGGAAGAGCTTGCGAAAGAGTTAGTTACATGGGGAGCAAGAGTTGATATTGAGGTAAGCTCACCAGATATTGAGAGTGTATTTAAGGCCAACACACAGGTATGGGTCGATGACGGGGTAAGAACTGATATAAAGAGGAAAGGTCATGGACTACAACGAGCATTAACAGTTGCACTGATCCAGGTCGTTGCCAAAAGAGCTATAGCGGCAGCTGCCAATAGTGATAACGAAGCCGAAGGTGCAAGAAACGTTTCTAACTCTAGGTACTTCATTTTTGAGGAGCCGGAGCTGTATCTGCACCCTCAAGCACAGCGATCTCTTTTTGATTCGTTTATCAATCTTTCTGAGTCTGGAGGCCAAGTCATTCTATGTACTCACTCCAGCGGCTTAATTGATGTTGAGCGATATAAGTCAATTTACATTGCCACTAAAGAGGCAGGCTCTGATGAGACTACTGTAAAGCAATGTGTGGATAATCTATTTGAAAGTGATGCAAATAAGGACTTCAATTTATCCTATTGGATAAATCCAGATAGAGGCGAGTTATTCTTTGCTAGTAAAGTTGTGTTGTTGGAGGGGGCCACAGAAAAGACTGTTTTTCCGTTGCTGGCAAAACAAATTGGCGTGTTTAGATATGATTACACGCTAATTGATTGTGGCTCTAAGGATAGCATTCCGCTCTATGTCAAATTGCTCAATAAATTCAAAATCCCCTATGTGGCTGTATATGATCGCGATCATCAGCAGGGAAAAAAACCAGACGCGATTACCTCGGCAAACACATCTACCCAAAAGATTGAAGATGCTATCGATCCTTCTGTAGGAAAATCGCTTATTTTGGTTAACGATATAGAGGAAGAGCTTGGGCTTCCAAAAGGTGGCAGCAGTAAGCCATATATCGCTTTGAATCATATCACTTCTAGCGGTTTTGTTTTGAATGAAAAAATGAAGCAAAAAATCAGATTTGTGTATGGCATCGAGTTCCGGTACAACAAGCGGTGCCCTCTGACAAATGTACGTTATGCTCTGATTTGCCGGTAAGTCAGGTTTTTATACTGGGGGGACGAAGGATATTTTTTACTCACCAATTGAGCTGTTTAAATAATACACCCTCCGTCTCGTTTTTCGCCGTTTTTCGCCTTAAGGAGAGTTATGAGCATCCATCGTATAACTAGAGAGGAGTTCGATTCACTGGGCATCGAAAAGGTTGGGTATTTTCCCGAAAGATCTTGGTTCAAGAGCAGTGACATTGATGTCGCAGGTACGGTGATAGAGGACCCTTTTGATAAAGATTGGTCATACGTGATCGTAGCTAAAGAGGAAGATGGCCTTTATAGGTTCATAGATGGAGAGGTAAGCCTAGCAACCCAAGCGGAGGCAGAAGAAAAAATATACTCGAAAATGCTAGAGTTCAACCAAAAAGGTTCATTTAAAGAGGAGCTATATACAAAGCCCGAAGATGAGGCTACAGATATCGCTCCAGTAGTTATCTCGTCAATTGATGAACAGATAAAAAGCTACTTTAAAAAAAATCCTGAGAAAATGTATGATCTTTCTCCTAGGAAATTTGAGGAGTTGGTCGCAGCCATCTTAAAAGATATGGGGTTTGATGTTGAGCTTACCAAAGCTACGAGAGATGGTGGTCGAGACATAATTGCTCATATCAGAAACTCTGTATGCAGTTATTTAACCCATATCGAGTGTAAGAAATATGCTCCGGACAATAAAATTGGTGTTGGCATAATTCGAGAGGTTATGGGGGTTCATCATTTACGTCGAGCTACAAAAAGCATCATCGTTACAACTGGCTTTTTTTCTAAAGATGCCATAAAAGAGGCTGAAATGGTCGAAAATCATCTAGCCTTGAGAGATTTCAATAATCTCAAAGAATGGCTTCAAAGGTACTGACACTTAGCGCAAAGAGAAATCCTAACAACAACCAAACGGATTTAAGTTGCATTTTTTCATTCCGCTTCGCTCCAATTATTCCAAAAATACAACTGAAATCCATCGTTTTATCGTGTTAAGTACTCGGGATGCATAGGTAATGAGAGAGTTTTACGAATTTGAAGTATTGGTAAAAGATGTTTTCCGTCATCAAGGATTTGAGATTGAGGATGAGAATAGGGCGTACCAAACCGATAGAGGCGTAGTTGAATTAGATTTCTCTGCAACCCTCCAAAATAAAAGGTATGTGGTAGAGGTAAAATTTTATCGCCAAAGCTCTCAAAACACATCTCTTCTTAAAAAAGCAACTAATCATCTTCTCAGATTGATGGATTTAACCAATATACCTAATGGAATATTGGTCATCTCAAGCTATGTTAGGCCCGAACATATTGCAGAATTAGAAAGATTAGGGGTCATAGTTATCGCCAGACCTGACATTTTTGCGATGGCCTCAGGGTCGATAGAGTTATCTGAAAAGCTATTGTCTTTGCTTGAAGATGATGGAGAAGCATCTTCAAAAAAAACAAACTTCAAAAAAATAAATTTGTTTAAACTGGCTGAAAATCCAAAAGCGGATGGATTTATTGATTTTATATCGAGCAAACCGTGTTTATGCAGTGAATTAAAAAGTATACCTGGTGGAAAGAAAGGGTGGTCAGATTACGAGAATAAGTGTACAGAAATATTAAAATATCTTTTCGACTTGGATTTAACCGGTTGGAAAACCCAGCAACGCACTGATGATGGGCTGAGCAGGTTTGATCTTGTCACGAGAATAAGAAGCGTATCCGATTTTTGGATGTTTATATGTAATGGGCTAGATAGTAGATATGTGATGTTCGAGTTCAAAAATTATATGCTCAAGATAAATCAAGGACAGATTTTAACTACTGAAAAATATCTACATAAAAGAGCACTTCGATCGGTCGCTTTTATCATTTCAAGAAAAGGAATTAGCGATAACGCATTGAAATTCTCTCAAGGAGCCATGAGGGAACATGGCAAGTTAATAGTTAATCTGACAGACGAAGATCTATGCAACATGCTCGATATGAAAGAGAAAGGAGATGATCCTAATGACTATATGTTTGAGAAGGTCGATTCATTTTTAATGTCATTACCCCGATGAATCTCGTACATAACAAGCCACTGTGGAAAAAGTGAGTGGATTGGCATAAAAATAGTTATTCTCTCTTTCTGAGCACCCTACCGCCAAGGTCCGCAATTGGTTGTATGCGAAATTGAACAGGATGTTTGAAATATGGCTAAACTAGAAAAAGTTTTTGAGTGCTCGCTTCGGTATTGTAAATAACTTTGGTAAGGAATCTGACATGGCCGATTATGCTTCTAAATCAACTGCTGCTGAATCACAGAGTGCGGCGCCACAGGCTCGCGCGGCGCGAACCGATTCTCCGGCTAACTCGCTTGCCAACGAGCCAGTGCAAGCCGAGCAATTGGAAGGGGTTGAAAGCGAATCTGAGTTGATCCAAACCAAGATGGACCTCGGGGCAGGCGCCGAGCGCGCACTCACCGGGTTCGATAGTCGCACGCCATCAATAGCGCAAACAGTCTTGCCGAATAATGCCGCCAATAGCCTGCAGGCCAAACGCAATCAGGAGCTGGCAAGCATGGTGCACAGCAGTCCGCAAACATCGCAGTTGCAGGCGATGACGGACATGATGAATTCCTCTCCAAGGCACAACACTCCCTCCGCTATTCAGCGCGCAGAAACCCCAGCAGCCCCCAAAGCCAATAACACTGGCCTTCCCGATAACCTGAAAGCGGGCATTGAGTCGCTGTCCGGCATCTCCATGGATAATGTGCGCGTCCATTACAACTCATCGCAACCTGCGCAGTTGCAGGCACATGCCTACGCGCAGGGAACGGATATTCATGTCGCGCCGGGACAAGAGAAACATTTGCCGCACGAGGCGTGGCATGTGGTGCAGCAGGCCCAGGGCAGGGTAAGGCCGACGATGCAGATGAAGGGCGGTGTGCCGGTCAATGATGATGCCGGGCTGGAACGGGAGGCTGATGTGATGGGCGAGAAAGCCCTCGGTTCACACGCCGACGTGGGTTCGCCTTTGACCAGTACGCCATCGTCAGGTACCAGGCAACTCAAAGCACTGGACGATTTGAAAGGAGGCGCCTTAACCGGCACGGGAACGCTCAAAGCAAGCACCGATGCTACCGCCTATAACATCTATGAAAAAACGCTACCTCAAGTTAATTCGACAATAAACGCTTCCATGAGCTCACGAGTCCACAGCCTGTTGGCACTGATGTTTTTTTCAATTCGATCAACGCGCCGTTCAATAAGGCCAATGTGCTAACGATCGATCCATTCTTGTATCGCATTAAAATCAAATACAGCGACACACAAGAAATTAAATTGCTTTATCAACATGCCGACCAATGGACGGGTTATGTAGTGGAGGTCGACGACGCCGCTACGGGCGCACCCATTCCGATGGCCGATGTGCTCAACAACACCAAGGCTACTGCCGGGATTCCGGGCCAATATAGCAATCGCCATGCAGATACCGGGGATGACAGGTTGTCAACCAAACTAACGCCTGACGCACGCGCTTCTGAAGAGGATAACGAGAAGAGCATTGATGCCATGACTAAGATTGCAGGCGAAGGGGCGCGGTGGCAGAGTGTGCGCAAACATTCATCGCGGCTGACCAATAATTCCAAGTTTTTCATCAGAACAGATGCAAATAATATTAAATATGTCACCTTCAGGGCGTTGTGGCTTTCATGGGCCAGTGCCTTCAATAAAGCCTACGATATTTCCGATGCGAAGCTCGCCAGTGAGATACTGAATAACCCGGCCAACTTCAGGGATACAAGCGTGCAGGACGGTACGATTGAGGACCACGCCCAAGAGATCGATTACGATGTAACAAATGGAGCACCCTACGCGGTTGGAATGCAAACCGAGTGGACAACTAACTACCTGCAGGTGGCGGGCAGCAGGGACAAAGCAAAAATCGCGGAGTGGTATAAGCGGATGACCCGTAGCGATGTCAATAAGAGCTTAAAAGAGGTGCTGCTAACGCGCTCTCATCTGGAGCGCATCTGGATCGATCTTGATGAGCCACTGAAAGGTAAGGTTATCACCGCGCTCAATAGCGGCTCCATACATTCGGCAGTGGCTGCGTTGTTCTAACTCCTGGGTTGGGCAGCCATACCCAACAAATCTATTCAACTCCCTGGTTGTTTTGGTTTGCATCGGTCTACCAAGAATGGGTCATTAACCGTGTTGAATAACACTGCCTATCGCAACGGCATTAACTACGGCTTGGGTAATCCGGTCAGTTCCGGTGAAAAACATTATTTAAGAAATAATATTTCCTTGTCGGGAACTGTGAATGTATCCAATGCGGATAGTAAAAATAATTCCTGGGATACAGGCCCCTCGGCAATTGCAGCGAATTTCGCCAGCCTGGATTTATCCCTCGCCACTGCCGCGCGCAATTATCGCGCGCTCTTGTAGTGTGCGATGCTCGTTGTAAGCAGGCGGTCAGGTTTCTCCGGCAATTTGCCAGAGACTCAGGGAATCGTTCGAGTCTGCATCCCCGATGGTGGCAAAGAGTGATGGATCGGTTGGGGACCATATCGCTGAACCTTTATGGTCAATACGAAGATAAAGTTCCTGATTCTTGTTGGTCGATGTAATTACCAAATCCTGCCCATCGGCCGCTAACCACAGCGTGCCATTGGCATTTAATTGGCGCGGTGAGCGTTGGGAGCGCCTTTCGATAAACGATAGTGCCATGCGGCGACTATTTTCGTCGGCAGTGTCCAGATCTACCGGCCGCTCGCGGTTGCCGCAAATATCCCACGAGAAAATTTCAACAAGCGCCTCTACTTTTTCTTCGTCAGGTCGTGCTAGCAACATATCACCCGAATCGGGATGCCAACCAATCATCTCCCGGTTCCAATCGGAAATGGCGAGCACCTGGCCTTTGAGAGAGTCAATCACTAATACCCGGCCCGCAGAAGTGCCGAACTGATTTCCTATTTGGAGCGCAAAAAAATGTCCTTCGGCGCTCCATGAATAATCGCGCACGTAATATCCGGGAGGAATGACATGGTCCAGCTCGAAGCGCCGCAGGTGATTTTCAGCAATGCCATTGTCACGAATCGCATCCGATACCTGAAAGAGGCTTAGCGCGCGCGCGCCACCATCGGGCGATGAAATTCCTGCTCCGTCCATCATCAGCAATTGGGCGTGCCCGGGGCGCCATGGGTTGGGCGTATCGTTGGGCCGACCGATAGCGTCGAGTCCACCCGGGCGTAATCGCGTGGGCGTCAAATCGATGCGAATCGGTTCGAAGTGCCCAACGTGAATATAGAGTGTTGGTTTACTTGCCGCGTTATATGAGGCGAGATCTATGTAGTAGCAAGGCAGCAACCCCCTGCTTGGATGCACGCACCAACGACACCATGTGGGTGGCTGTCGCCAGAGTAACGTCGGACGTTGTGAATAATGATCGGAATCAAGCGCCAAGCCTTGCGATGATGCGCGATACCGCCGGACGCCATGTTGATCGCAGGCTATCAGAATTTCCTCACCGTCGTCGGACCAGCTTTGGAAAATGGGGGCAGCGGCATATTCAGAAACGAACATTCCATCTTCCACCTGACGTACGCCATGCGTTTCAAGAATACTTCGCTCACTGCCTCTGGCATAAAAGTGACGTTCGGCATTTTTCCGGGCAATGGCGTTTACTTGAAGTGGAAAGCAGGGCATCCAGAATGCAGGCGGCCTTTTTGGAGGTGGTTTGAGATAGGTAAAGGCTGCTTTTAACGAAGTGAGTTCGTCAGCCGATGGGAATTTCACAATAACAGTTTCTGCCGCAAAAGCGCCGGCCTTTGACTCATCGAGCAACCTGGTTACAGCCTCGGGGATTTGCTGCACCACAACCACCGTGTCTTTCTTTTTGACTGCGGCGATTAACGCAATCACTCCCGTTATCGTCCCGATTCCCGTCCACCACAGACCAGGGTCGCTGATAAAGCTGGCAATCAATAGGTCAACGTGAGCCATTACACTGGTGATAACGTCCTGGCACAGGGTTGATGAAAAAATTTTCTCACAGGAATCTAACGCCAACTCCCTTTTTGTTGCTTGCATCTTGGTTCCTCATATTCGTTGGTGCGCTTGCTGCGTCCGGAGGCTTTACCAATAAGGACTCGCAATAAAATCGGTTAAGCACGGCGATAATGGTAGCAGCCTTCTCAAATACCAACAGCAACCTCCCAGGGCGCGCCTCGGCTAAATGCTGGCGGGTCTATTTGAACATTACTTGATGAATTAATGATGATTTCTGCACGCTGTACCCAAGCTTGGTAGTGTGGCGCAATGGGTACTGGTGTTGAATGTGGCTATGGTCTTTAATTGGTTTTATTTCCCAGGGGCATTTCATGGCCTTGGGGTGTCGTAGGAAGGTGCCAGTACCAATAGTCATCGGAGATAGTTATGTCTATGAAGCGCGTAGTGATTCATCGAATGTTAATGGGCTTAAGTCTGGTGCTCGCCACCCTGGTTAATGCGAGCCTTGCTGCGGATCAGCCGCTGAAGCTTCCGGGCATCAATAAAAGCCATTCATGGATCAATGCAGCGGCGGCTTATCACCCCACCGACACAGGAATTCAAATTGTCGCCGGGGAAAAAACCGATAAATACATTGCCCCGGATTACAGCTACTCAATCGACAATGCCCCACGGCTTGTGTTTGAAGCGGATAAGGATTTTGTATTCAGTGCGATTATCCAGCATCCATTCAATAATAAATGGGATGGCGGCGCACTTATTCTGGAAGCCGATAAAGAGAATTGGATTAAATTTTGTTTTGAAAAAGACTACACAGGTGCAAAACGCGTGGTGTCAGTCGTTACCAAAGGTATATCGGATGATGCCAACTCCATTGAACTACCCGGCGATAAAGCCCACTTTAAAATGGCAAAAAAGGCAGACACTGTGTACCTGTATGTTGCCACCACTGGAAATGACTGGTTTCTCGTGCGCGCCATTAATTTCAAATTTAATAACTCCCTAAAACTCGGCTTACTGGCACAATCACCGGAAGGTAAAACCAATACCGTGACTTTTTCTAACGTGAAATATTCAGCAGTCACCATAAAAGATTTTTGGGTTGGTGAATAAAGGTGGCGGTTGGGGACACTGACATTTATAGATCGTACCTACATAAACACTATTCAATAAATATGTTGGGTATTACTGCCCAACTTACAATAAGTCAACTTCCGCTCTTGGCGTGCGCAGCGAAAAGGCTGCGCTTTCCCCGTGCTCGAAAATCCCACCCACCAGAAATTCAATTTTTACCGTACGGTATAAAAATGCCTTTTTACCGCCCGACAAGGTCAATTTTTTACCGAGCGGTAAAAATATGTTTATGTCCATGACCAAAGGACTACTCCTCGATCCCCAAGGCGCCCTAATGGGCGCACCCGCCCGCTTACGCCAAACAGCTGCTAGGCTCAGTTAGCAAAAAAAGTTGAATCCAAATTTCACCTTGGGCCGTATAACCATCGAATCGGCCCAATTCTGTCGGAGTACAGGGGGGTTCATAACAACTGTATTAATAACAAGAGCACAGCATCATGGACACGAATTACGATTTTTTGCACCTGCTCAGCGCCACGGCGCAGGGCGACCGGCAGGCGTTTGCGAACTTGTATCGCCAAACGGCGGGGCAGTTGTATGCCATCAGCTTACAAATGCTGCGCCGGCGCGATCTGGCTGAAGAGGCGGTACAAGAGGCTTATGTCCGCATTTGGCACAACGCGGGGGATTACCAGCAGGAAAAAGGCACTGTGTTGACCTGGATGATCAGTATTGTTCGCTATCGCGCGTTGGATATGTTGCGCGCCGCCAAAAGCCGGCGCGAAACCGGTGACGAATTGTTGGAGGAGGCGGAAGACGATCACACGCCCGAGCGCGAGTTGTATGAGCAGCGCGACCGGGTGCGTATCGATCGATGTATGGATCGATTGGAGGATGCGCAGCGCAACGCGATAGAGCTGGCGTATTTCCGCGGGCTTACCCATATGGAAGTCTGCGAGCAGATGGAGACTCCCCTGGGAACCATCAAAACCTGGATTCGCCGTGGTCTGGAACGTTTAAAAAGGTGCCTTGAATCATGAATTACCTTACCGAAGAGCGTCAAAATGCATTGTCTTCCGAGTATGTGCTGGGAAGTTTGCAAGGCCCGGCACGCGTTCGCTACCAGCGTTTGTTGATGCAACACAACAGCCTTCGCCATCACCTCTGGCGTTGGGAAAGCCGGCTTAATGAATTGGGTGGTGCGCTGCCTGCTGTGCAACCCGCGCCCGAAGTCTGGGAGCGCATTCAAACCCGCTTGGGTTTCACTAGCCAACCCGTTAACAGTGATTCGGCCAATGTTGTTACCCGTTTGCCGCAACGCAAACCACGGGCATTGCAATGGTTTGCGGGTTTGTCGGCCGCTGCAGCAATTTTGCTGGCGGTATTGCTTGTTAATCTGCAACCGACCGAACCCTTGCTGCCGGGGCAAATTGCAGTGGTACAAAGCGAAAAAGCGCAAGCGCTGTGGCTGATCGAATTGCGTGAAGATCAATTGCTGGTAACCGCTACCGATAAATTCAAACCGCTGGATAATCAGGATTATGAATTGTGGATGGTTGCTGCCGATGGTCGCCCACCCATTTCCCTGGGGATTTTGCCCAAGCAGGGCAAGTTGAGCCTGCCGCGCTCGGTATTGTTTGATCAGTTACAAGTCGCTGCACTGGCGGTGAGCCTGGAACCGCTGGGTGGATCGCCGACGGGTCAACCGACAACCGTGCTTTACACCGCCGAGTTGGTGGCTATGTAACCATGCTTTAAATCTCCCCCAGCCCCTCTTTACCAAAGAGGGGAGTCAAACTCCTCCCTTTGAAACAGGGCGCGCAGCCAGGGAGGCAGGGGGCGATTTAAAACAGCTTGGCTGAATCAAATAAAAGTAAAAAAATAAAAATAAAAAAGTGAATCCAAAAATCACGTTGAGCCGTTAAGTGTTGTGTCAGTCACTTAAACCAGGAGTCAACGATG
>JAGKXA010000449.1 GCA_021151615.1 Cellvibrionaceae bacterium | reverse complement strand
GGTACCAGGGCACCCGGTGCGCGTACCACAATATCAAAACCGCCCTGGTTCACACTGGCCAAACGCAGCGTGTTGCGCGCAACCTGATAATCAGAGGTATTTTGCAGGCTGTAAATAAAATAACCCGCAAGGCCACACAGTAATAACCCGGCGGCAATCCACAGGGGTTTACTCTGGCTTTTGTTCTGACGGCGAATAATATCCACGCTGCTACTACCCGAAATTAATACTTGATGTCTCCTCTAGAGCAGCAACCGGGCCAAGTAAAATTTTTCCATGCAAAACAAAGAATTATATAAATTTTCAGCAATCACATGAGCGCTGGCTGTAGTGTTATCGAGATGATTTGCGATAAAGGTGTAGCGGAAATGGGACAGAATTTCGCGACTGGCTAACAGAAAACAACCCGGTTGTTCGCAATACTGCGCCCCGGTTTTTATAAAACGCTTTTTATAAAGAAAGTTATCGGCAATTGCACATTCAGTGCGCAGGCAGCGGAGCTTGCCTAACTCCCACTTTCTACACAGGATTAAGGATTATGATATTTCGCGCTTCTCAATACACAGCCGCTTTATTAGCAGCAGCTTGCACAATCAATGCGCTCGCCAGTGAAACCCCACAGACAATTACCATTAACAATGCCGGCTTTGAGGCCGATGGTGCTGCAGTTGCCGCGCCGCTCGGTTGGACCAGCATCGGCAACAGCGATGCCGATTTCCTCGAATGGGGCGGGCAATCATCGGTCGAGTCTTATCGATTATCCCACTGGGCCAATGCAGATTATTCCGTTGCCACTACACAAACTATCACCGGTTTGCCAAAAGGCACTTACACACTCAGGGCATGGGGACGGCGCAGCACGGGAAGTACACAAGCCTACCTGACACTGGATTGCGGTAAGCAGATTGAACGCGTTGATTTGCCGGCGGCCTGGCCGGGCCAATGGGTGCAGGTTGCGGTATCTGCACAAGCTTCTGCCAAAGGCGAATGCACAATCGGCTTGCACACAGATGCCAGTGCCAATGAATGGACCAATTTTGATGAGATCAGTTTAACTAGCGGTGAAGTGCGCGTGCCGGTGCGCGGCGCCGATGTGTCCAGTTTAAAAAAATCCACTGACCTTGGTGGCCTTTATTACCCGTCGCCAAAAAATTCCGGCAACAATCCAAAACCAAAATCGGCCTTAAAAATCCTTAAGGACCAGGGCACTACCCATGTGCGTTTGCGCGTGTGGGTAAATCCTGCCGACAGTTATCACGATTTGCATGAATTGCGCGAAATGGCCAAGCGGGCCAAACGCGAAAATTTAAAAGTGTTGGTGGATTTGCACTACTCAGATACCTGGGCTGATCCCGGTCAGCAAAGTGTGCCAGCCAGCTGGACGAATTACTCTATCGATCAACTGGAAGCCGCCGTATTTATGCACACGCTCGCCGCTTGCGCTGCCGTGCGCGAATCGGGCGCACCGCCGGATATGATCCAGATCGGCAACGAATTAAAT
>JAGKXA010000448.1 GCA_021151615.1 Cellvibrionaceae bacterium | reverse complement strand
ACCTGCGATGGCCCACCCGGCCCGCGCCCGATGTACGGTGAACCCTATTACGGTTGTTTTGTGCGCGACCTGGACGGCCACAAAATTGAAGCGGCATTTTGGGATGAAGAACTTGCTGCAACATTGTATGGAAATTAATTTCCAGTACGCATCCATCACTATCTGGATGGGTAGTGATGGAGAACGCAGGGGGGGGCGCATGCAAGAGATCCGCAATCCAATCGTTGCTGACGTTTTCAAAAAATATCCCCCCGATATGCGCAAGCGTTTATTGTTTTTGCGCACCCTGGTGTTGCAAACCGCCGATGAACTAAACCTGGGTGAAATTGAAGAAACCCTGAAATGGGGCGAGCCCAGTTACATTGCCAAACAGGGCAGTGCAATTCGTATGGATTGGAAAGCACGCGACCCGGAGCGCTATGCGCTTTATTTCAATTGCAACACCACACTGGTCGAAACCTTTGAAACACTTTATGGCCATTTATTTTGTTACGAAGGGAAGAGGGCGATTATTTTCACGCGCATGGAATTAATTCCCGTCAAGCAGTTAAAGCATTGCATTGGCTTGTCCCTGCAATACCATCGTCTTAAACATCTTCCTTTATTAGGCGCCAGCCATTTATTGCATTGAGCCATTTGCAGGGATGTGTGTATCAATCGGGGTTTCGCCCCCAACCGTTTTCAAGCGTATAATGCGCGCCTTTTCCTAGTTTCGATCCTTCTGATTTGCAGCAAAAGGCCATTCCATGTCTGAAGTCCGTACCCGTATCGCCCCGTCGCCCACTGGTGACCCCCACGTAGGCACTGCCTATATCGCATTGTTCAACCTGTGTTTTGCCCGTCAGCACGGCGGCAAATTCCTGTTGCGCATTGAAGATACTGACCAAACCCGCAGCACCCCCGAATCCGAACAAGCGATCCTCGACAGTCTGCGCTGGTTGGGCTTGGAGTGGGACGAAGGTCCGGACGTGGGCGGCCCGCATGGCCCGTATCGCCAAAGCGAGCGCATGGATATCTACGGTAAATACGCCCTCGAACTCATCGAAAAAGGTCACGCCTTTTATTGCTTCGCCACTGCCGAAGAGCTGGACGAAATGCGTCGCGAACAACAAGCGCGCGGCGAAACGCCCAAGTACGACGGTCGCGGTTTGAAGCTGACACCCGCTGAAGTGCAAGCAAAACTCGATGCCGGCGAGCCTTACGTTATCCGCATGAAAATCCCGGAAGAGGGCGTGTGTGAAATTGACGATATGCTGCGCGGCAAGATCGAGATCGAATGGTCGCAAGTGGATATGCAAGTGCTGCTCAAAGCCGACGGCATGCCCACCTACCACCTCGCCAACGTGGTGGACGATCACCTGATGCAAATCACCCACGTGATTCGCGGCGAAGAGTGGATCAACTCAGCGCCCAAGCACCTGAAACTCTACGAATACTTCGGCTGGCAAGCGCCAGTGTTGTGCCATTTGCCGCTGCTGCGCAACCCGGATAAATCCAAACTCAGC
>JAGKXA010000178.1 GCA_021151615.1 Cellvibrionaceae bacterium | reverse complement strand
CATAGAAGAGCAGGGCGGGCAGTTAGTGGAGTTTGTGGGCGATGCGATATTCGCGCGCTTCGATACCGCCACCGCCGCTGTCGCTGCCGCAATCGCCATTCAGCAACATCTATTAGCGTTTAACGAAGCGCGCGATAAAAAATTACCCAGGCTGCAAACTCGCATTGGTCTGAACAAAGGCGAAGTCATGCTGCGTGAAGGTGCGGTATTTGGCGATGCAGTCAATATCGCTGCGCGCCTTGAACCGCTCGCTGTCGCCGATGGTATTTGCATTTCCCAAAGCGTATACGATGAGGTGCGTTTTTCGCTCTCATCGCCAGCAAAACGGTTAGGCGTGCAACCGCTGAAAAATATCCAGCAAAAAATTCGTGTCTATTTCATTAAGCCGGCGGGCATAGGCTGGCGTGATCACCTGCATTATTTTCTACGTGGCCTCAACCGAAAAATAGTCGCCTGCCGCTACCCAATCGCCGTTTCCGTTTTGGCATTAATTGCCGCCGGGTTTTATTTTATTCCGCGCTGGTTAGTGCCTGGTTATGCCGCTAACTATGTAGAAATCGCCGACTTCAAAAACCTAATGAACGAAAAAGGCGATGCGGACTATTTCTCCGCCGGAATCACCGAAGCCGTCCGCTCCCAACTCGCGGACATGCGCGACGTCTACATAGTCGACGCCAAAGAAGGTATTCACGCTCCCATACGTTTGGAAGGCAGTGTCCAAAAACTCGGCGACAACCTCCGCATCGCCTACCGCTTATTCCGCCGCAAAGACAACGTACAAATCGCCGGTGGAAAACTGGATGGCACCTATCAGGATATTTTTATCCTACAGGATCGTTTGGTGGGTGAAATCGCGCGTTACCTTGCGGATGAATTTCAATTGCAAAATTTTCGGCCAGCGCCGTTAAGGTTGACGAATGATATTACGGCTTATGATTTTTATTTGAAGGGGTTGGATTATCTTCAAAAATCAACAATGCATGAAAATGTTGATCGTGCAATTCAAAATTTTAATTCTGCTCTCTTACATGATTCCAACTTTAATTTGGCGTTAGTTGGGCTCTGCAGAAGTTACAGGCAAAAATGGGAGTTGCTCCGTTTGTATGAGTGGTTGCTTGAGGCGGAAAAATATTGTCAAAAATCGTTGTTAATTGACGATAGGCGTGGAGAGGGGGCTGTTGCGATAGGAATGGTTTATCGCAGTATGGGGAAATATGAGTTGGCGATCAAATATTTAGAAAAAGGCGTAGGCCTAAATAATGAAAATGAAGGTGTTCTTGTGTCTCTTGCTCTAGCGTATGACGCCGCTGGGCGGAGGGCGGATGCAGAGAGGATATTTTCTGATTTGATTAGCAGAAAACCAAAAAACTGGAGAACTTACGCAGGATATGCAAGAGTTCTTAATAGCAGGGGGCGTTATAGCGAGGCGTTAGATATGTATAAGAATGCCTTAACTATGACACCTGAGAATCTTTCAGTTCTAAACAATATGGGGGCAATTTACGTTGAAATTGGTGAGTTTTCAGCTGCGGCGGATGCATTTGAAAGAGCGTCAAAAATAGAACCTAATAGCGCAATTTTTTCAAATTTAGGATTCATTTACTATCTAAATGGGGAATTTGAAAGTGCTATTAAAAACTATTCAATGGCGTCATCTTTGGATCCTGATGGATATAAGTGGCTCTTGCATATGGCTGATGCATCTAGGTTTGTAGATGGAAAATCTGAGAAGGCGATGAGCCTTTATGCATCAAGTGCGGCTAATGCCAAAAAAATACTTGCTAATAATCCATATCTTGATGAACCATATCATTATCTTGCTGTTGCGTTTGCGTACATGGGGGATCGAGATGGTGCTTTAAATGCTTTAAAAGAGGCTGAGCGTATAGGCGGTGATCCGATAAATTTAGAATATGCAAAATTAAGAGTTTATTTATGTTTTTTGGATGTAAAAAATGTTATAGCCTCATCTAAGAATTTGGAGGAGCTTGGCTATTCCAGAGTTTTATTGTTCGGAGATCCAGATTTTAAAAGGTTTAATGCTACAAAATAAATCAATGTTCTAGGAGGAAAAATGAAAGCGCTAAAGACTAAGGTTATAATTTTTTCAATGCTTTTCGCATCAGGTTGTTCTGCAATTGATTCTAAGGAGGCTTATGATGGTGCGGTAAAAGTCATTTCTGGTACACCTACTGCTATTGTTGGTCTGCCGCTTGACAAAAAAGGTGCTCCCGATAAAAAACTGGTTGACTTGAAAGTGGTTTTGAAACCTGGGCAAAAAGTTGTATTTGCAGGCCCTGAAAAGTTCATAATTTATTTCAAGGGAAATAAATCTCCGCTAGGGATTGAAAGATACAGTAGTTCACGCGATGGGGTTGTTGCTATTAAAATACCTAAGGATTTCTTTCAAAAAAGAGAATATAAAGACGAGCTGAAGCGTACAGGGAGTGTTGTATTTGATTATGGAATTATAGTGGATGGCAATGAGCTTGATCCAAAATTAATTATCATTGGCGATGATTCGTAAATTTAGCCACTAAATTGTTGTTGTGAATATTATGTAAGTAACTACCTCCGAAGGATGTGCAGACTTGGTGTCGGCCTTTTGTCTATCACGAAAGAGCTGCGCTTGCTTTTCTAAAAATTAAGTCTATACGGCATTCATTAGGTTTTCTTTGCTCGCTTGGTATTTATGCGCCATTTCTTTTTGATAGCTTAAGTGTTAATGAGTCAGGAGCTTTAAGAAGTCAAATTTGGTTGTTGTTGGTTACTTAAAAAGGAGCTATTTATGAAAGTGAAGTCTAGTGTAAAAGCTGGGCCGCCATTAATTATTAAAGATGATTTCTAGTTGGTATGTCGCAGGGATGCGTTTGTAAACAAATCATCTTTTGATTGTGGGCGGTTGTGCTAGTCTACAAGCAGTTAAATATTATTAAGGAGAGAAACATGAAAGCAAAAACTAATGTAAAAGCTGGTCCGCAAATAGTAGTTATTAAGAACTAATGCTTGGTTTTAATTGCGTCTGTGCTTAATACATTATAGGTTACAGAGTGTATATAGGCTTGCTTTAAGTGAAAGGGCGAATATCGCCCTTTTTTATTAACTAAATTAGCTGCGGTTAGCACCAGCAGAAACTTTTTTAGCTCTCATAATAGTCTCCTTTTAATTAATCAAATCCGCTACGGTTTACACCAGTGGGTACTTCGGTTTTGCTTTCACTCATATCCTTATATTTCACAGTGAGCATCAATTCGCTCAATGTGGATGACTTTTCTTTAAAAATAGACTCCAATAGCGGTGCGAATAAGCGAGTGAATAATCAGCAGCGCTAATCACTCCTTTACCCTTAAAACTGTTCCGTATGGTTATTTGATATGGCAATCAATTTTTCCAGCTCGCTGGCCGCTATTCAGGCGGATCTGCATCAGCGGCTGTTATGGATTTTATTAATTCCTGCTGCTCTGTTGTTGCTCTGGTTGGTGTGGCTGTTTATGGTGCCTCTGGATATCACCAAACAAGGCAAGGGGGTGTTGCAAAATGGCCAGCCGGATATTGCGATTACTGCTGGTGTCAGTGGGCGCATCGCGGAGCTTCACTTGACTACGGGTGAGCGAGTTAATGCGGGTGATGCCTTGATTCATTTGCAGACGGATGAAGAGCAGCAATTGCAATCCGTGCAGCAGGCGTTAGCAGAACAGCAAGCGGCGCTGGCGGCGCAGAACCTGGCAGCGCAAGGGCAGTTGGCGCAATTGCAAATCCAGTTGGATGCGCAAATGTCTGCACTTGCTTCCTTGCGTGAACAATTACTCAGCGTTAAATCCCGCTATCAACAACAGCAATCGCTGGTAAATATGTTGTCTCGCGCTGGCGGCGCTGTATCCAAAATTGAATTACAAAAAGAGCAGCTCCAGCAACAGTCACTCTATGAGCAGCTATTGGCGAGTCAACAACAAGTCGCGGCTGCCGAGCAATCGTTAAAGCAAGCACAAGAACAAGAAAAAATTACCCGGGCCAATGTTGCGCAAACACAAGCGGAGCAGCAGCGCAGTATTTCTGCGTTGCAGTTGCAGCAGGCGCAATTAACGGAATCACTTAATCACAAAATTTTGCGCGCGCCAAAATCCGCGCGTGTTGCAGAAGTCATGCCCCTGCAACCGGGTCAATGGATTGCAGCAGGTACGCAATTGGCAACGCTGGTGCCGGATGGCGAATTGCAAGTGGTGGCCAACTTTGACCCTGCGGATGCGCAGGGTTATATCCGCAGCGGGCAAAGTGCACGTATACAAATGGATAGCTTTCCCTGGCTGCAATATGGCGCGGTGGACGCGCGCGTTGTGCAGGTTGATGAAGCGGATCGCGATGGACGCATGCGCGTAGTTTTAGCGCTCGAGCCAAAAAATGCGCTTGCCTTGCGCACCGGTATGACCGGTCAGGTGATTGTTGATGTCGCCTCGGCCACACCCTGGCAATTGCTATTGCAAAGCCTTGGCCGGCAACAGTTTTAAAGGGAATTATTACTATGAAATATAAATGGCTTGCGCCGGAAATTATGCAGGTCTCGCAAATGGATTGTGGGCCGAGCAGTTTGAAATCCATATTGGATGGCTTTGGTATCCCGATTAACTTCAGTCGCTTACGTGAGCTGTGCCAAACCGATGTGGATGGAACATCGGTCGATACCCTTGAAGAATTGGCAGTAACCCTGGGGTTGGAGGCGGAGCAGGTGTTAGTACCGCTCAATCAATTGGAACTGCCCGAGGCCAGGGTTGCGCCCTGCATTCTTATTACACGTTTACCCAATGGCTTGACGCATTTCATTGTGGTCTGGCGTAGCCTGGGCAAATGGGTACAGATTATGGACCCGTCCTCGGGGCGCCAGTGGGTGACCTGGGAGGCAGTCAAGGCGCGCACCTATCGTCACCGCATGGCACTGGATAAATCCATCTGGGAAGCCTGGGCCAACAGCGAAGATTTTCGTTTGGCTACATTGCACAGGTTGCGCAAGCTGGGCGCAACAGCTGTAGAGGCAGAGCGCTTAACGCAAGGATTGTTTGTGCTTGAAATGCCATCATCTGATGAACCAGAGGCAAGTGCTGAAACACCTGAAGGGAAAAATGAAAATAAAAATGGAGCCGAAAATGAAGAGCAAAATGACGAACCAAATGCAGAAAAAAATTCTGCAATTAATTCAGCAGCTGCTCCCGGTAATTGGTTGTCAATTGCTTGCTTCGATGCTGCATTGAGTTGGGCGGAAGCCTTGTTGGCGTGCGGTGCGCTTAAATCGGGTAACGAATGTTTGGGCTTTTTGCGCAGCCGGTTTGAAAGCGCGCGCGCAGCATCGCAGCCATGGGATGAGGCAATTCCCCGCCAATATTGGTGGACACAGACTGATCCAAAAGATGCAACGCAAGTGCGGGTGGAAGCTTGTGTGTTGGTGCGTATTTGTGGTGTAAAAACGCCGGAACAAAACGAAGAGGTCAATCCATCCGCAATGGATAACCTTATCCAGCAAGCCGAACCCAGCCCCTGGAAAGTGCTTTACGATTTGCTGTTGCCCGCGCAACGCAAATGGTTTGGCTGGTTGGGTGGTGCGGTGGGTTTGGCTGCGTTGAGTTTCACCTTGCAGGCGCTGATTTTTCAGGGGCTGATTAGTATGAATCAGCTCTTGGGGCAGCAGCAGTTCAGTTGGTTTATTCCGCTGGTGTTTACCTTTGTGGTGGTAAGTGCGGTGTTGGAATTGCCGATTGCACAGCTCACGCTCAGTTTGGGGCGACAACTGGAAGCGCAATTTCGTATCGCCTTGTTTGAGAAATTGCCCAAAATTCACGACCCCTATTTTCGCACTCGCCTGCTCACCGACATGGCGCGGCGCAGCCATAAACTTTATCAATTGCGCAATTTGCCCGCGTTTGGTGTTGCCTTGTTGCAGCAGGGGGCGCTGGTGTTATTTACCCTCGCGGGATTGTTGTGGCTGGATTTTGCGGTGGGCCTAATGGCCTGCCTGTTGGTCGTCGCGATTTTATCGCTTAGTAGTTTTTGGCAAAAACTACTGCAGGATTCGGTTTCGCGCGCGCATAACCAAACCGGCCTGATCAATATGTTTTATTTTGATTCGCTCAAAGGTTTGCGTGCAATTCGCAGTCATGCGGCGGAGCAGACCTTTGCCAATGAGCAGGAGATCCAGCTTAATTATTGGGGCTATTCCCAATACGATTACCAGCGCAAACAAACGCTGGTGTTGTTGGTGATCGATATTCTGGCACTGCTGTGTTTGCTCGGTTTTATGATGGGTAAGGTCGCGCAGCCGAGTGGTGTGGTACCTAATTTACTGTGGTTTTATTGGTTGCTGCGCTTGCCGTTTATGGCGCGGCACCTGGCGGAATTGATTTTACAGATTCCCAATTATCGTTTGGTGTTGGCGTTGTTTAGCGAGTTACTGCAAGCCACGGAAGTTGAGGCGGCGGAAACTGAAGTTGTGAAAATTAAAGATGTGAAAACTGACGTTTCCGAAAAAAATGTCTACACAGATTCAGTAGCAGCGCATGCGCCCGCAAAAAAAGCAGCGGGCGTTGCTATAGCGATGAAGGATATTTCGTTGGTAGTTGCCGGACACCCGGTATTGAATGGAATTAATGTAACGATTAAGCCCGGCGAACACATCGCCGTGGTTGGTGAATCCGGTGCGGGAAAATCCAGCTTGTGTGAACTCTTGCTCGGTTGGAAAACGCCGAGTGAAGGCCAGTTGTTGGTCGATGCTGTACCTCTTGCAGGGCAAGCTTTACTGGATTTGCGTAAATCCACCGCGTGGGTAGATGCGAATGTGCAACTGTGGAATAAAAGTTTGCTCGACAACATCAATTATGATCACGGTCAAGGGCGCGTTGCCGATGCGGGCTTGGGAACTTTACTGGCGCATTTGGAGCGGGGCTTGCAAACACCGCTGGGGGAAGATGGCAAACGTCTTTCCGGTGGTGAAGGGCAGCGTGTTCGCATTGGTCGCGCCCTGGGTGTTGAGCAGCCGCGCCTGGTGATATTGGATGAACCTTGTCGCGGATTGGATCGCCCGGCGCGCGAGCAACTGCTGGAAAAAATTCGCACCACCCATGCCGGGGCAACACTGATTTGTATCACCCACGATATTAGCGAAGCGCTCAAATTTCCGCGCGTGCTGGTCATTGCCAATGGCCAGTTACTGGAAGATTCTTCGCCTCATACTTTATTGCAGCAGCCGCAATCGGCATTGAATCACTTGCGCGAGTGCGAAGAGCGAGTGTTAAACACCTTGTTGCAGGATCAGCAATGGCACTCGCTGAAAATTGCCCAGGGCGGATTGCAATTTGAGTTGGCTACTCCTCACCAACAAAAAACGGCTGCGCAATTAGCCGAGGTGGCTGAATGATGGATGCGCTCTTGTGGGATTTGCAAAATTTATCCGGTGGTTTGGATTTTCTTGCGCAACGCCTTGCTTGTTCATCGGTACGCGAAACGACAGTGCGCGGAGCCATGCCTGTGATCGAATCCGGTGCGGATATTCCCCGCTATTTAGCGGTGCAGGGTTTGGAGGCCATGCCTTGTGATACATCCTTTGGTGAATTGAAACTGAGTTTGCAGCGCTTGAGTCCGGGTGTTATTGAGCTTGCGATCAAGGGCGAAAAACGTTTTTTATTAATTGCAGCGGCGCGCAGTGGCAAAGTGAAATTGCTTGCTGTTGCGGGCGGTTATCAATGGGTTCGCGTGCAGGTGTTGGAGTCATTTATCGGCGAACTCTACGGTTATTCAGCATCGCTGGAAGCACAACAGCTTTTGCAACAACTGGGTTTAAAAGGCAAACGTCTTGAGGCGACTCAAGCACAGCTTACGCATCAGCAATATGCATTGAAACCTGTTAACAATCTTTGGCTGATTCGTCACGGCGCTGAACAAGGTTTAACAACTGCCTTGCGTGCGGAACCCTGGCTTTTATTGGTCGCTGGCTTTATGGGGGCGCACATAGTACAGCGCCTACTGCTGATGGCCAGTGTGGGTTTGCTTGGTTATGCGCTTGCCAATAGTTTTTGGCCGCACAGCCTGGTGCTCACCTGGGGGCTGATAATGCTCAGCATGCTCGGCTGTTCGTTAGTGGGGCGCTACTGCCAGTCGCATTTGGAAGTGCGCGTGGGGCTAATAATAAAACGGCAATTGCAGCACGCCGCCTTGCGGCTTTCTCCCTCTGCGTTAAACGGTAAGGGGCCGGCCGCATTATTAGGTAAGGCGATGGAAGCCGATGGTATGCAACACAATGCCTTGCCGGGTGTGTTTGGCGCACTCAATGCCAGCCTGGATTTGCTGCTGGGCTTAATACTCGCACTCGCGCTGCAACAATGGCTGCTCGCCGGTTTGATTGTAATTTTATTGCTGCTGGGCGCTATCTGGGTAAATGCGTTTCAGCGCGCTTATGGTGTGTGGGCAGATCACCGCAAATACTTAAGTGAATTAACCATCGCGCAGATGCAGGGCCATAGAACCCGTTTGTTGCAATCCAATTCGGCACAGTGGCACAAAGAGGAAGAGCGATGCTTGCAGGATTATTGGCGCGCATCCTTAGTCATGGATAAATTCGCGCTACGCTTGCACGCATTTTTACCCGGTGCTTGGTTGGCGGTGAGCTGCGGTTTATTGTGTGTGGCGATTATGTTTGCACTGCTTTCTGTTGCACAGCTGGTGGTATTTTTGGGCGTGGTGTTATTGGTGTGGGCCGCGCTGGATGCTATCGCCAACTCTGCGCAACAATTGGTGCGCTCCTGGTATTCGTGGCGGGAAATTCGCGAGCTGTTAAATGTCGAATCCAGTTCATCTCAGGCTGCGCTTGCTTCTGTTAATCAAGCAGATGCGAATGCCGAATTAAATATCAACCAGCTCCATTATGGTTACAAGGGAACCCGGCCCTTGTTGCAGGGCGTAAGTTTGCATTTGCGCAAAGGGCAGCAGTATTTGTTGCAGGGCGAATCCGGCAGCGGCAAATCGACCTTGTTGTCATTGCTTGCCGGTCAGGCGGCGCCACAACAAGGT
>JAGKXA010000447.1 GCA_021151615.1 Cellvibrionaceae bacterium | reverse complement strand
ATCAGGTGGAGACATTTGTGGAAATGGGGCCAGGTAATGTATTGACTGGATTGTTGAAAAACATTGCCTGATTTGCCGCCGTTCCCGGGCGCTGATTTTTGGCGCCCGCGTTCCTGCTAACGCGTACAACATCCTTTCTCGCAGCATTAACTCAGGTGCGTCAATCCCTTTGGGATGGGCGTAGCGGAAAGCTATTGTCCGTTGATAAGGAATACTTGCAGAGGATCAAGCGTGTCAGATCTTACAGTTACTCACACCTGGCCGCTTTAGTAATCTCGTACGAGTTGGAAATTGTTTTATCACCGGGTTTAGTTAGAGGTTGGAATGAAAGGGTTGCGTTGTGTTTTACCGCAAATTTACCGTCAGATGACAGGAATGCACCTGTCATTCGCGTGTTTACTGCTGCTTGGAAATACCGCAAATGTATTTGCGTTCGATGACAGTATTTTTGGTGCAAGTACCGGCCAGGGCGGGGCAGATACTGAAACTGACGCCTGGTACACCGGATGGCGTGGAAGTGTGATGGCAAGTCTGGGTGCGGCTACGGAAAGTCATAGTTGGAGTGGGTTTAATCGCCGCGATACCGGGCTGGTAGAGCAGCTCTATTTATTAAAGTTGTCGCGTGAGTGGTGGTTGAGCGATTCGATATTCCTGCTCACCGGCGCGCAGGCAGACGTGCGCTATTACCAGCAGCCTCGAGCAGAGTCGGTGCCGGTAGATCAGTATGACAATAAAGATATCTGGATTCGCCCCCAGGAAACCTATCTGCAGTGGAACATTAGTCAGCAGGTATGGTTAAGGCATGGTTATTACGTAGTGTCCTACGGGATGTCCGATGCGTTTGATGTGATCGATAAACTGACTCCGCGTGATAGCTCGCGTTGGGGACAGGAGCTGAGTTCCAGTTCGCGTGAGCCGCTTTGGTTGAGCCAGGCTATTTGGGATCTGGGTGAAAGCAAAATAGGTTTGACTGTTACGCATGCATTTCAGGCGAATCGTATCGGCCTGCCGGGCAGTGATTATGATTCATCCATCGAATTTCGCACGACGGGTGCGCGAGTAAATGATCCGCACAAGCCCGATGATTTTACCCCTGAGTGGGTGTTGGATGGACGAGGTACTTTTCCATCGGGTGATTGGGCGCTATTGATTGGCGAAATATATAACAAAAATTCAACACTTAAGTTCGATCGCTTTAACAGCAGTACCGGCGAGCCAATCTTTACACCGCAATACACGCGCACCCAAATTGTGGGTGCGGGGCTGGATTATGCAACAGGAGGCCTGGTGTGGAAAAGCGAACTGGTCTGGTTAAAAAACGTTGACGACATGACTTTTCCCGGTGCGACTTCTGAAGTCCCGATGCTATCTCAATACCAGGCGCTATTCGGTGCGGATTATATGGCGCCTGGCAATACAATTTTTAGTATCGAAACACGACTTTCGCAAGTGCATGGACGTATTAATGAGCGGAAAAAAACGCAAGAAGAAATATCAATACAAATAATAAAAGG
>JAGKXA010000177.1 GCA_021151615.1 Cellvibrionaceae bacterium | reverse complement strand
ATATATTGTTTGGTCTCGTTACTGTTGTGGTCGGTTAATCTGGCTGCTGAGCAGGAATATATCCTGCCTTCAATGGTTAATATCCCGGCGGGAAAATTCACAATGGGTAGCGATAGTGGTGAAGGTTTCAAAGTGTTTCACTCACCTGCACACGCGGTGACGGTAAAAACTTTTCAGCTTTCCCGCTATGAAGTGACAGTAAGGGAGTTCCGACAGTTTGTTGAGGCTACCAATCATAAAGCCAGGACGCAATGCTGGAAAAGAAAAGCGGGTACAAGTGAAATTGAAATGGTTGATGGCCAATGGAATTCACCCGCCTATGCGCCCACAGAGAATCACCCGGTAATGTGTATCGGGCGGGATGATGCCAAGGCCTATGCTGCGTGGTTATCAAAAAAAACCGGCAACCTTTATCGTTTGCCCAGCGAGGCGGAGTGGGAATATGCGGCGCGGGCTGGTTCAACGGAGAATTACTTTTTTGGTAATAATGAGCAGCAGTTGTGTGAGTTTGCCAATGTGTTTGATCAATCCGGCTCCGCGGCATTCAAGCGGGATTTGGGTGTCGATTGGCCTGGTGTGAAATGCAACGATAACGCTGAATACACGGCAGCGGTGGGAATGTACAAACCCAATGCCTTTGGCTTGTACGACATGATTGGTAATGTTGGTGAACTGGTGGAGGATTGCCAGCATTTCTATTACATAGGTGCACCCATAGATGGTTCCGCCTGGGTAACTGGCTGTGAAGATAATACGTATTTTTTTGGCTTGCTACGTTCTACACCTATGTTTATCCATCGTGGCGGCAATTACGGTTTAAGTGGTTTGGGTAGCCAGCTATTTATGCGTGGTCATACAGGTGGCGATAATGCGAGCAGCTTGGGTGAAGGATTTCGGTTGGCGATGAATATTGATTCCCGTTTGCCGCTAGCTAAAGAAAAATTGTCAGAAAATAATTAATCGACTGGCAATGATGCGGTGAGTGGATGCGCAGCAACCATGTTCAGGTTAAGTTTAAGCGGAAAATTACAATCGTGCGGATAGAGCATTGAATAAGGAGAAATTTATGAGTGAATTGGTTTTGGATCAAAAGATAACTTCTGCGCCCTCGGCCCGCAAGGCGTTAGAGCTCGCGGCTAATGTCTGGTTTATTGCAGCAGTTTTTGGGCAGTGGTTATTTGCCAGCTATTTGATTTTGTTTTATGGCGGTACTGCTGCGCGCGGTGAGTTGCATTTGTGGACGGAAAAACTAACCCACGGATATGTGCCTGGTGATTCAGTTGGTAATGCGGCGGTAGCTGCGCATTTGCTACTGGCGGTAATTGTTATGCTGCTTGGGTCGCTGCAATTGATTCCACAAATTCGCGCGCGCTTGCCTGCTTTCCATCGCTGGAGTGGACGTGTGTATTTGCTGGCGGTTGTAGCCACCAGTATTGCCGGCTTATATATGTTATTTGTACATGGCACCGTGGGTGGTGTTGTGTTGCAGATTGCGCAAAGTCTGGATGCTTTTTTGATTCTGGTGTTTGCCGCTGTTGCATTGCGCGCAGCCATGCAGCGCGATTTTAAAACCCATCGCCGCTGGGCATTGCGCTTGTTTATGGTGGTCAGTGCGGTCTGGTTTTTCCGTGTGGGTTTAATGCTGTGGTTGGTAATACATCAGGCACCAGTGGGTTTTGATCCCAATACGTTTACCGGGCCTTTTGTTACCTTTATCGCGTTTGCGCAATATGTCATTCCGCTATTGGTGCTTGAATGTTATTTTCGGGCACAGGATTCCGCCAGTGCCCGAGTCAAAATTGCGATGAGTGCTTTGCTAGTGATCTTAAGCCTGGCAATGGCGCTGGGAATATTTGGAGCCTGGATGGGGCTGTGGCTGCCTAATCTTAAATGATTTAAATAGGAATTCAGATGGTAAGGTCGGGCTCGTTGAATACTTTTGCAAGAATATTGCTGGGGGCGGGTTTGCTTATCGCACCGTTGCTGGCGTTGGCGGATGGGCTGTCTGATTTGCGCACCGCCCTCAAACAATTGCAAACCAGTGATCCCGTTGCACTTGATGTGGAGTTCAAATTATTTGGGCGCAGTGGAGAAAGCCATGAGTTGATTGATCGCGAAGGGCTGCTGAGGTTGCGGTTGGAAGATGGCGAACAGGGCATGCGGGCGGTGTACGCGCCCGACACTATTGCACTTTTACATAAGGAAGCGTTGGCGAAAGTCGCCGATGAAAATGTTAAAAACTCAGCGCTCAATGCCGTAGGGCAATTTGATTACTGGGAATGGCGCGAGTTGATTTACCCGGCGGCGCAATTGGAATTGGCAATCGCAAGTTATCGCTTTGTTGGTGAGGCGCCGGGTGTATATGAGGACGCGCGAGCCAGATTGCTGACATTTAGTTTGCCGCAGGAAAAAATTGATAAAAGTTTTCGAAAATACGTAAAAAAATATAATCACACCTTCAAGCTCTGGATCAATGATAGGGGCATTCCCCTCGCGAGCCAGCTCACGGAAAAAGGCTCGGGCCGTATCTTTCTGGTTGTTGGTTTTAAATTCAAAAATACCGTTTCCATGCGCTATCAACAGCAGGCTAATCGATTGATTACCCGCTATCGCGAAGTGCAGGATGAAAGCTCGGGTGCGACCATGCAGAGCCAGCGCCATTTTATCTCCCGGGTTACTGCTGTTGAAAATTCCATTGGCGTCATTTCATACGCTCATATAGCCGGGAACCAGTCTCCATCGCCATAGTCAAAAGACCTCACAAATTAACGATTTTAAATCTGTATTCTTTGTTTGCGTCGTCGTGCGCGAGCCGCCAAAGTCTGATAGGCTTTGGCGGTTTTTAACTGTTCGATCAATTCCAAAAGGGAACTATTATGTCCAAATCCTATTCGGCACTGGCGCTCAGTATTTTGTTGCTGGGTGGCGTTGCGCTTACCGGTTGCGAAACTACGCAAACTGCATCTTCCCCGGCAACTGTTACCGCTGTTCGCAACTTTGAAGACGTTGCGATCATTAAAAGCCCCAACGATGATCGCCAGTATGGTGCATTGATGTTGCCAAATGGTTTGCAAGTGGTATTGGTGTCTGACCCTAGCCTGGAAAATTCTGCTGCCTCGTTAGCGGTGGGGGTGGGCAGTGCACATAACCCCAAAGATCAATTGGGCCTGGCGCATTACCTTGAGCATATGTTGTTTTTAGGCACCGAAAAATATCCCGAGCCGGATGGGTTTATGAAATACACCCAAGCCAATGGCGGTATGACCAATGCATTTACCGCGTACGATAAAACCAATTATATGTTCCAAATTAATGCGGGAAAATTCGATGATGCGTTGGATCGCTTTAGTGATTATTTCAAGAAGCCAACCTTTGATCCGCATTTCAGCGATAAGGAGCGCAATGCAGTAAACAACGAATGGTCATTGCAAAAAGCACAAGACCCCTGGAATTTATTTGTGTTGCAAGGTTTTACTGCTAGCCCAAATAACCCCAGCTCCAAATTTAATATCGGCAACCTGGATACCTTGAAAGATAAACCAGGGTCGGTGCTGAATGATGAAATGAAGAAATTTTATGATACTTACTATTCGTCAAATATCATGAAGTTAACCTTGGTAGGCAAGCAATCTTTGCCAGAGTTAAAAGCTCTAGCGCAAAAACATTTTTCCAGCATTCCCAATAAAAATATTCCCTTGCCAGAAGTGGATGTACCCGGCCTGACCAAAGCTGAACTGGGCAAAAGTATTCACTACAAGCCGATTAAGGATTTGAAATCCCTGTATGTGGATTTCCCGGTAAAGTCGAACAAAGCTGAATGGCGTTTGAAGCCTAATGAATTTGTTCATAACCTGCTGACGTCGGAAGAGCCGGGCACTTTAGGTGAGCAATTGCGTGTACAAGGCTTGGTGAAAACCCTTACGGCTTATTTTGATAGCGAAGCCTATGGGCCTGATGGCTTTTTGCGCGTACAGGCAGATTTAACCGATGCCGGCGTACAAAAGCAGGATGAAATTATCGCCGCCATCTTCGCCTATGTGGAGCTGATTAAGAAAAAAGGCCTGGATGAAAATTATTACCGCGAATTGCAAGCGATGCGCAGTAAAGACTTTGCCAATGCCCCCAAGCCAGATCCATTGCAGCAAGCCGTGGATTTGACTATGTCGCAATTTGATTTGCCGGTTGAAAACCTGTTGAACTCTGAATATGTTTACGAGCGCTACGATGCTAAAGCCATTAAAAAAGTACTGGCACAGCTCGACGAAAAAAGTGCGCGCGTATGGTACATAGGCCCCGATGAAAAAGCCGAAACACCTGTGCCTTTCTTTGATGGTAAATATGCAATTCGCGATATCAGTGCGGCAGAATTCAAACGTTGGGATTCGCTCGAGAAAAACTATCAATTCAATTTGCCGCCGCTAAACGATTTGTTTACCGATAAGCAAGCGCCGATTGTAGAAAACACTTATCTCAAGCCGCACCAGGTGGTTAGTCAGCCGGGCGTTGAGGCTTATCTGGCACATCCGGAATTTTATCGCGAAGATAAAGGCCAGCTGTCGTTGCAAATAAATATCGATTTTGGCAAGTTATCGCCACGTCAGGCGGTGTTGTCATCCTTGTTAAATGAAGTGTTCAATAAACAAAACCTGACATTGATTGATCGCGCCGGGCGTGCATCGCTGGGCGTTGAACTGCAATCGACGATAACCAATTCCCAGGGTATTTTTATCTCTGGTTACACTACCAAGCATGAATTGCTCTTAACTCAATTGTTGAAAAATTTTGTGGAGTTGCCAATCTCTGATCAGTGGTTTGCGGAAGCGAAAGACAGCCTGGAAAAAAACCTGCTTAACGCTAAAAAGAACCATGTATTCCGTCAGCTGTTTGGAGATTTGGGCCGCGTGACGGTTAAAAATGGTTACAGCATCGATGAGCAACTGACAGCGCTGCGGGCTGTTACCAAGGTTGATTTGATTGCCTACCAGGATGCCGTAAAGAAAAATGCACTCTTGCGGCTATTTGCAGTAGGTAATTACAGTGAAGCCCAAGTGAAGCATTTTGCGCAAACAGCAGCACAAATTTTGCCGGGCACGCGCTTGCCGGAAAATCGCGCAGTAAATTCATACACCATTCCAGCGGTGGGTAAAATTATCGAATCTACCGGTGATGTAGATCTCGCGGACAGTGCGGTATTGCAGGGCTGGTTTGGTAACAAAAAATCCGATGATGAACAAGCACAACTGGCAGTTTTGAATGCATTGTTTGGTAACGCCTTCTTTATGCAGCTGCGCACCCACGAGCAATTGGGTTATGTTGTGACCAGCTTTGAATACCCGGTGGATGATGTTCCCGGTTTTGTAATGTTGGTACAAAGCTCAAATACCGATTTGCCCGGCATAAAGGCGCGCATGGATAAATTCCGCAAGGATTATCTGGCCACGCTCAAAGCTACCGATGAACAGGAAATCGAACAGGCAAAACAAGCATTGATTGCCAATGTGTTGGAAAAACCGACTGATTTCTACGTGGAAGCCTCGCGCTATACCAAGGAGTTCTGGCAGGGGCAATATGCGTTCGATGCGCGTGATCGCTATCTCGCATCGTTGAAAAAAGTAACCAAGGCGGATCTGGTACACATCTATGAAAATTTGTTGCTGAATGATAAATCCGGAAAAGCCCTATTACAGTTGCGCGGTACCAATTTCAAAGCTAAGCCCTTTGCATCAGCGAGGTAGATGTTGCTCGTTTAACAAAGCCCCCGCTGTTGCCTGACAGCGGGGGCTTTGTTATTTATAATTCGCCCACTAATGAAACTGGAGGTGTGTATGTCTGGCACAAATGAGGAAGATATTTATTGGAATCAGGTCGAGGCCTTTATCAATCAGGCGAATGAAGCTTGCGATGCTGCTGACCCCGGTATAGTTGCGGCTGCTTTGCTTAATGCAGCAGCGCGTTTTAACGCCTTTGTGGTGGCCCATTCCTCGCTGGATAAAAATGAATTTGCCGAGGATGTTGAAGGCACCACCAATTATCTAGCCGGCCGTTTTCGCGAGCATCTGAAAGAGCATATGGAAGATTACCGCGAAAATTACACTGCTCTGATTGGTAACCGTGAATCACCAACGGAGGAATAGGCTCAACAAGTTAGAAGTTAGAAGTTAGAAAAAGGCAGCATTGACCATTTGGGGTTGCCTTTTTTTGGAATTTTCCGTTTATAAACCCTTGCTCGGCCAAGTCGGTTTTGCGCTAAACCAGAATTCCGGTTTTAGGCCAATCAGGCGATAAATTGCGGTGGGTAAATCACTTCTTACATTATCAATATTGCGCGTTACGCGTGCATGGGTAATCAAACCTTGCACATATTGCTGCATCAAACGTGCGGTCTGCTCTATATCTTTTTGTTCGTTTAAATAATTTCCGCTCAACAAGCTGCGTACCAATGCCTGATTGTATTTGGCGCCGCGCTCGGTCATGAGTTGCAGGGTTTCGGTAATGCGTGGCTCGCAACAACCGGCTTGCATGCCTGCGCTGAAAAACGCGCAGCCGGGAACATTGTCTTTGTCCTCCCCCACTTTGTTGACATAAATAAATTGCAGCCAGTTTTCCAGTTGCTCGAGCGGGGTGTTAATGGGCGAGAGCATGCAATCCATGTCCTGGCGAATTTGTTCCCAGTGGTGATTGGTGGCTTCGCAGAAAAGTTCGGCTTTGGATTCAAAGTGGTGATAGAAACTTCCCTTGGTGACACCCGCTTGCTTGCAGATTTCGTTAACGCCCACAGAGCTGTAGTTGCTGTTCCAAATCAGATCCAGCGCGGTTTCCAGTAGCAGTGTGCGTGTGTCGGGGGAGTTCATAAACAGATTGCTCGTCGATAAAGAAGTACAAACGTTAGGGTTATTATGATACCGGGCGGTATGTTTTTCAATCGCACAAAGTCACACTAAACCCGGGGTATGACCAAGATACCGGCTCGCGCAAAATCACGCAACTGGCTAAATCCCTTGATTTCATTGGGTTTTTACATCCTGGGTTGCGAGCAAATTCGCCGTTTGATCCAATCGAGAAAAAATTCTGTTGACCAACATACCAACCGGTATGTATAGTTTGCCGAAATGTCCGGTTTACCTCTCCGTGTTTGTTTTTCCCAAGGGAGCTTAACTCGCCATTAATTTGCTAAAGAGCAACAGGAGCCCATCATGACTAGCACAATCCTTTCCCGAAAAATTGTTACCTATGCTGCCTTGGCCATACTGACGGGTATTGCCAGTGTTCATTATATTGCTGGTGTAGATGCCGCTACTCCAGCCTCCGTACCGCCCGCCCCGGCGGTTGATGTGGTGGTTTTGCAACCCCAAGAGATCCGTACCTGGGCTGGTTTCTCCGGCCGTCTGGCGCCGGTAGAAAGCGCTGCCATCAAGCCATTGGTGAGTGGCACCATCCAGCAAGTGCTGTTTACGGAGGGCCAGCAAGTGAAAAAAGGCCAGCCATTGTTTGTGATCGACCCGCGCCCACACCAGGCATCAGTACAGCGCGCCCAGGCGCAACTGGCCACGGCGCAATCGCGCGCCAAGCTCGCGCAGGATGAGCTCACCCGCGCTGAACAATTAATAGGTGCGAAGCTGGTATCGCAAAGTGTTTATGATTCGGCGTTAAGCGCCCATCAGGTGGCGCAAGCGGATGTGAAGCAGGCCGATGCCGCATTAAACCAAGCCAAGCTGGATCTGGAATATGCGCATATCAGTGCACCTATTTCCGGTCGTGTTGGTCGCGCCGAACTCACCGTGGGTAACGTAGTGGATGCTGGTGTAAATGCACCCGTGCTCACCCAAATTGTTGCTAACGACAAGCTCTACGCCGAATTTAATGTCGATGAAGCCACTTATGTGCAACTGGTGCGCAACACCAAAGATGTACAGGCTATGCCAGTGGAGTTGATTCTTGCGGGTGATGCCTCAGCAACCTATATGGGGCACATCTATGCGTTTGATAATCGTCTGGATACTGCAAGTGGCACCATTCGTGCGCGCGCCATTTTTGAAAATAATGATGGTGCATTAACGGCCGGTATGTTTGCCAATGTGCGTTTGGGGTCAGCAGAAAAAGTGCAAGCGCTGTTAGTGCCTGAGCGCGCCATCGGTACCAACCAAAGTAAAAAATATGTATTGGTAGTGGATGAAAACAATACTGCCAATTATCGCGAAGTCACCCTGGGTGATCATTACCAGGGGCAGCGTGTTGTGCAAGTCGGTGTTAATGCTGGCGAAAAAGTGATTGTAAATGGCCTCTCTCATGTGCGACCGAAAAGTGTCGTGAATCCCACCCTTGCAGTAACCGATCCATCGGACGATGAAGACACGCAGGTAGCGTCAATTCATTGAGCCCGACGCGAAAAATCTAAGTTAGTTTTTTGAAAGAGCATCAGTAGCACCGGTAATTTTTACCGGTGCTCTCCAAACTCATCCTGTTAAAAATTCAGGTCGTCATAAGCCTTGGCAGGTACAACTATGAATATCTCCAAATTTTTTGTGGATCGCCCCATCTTTGCCGGTGTGATTTCACTGCTGATTTTTATCGGCGGATTTATCGCCATGTTCCAATTACCTATTTCGGAATATCCCGAAGTCTCGCCACCGTCTGTCGTTGTCAATGCATCTTATCCCGGTGCTAACCCGAAGGTCATTGCGGAAACCGTTGCAACACCCTTGGAAGAACAGCTCGCTGGTACTGAAAATATGTTGTACATGTTTTCACAAGCGACTACCGATGGGCGCTTAACCTTAACCGTAACCTTCAGGATCGGCACTGACCCGGACCTTGCCCAGCAAATGGTGCAAAACCGTATTTCGCAAGCCTTGCCGCGCTTGCCCGATGTCACCCGTCAGCGCGGTGTAACTGTGGTTAAAAGCTCGCCCGATTTAACCATGGTGGTACACTTAATTTCGCCCGATAAAAGTTACGACGAGCTTTACTTGCGCAACTATGCCTTGATGAATATTAAGGATGAATTGGCCAAGGTGCCTGGCGTGGGCATGGTGCGTTTGTTCGGTTCAGGCGATTACGCCATGCG